>JBECKV010000013.1:0-16048 GCA_040235495.1 Porticoccaceae bacterium
TAATGCCGCGCTCGCGCTCTTCCGGGGCGTTGTCAATGCCATCAAAGGCTACCGCTTGCCCTCCCCAGGTCTCCGAACATACCCGCGTCAGCGCCGCCGTCAGCGTCGTCTTGCCATGGTCCACGTGTCCTATCGTCCCAACATTGACGTGGGGCTTCAGCCGCTCAAACTTCTCTTTTGACATTACTCTGCTCCTTCCTACACATAGAGTTATCCCGATCCAGGCAAGCGGATCAGGCGTTTTTTGCCTTGATTTCTTCAGTGATGTTGCTGGGCGCTTCAGTATACTTTAGGAATTCCATCGTGAAGGTTGCGCGACCCTGTGTCGCCGAACGCAGGTCGGTCGCGTAACCAAACATTTCCCCCAGCGGCACTTCGGCGGTGACCACCTTTCCGGAAGGGGAGTCATCCATACCCTGGATCAGACCACGCCGCCGGTTCAGATCGCCCACCACGTCGCCCATATTTTCTTCGGGGGTAACTACTTCCACTTTCATGGTGGGCTCGAGAAGAACCGCGCCACCATCCCTGGAAAGTTGCTTGGTCGCCATGGAACCGGCGATTTTAAAAGCCATTTCACTGGAATCGACATCGTGGTAACTGCCGTCGTATACGCTCGCCTTCAGGCCCAGCAAGGGGTAGCCCGCGAGCACACCATTTTTCATCTGCTCGGCGATACCTTTCTCGACCGCCGGAATGTATTCCTTGGGCACCACGCCACCAACAATTTCGTTGACAAACTCCAGGCCTTCTCCCCCGTCCTCGCGCGGCTCGAATCTGACCCAGACATGGCCGTACTGACCGCGACCACCGGATTGACGGACAAACTTACCTTCGATTTCGCAAGTGTTTCGAATCGCTTCGCGGTAGGCCACCTGTGGCTTGCCGATATTGGCCTCGACACCGAATTCCCGGCGCATGCGGTCAACCAGAACATCCAGGTGCAACTCGCCCATGCCAGAAATGATCGTCTGACCCGACTCTTCGTCGGTACGCACCCGGAATGAGGGATCCTCCTGCGCCAGCTTGCCCAGTGCGATACCCATCTTTTCCTGGTCGGCCTTGGTCTTGGGCTCCACCGCCACCGAGATCACCGGCTCGGGAAATTCCATACGCTCCAGCGTGATCACCGAATTCAGATCACACAGCGTATCACCCGTAGTCACATCCTTAAGGCCGATCGCTGCCGCGATGTCCCCAGCTCGGACCTCCTTGATCTCATCGCGCTGGTTGGCATGCATTTGCACCATGCGGCCAACCCGTTCTTTCCTACCCTTGACCGGGTTATACACAGAGTCCCCCTGATTAACGACACCGGAATAAACCCGGAAAAAGGTCAAGGTGCCGACAAAGGGATCAGTGGCAATCTTGAAGGCCAGGGCTGAAAAGGGCGCCTTGTCATCAGCCTCGCGGCTGGCGACCTCGCCACTTTCCAGTTCACCCTCTATCGCTTTAACTTCCGTTGGCGCCGGCAGGTATTCGATGACCGCATCCAGAACCGCCTGTACGCCTTTATTTTTAAAGGCTGAACCACCTAACACAGGAACAATTTCATTGGCCAGAGTGCGCTGACGGATGCCGGCCTTGATTTCGTCCTCGCTCAGCTCTTCGCCCTCGAGGTACTTCTCCATGAACTCTTCATTGGCTTCAGCAGCCGCTTCGACGAGCTGCTCACGCATGCTCGCGCATCGCTCAACCAGAGTTTCAGGGATGTCTTCATAAGCGAAAGTCATACCCTGATCAGCTTCATTCCAGACAATGGCCTTCATTTTGACCAGGTCGACCACACCCCTGAATTCATCCTCGGCACCGATAGTCATTTGCAGCGCCACCGGAATAGCACCCAAGCGGGATTTCAACTGGGCAATGACTTTCTCGAAGTCAGCACCGGCACGATCCATCTTGTTAACAAACACCAGGCGCGGCACTTCGTATTTGTTGGCCTGACGCCACACGGTCTCGGTTTGGGGCTGGACACCGGATGAGCCACACAGCACCACCACGGCGCCGTCGAGCACCCGCAGTGAGCGCTCTACTTCAATCGTGAAGTCAACGTGTCCCGGCGTGTCAATGATGTTGATTCGGTGCTCATCAAACTGAGCCTGCATACCACGCCAGAAACACGTGGTCGCGGCCGAGGTGATGGTGATGCCCCTTTCCTGTTCCTGCTCCATCCAGTCCATGGTAGCGGCGCCGTCATGGACTTCACCGATCTTGTGGGACAGCCCGGTGTAGAACAATACCCGTTCCGTAGTCGTTGTTTTGCCCGCGTCCACATGTGCAACGATCCCTATATTCCGGTAACGACTCAGAGGTGTTTTACGTGCCACTTTCTATCCCCAATTGTGTAATGCGACGAATTAATTCGTTTGATAAAAATAGCAAAGGCAGCTATCAAGTAGCCGCCTTTAACCCAACGTCACGCATGCATCCTGATTCTTCGGCACGCCAGCCGTTGGCCACCCACTCCGTCGGCCAGCAGACCGACCAGAGGCAAACAGAAACCTAAAAGCGGTAGTGGGAAAACGCCTTGTTGGCTTCCGCCATACGGTGCACGTCCTCACGTTTCCTAACCGCTGCGCCTTTGTTTTGGGAGGCATCGATTATTTCTCCCGCCAGACGCTGGGCCATGGATTTTTCCCCGCGACCGCGCGCGTAATCCACCAGCCAGCGCATCGCCAGCGCTCCACGCCGGGAAGCGCGCACCTCGACCGGCACCTGGTAGGTGGCGCCACCCACGCGACGAGCCTTCACTTCAACCATGGGCGCGATATTTTCCAGTGCCTCTTCAAAGGCCTCCAGCGGATCTGACTTGAGCCGCTCCTGAACGATATCAAGCGCGCCGTAAACAATGCGCTCAGCCACGGATTTTTTGCCGCTGACCATGACGTGGTTCATGAATTTCGCCAGCGTGCGATTATTGAATTTGGGATCGGGAAGGACTTCCCGCTTGGCTACTACGCGTCTTCTTGGCATATCGCTCTCTTCTTCAGGTTAATCTGGCACCGGCCTGGATACTCCAGCCAGACCGGCCAGCCTTACTTGAGCTGCGGGCAAAAACCCGCGATCTCAACTGGTTTTATTATTGCAATTACTTGGATCTGGTTCGTCTGGACGACACCGATGGAGGGTTTAGCCCTTGGGGCGCTTGGCGCCGTATTTTGAACGCCGCTGGGTACGACCATCGACACCGGATGTATCCAGGCTGCCACGCACCGTGTGATAGCGCACACCAGGCAAATCCTTGACCCGACCACCGCGGATTAGCACCACACTGTGCTCCTGGAGGTTGTGGCCCTCACCACCAATATAAGAGGTGACTTCGTAACCACTGGTCAACCGCACGCGACAGACTTTTCGCATGGCGGAGTTAGGCTTTTTCGGCGTCGTCGTATAGACACGCGTGCATACCCCACGCCGCTGCGGACAGCCCTGCAGCGCCGGCACATCACTCTTGGCGACCTTGCGCTTTCTCGGCTTACGAACCAGTTGGTTGATCGTTGCCATTCATCTACTCCAGCGACCGACGACCCTTTGCGGTATATAAAAGGCCATGATAATTACAAATTACAACAAGATTGGTACGACCCGGCTTGCACCCTGCCAGGGCGCGGGGCACCTTAAATCAGGGAGGCGCATTCTAAAGAGCACACCTACCCGAGTCAAGGGAAAACACTTGCCGAGGATGGCGCAACTAGTCATCACCATTGGCGCTGAGCGCCTCGGACAAGGCCGCTTCCACCGCGCTGGCGGAGGCGCCTTCTTGCTCCAGAAGCTGGGCTTCACGACTCTTGTGCCGCTGGTTGTGATAGGCGAGTCCGGTGCCCGCCGGGATCAGGCGACCAACTATGACATTTTCCTTCAAGCCACGCAGCGGATCCATCTTGCCGGTGACAGCGGCTTCGGTCAGCACTCGCGTGGTTTCCTGGAACGAGGCCGCCGAGATGAAGCTGTCGGTCGCCAGCGATGCCTTGGTAATACCCAACAACAGGCGCTCAAACGTGGCGGGAATTTTACCTTCCGCGACCAACGCTTCGTTTTCTTCCAGGAGACGGGCAAGGGCCACCTGCTCGCCCTTCACATAGTTGGAATCGCCCATGCTGGTAATTTCTACCTTGCGGAGCATCTGGCGAACAATAACCTCGATGTGCTTGTCGTTAATCCGCACGCCCTGGAGTCGATACACTTCCTGGATTTCGTTGACGATGTAGGCAGCCAGCGGCTCGACGCCTTTCAGGCGCAGGATGTCGTGAGGGCTGGGTGGCCCGTCGGAGATCACCTCGCCTTTTTCGACGTATTCTCCTTCATAGACACCCATATGACGCCACTTGGGAATCAGCGCTTCATATTGCTCTTCACTGTTGCTGGGGGTGATGACCAAGCGACGCTTGCCCTTGGTTTCCTTGCCAAAGCTGACCGTGCCACTGATCTCGGCCAGAATCGCCGGATCCTTGGGCTTGCGCGCCTCGAACAAATCCGCCACTCGTGGCAGACCACCCGTGATATCGCGGGTTTTCGAGCTTTCCTGGGGAATCCGGGCAATGATATCGCCCTCTTCCACCGGTTCGTTGTCTTCGATGGTAATTATTGCGCCGGCCGGCAAAATATAGTGGGCCGGTACCGTCGAGTTAGGGAAATACAACTCCTTGCCATCGGCACCCACCAGGGTCACCATCGGCTTCATATCCTTACCCGCTGCGGGCCGCTCGTTCGGATCGATAACCACCGTGCTGGTCATGCCGGTCATTTCATCGGTTTGAGCGATCACGCTCAGTCCCTCTTCCATGCCTGAGAGCACTACCCTGCCCTCAACCTCGGTAATCACCGGGTGAGTGTGGGGGTCCCAGTTGGCGACCACATCGCCAGCGGCTACCGTGGCGCCATCCTTAACCTTGATCACCGCGCCATAGGGGACTTTATAACGCTCCCTTTCACGGCCACTCTCGTCGGCAACGGCGAGCTCGGTGGATCGGGACAGGGCCACCAGCTCACCATTTTTGCGTCCGACCACCTTGGCGTGAATAAGGCGTACCGAACCGGCTGACTTGACCTGGATACTATCGACAGCCGAAGCCCGGGAGGC
Organism: Porticoccaceae bacterium; assembly: GCA_040235495.1. Taxonomy (GTDB): domain Bacteria; phylum Pseudomonadota; class Gammaproteobacteria; order Pseudomonadales; family Porticoccaceae; genus HB2-32-21. The sequence goes on from JBECKV010000013.1 coordinate 5,084, forward strand.
AGCGCCACCAATGTGGAAAGTGCGCATGGTCAACTGGGTTCCCGGCTCACCGATGGACTGGGCCGCGATCACACCAATACTCTCACCAATGTTGATCTGGTGGCCACGGGCCAGATCCCGTCCGTAACACGCGGCGCACTGCCCATATCGGGTTTCACAGGTAATTGGCGAGCGCACCAGCATCTCGTCGATGCCATGCTCCTCGATCATGTCGCTCAGACGCTCATCGATCATTGTCCCAGCGTTCACGAGTACTTCATCCGAGCCAGGGACCAGCACATCAACCGCGGCCACGCGACCCAGGATCCTGGCGCCCAGCGTTTCGATAATGTCACCACCCTCAATGATCGGCGCCATCATCAAACCTTCACTGGTTCCACAATCGGCCTCGGTCACCACCAGATCCTGGGCGACGTCGACCAGACGTCGGGTCAGATAACCGGAGTTGGCTGTTTTCAGCGCCGTGTCGGCCAGACCCTTGCGGGCGCCGTGGGTGGAAATGAAGTACTGCAGAACACTCAGGCCTTCCCGAAAGTTGGCCGTGATCGGCGTTTCAATAATGGAGCCATCGGGCCGCGCCATAAGCCCGCGCATGCCCGCCAGCTGACGAATCTGGGCCGGCGAACCCCGGGCTCCGGAATCAGCCATCATATAAACGGAATTAAAGGATTTCTGTTGCTCCTGCTCGCCGTCGCGGTTGATTACCGTTTCCGAGGAAAGCACATCCATCATCGACTTGGCCACCTGATCGTTGGCGCGGGACCAGATATCGATGACCTTATTGTATTTTTCACCCTGAGTGACGAGCCCGGAGGAAAACTGGGATTCGATTTCCACCACTTCCGATTCAGCCCGATCAATGATCTTTGCCTTGGACTGAGGGATCACGAAATCGTCTACACCGATCGACGCCCCGGAAGACGTCGAGAATCTGAACCCGGTGTACATCAACTGGTCGGCAAAAATGACCGTCGCTTTGGTGCCCAAGATCCGGTAACACTGGTTAATGACCTGGGAAATGGCTTTTTTGTTCATGTCCTGGTTGATCAGGTCATAACTCAGGCCCGCCGGTACTATCTCCCACAGCAGTGCCCGACCGACGGTGGTATCGCGCAGAGCCACGCTTTCGGAGCGTTCGCCATCCTCAGTCTGCGTCACCTCCGTGATCCGCACCTTGACCCGCGCCAGCAAATCCACCTGACCACTGTAATAGGCGCGGCTGACTTCGGCCAGATCGGCGAACACAGCGCCCTCACCCCGGGCATTAACCCGCTCCCGCGTCATGTAGTACAGGCCCAGCACCACGTCCTGGGACGGCACGATGATGGGTTCGCCGGAAGCGGGCGAGAGAATGTTATTCGTGGACATCATCAGCGCCCGTGACTCCAGCTGGGCCTCCAGCGTCAGAGGCACGTGCACCGCCATCTGGTCACCATCGAAGTCCGCATTGTAGGCCGCACACACCAGCGGGTGTAACTGAATCGCCTTGCCTTCAATAAGGGTTGGCTCAAACGCCTGGATGCCGGCGCGGTGCAGGGTCGGCGCCCGGTTGAGCAGCACGGGGTGTTCGCGGATCACGTCATCGAGAATATCCCAGACGATCGCTTCCTCGCGCTCGACCATTTTCTTGGCCGCCTTGATCGTCATGGCCAGACCTCGGCCTTCAAGCTTGGAAAAAATAAAGGGCTTGAACAGCTCCAGCGCCATTCGCTTGGGCAGACCACATTGATGCAGCTTGAGGGTCGGACCAACCACTATCACGGAACGCCCGGAGTAATCAACGCGTTTGCCCAGCAGATTCTGACGGAATCGGCCCTGCTTGCCCTTGATCATATCCGCCAGGGATTTCAAGGGACGCTTGTTGGAGCCGGTAATCGCACGTCCACGGCGGCCATTGTCAAGCAGTGCATCCACCGCTTCCTGAAGCATGCGCTTTTCGTTGCGCACGATGATATCCGGCGCGCTCAATTCCAGCAGTCGCTTGAGACGGTTATTACGATTGATCACCCGGCGATACAGGTCGTTGAGGTCGGAAGTCGCGAAACGTCCGCCATCCAGCGGCACCAGCGGCCGCAAATCGGGCGGCAGAATCGGCAGCGCTTCGAGTACCATCCATTCCGGCTTGTTATTGGATTGCAGGAAAGCTTCTAGCAGCTTGAGCCGCTTGGACAGCTTCTTGATCTTGGTTTCGGACCGGGTATTGGGAATTTCCTCCCGCAACTCGATGACCTCCTGCTCAAGGTCAATACCCCTCATCAGGTGCTGAATGGCCTCGGCGCCCATCAGCGCGACGAATTCGTCACCGAACTCTTCCATCGCCTCGAAGTATTCTTCGTCGGTCAGTAACTGGCCGCGTTCAAGGGAGGTGAGGCCGGGATCAACCACGACGAAGGATTCGAAATACAGCACTCGCTCGATTTCCCGTAACGTCATGTCCAGTATCAGACCGATACGGGAGGGCAGGGATTTCAAAAACCAGATATGGGCTACCGGGCTGGCCAGTTCGATATGGCCCATACGCTCCCGACGGACCTTGGCCAGCGTGACTTCAACACCACACTTTTCACAGACAACACCGCGGTGCTTCATGCGCTTGTATTTCCCGCACAGGCACTCGTAGTCCTTGACCGGACCGAAGATCTTGGCGCAGAACAAGCCATCTCGCTCGGGCTTGAAGGTGCGGTAGTTGATGGTTTCCGGCTTTTTAACCTCCCCGAACGACCACGATCGCACCATATCCGAAGACGCGAGACCGATACGAATGCCGTCAAAGTCGCTTCTTTGATCCTGGGATTTCAGCAAATTCAATAAATCTTTCAAGGCCTTTCCTCCAATGAGTGCTTGTCGCGCCGGGTAACAACCCGGCTGGTGCCAACAAACAACAGCGCTTAATCGTATTCGAGCTCGATATTGATGCCCAACGACCTAATTTCCTTCACCAGAACGTTAAAGGACTCGGGGATACCCGGGTCCATCTGATGGTCGCCATCAACGATGTTTTTATACATCTTGGTTCGACCCGGGACATCATCGGATTTAACCGTCAGCATTTCCTGCAGGGTATAGGCAGCGCCGTAAGCCTCCAGGGCCCAGACTTCCATCTCCCCGAAGCGCTGACCACCGAACTGGGCCTTGCCACCTAGAGGTTGCTGAGTCACCAGGCTGTAGGAACCGGTCGAGCGGGCATGCATCTTGTCATCCACCAGGTGGTTGAGCTTGAGCATGTACATGTAACCCACGGTTACCGGTCGGCTGAACGGATTGCCAGTGCGGCCATCGTAAAGCGTCACCTGCCCGCTCTCTGGCATGTCGGCGAGCTTCAGCAACGCCTTGATTTCAGCTTCGTTGGCGCCATCAAACACTGGTGAAGCCATGGGCACGCCGTCGCTCAGATTTTCCGCCAGTTCCTTGAGTTCGTCGTTATTCAGATCCTTGAGATTGACCTTGGTATTGCTCTCTCCGGTGTCATAGATGGCTTGCAGGAACTCTCTCAACTCGGCGATCTTGCGCTGTTCCTTGAGCATCTGGTTAATCTTGGCGCCCAAGCCTTTGGCCGCCAGTCCCAGGTGAGTTTCGAGAATCTGGCCAACGTTCATACGTGAAGGTACGCCCAGGGGATTGAGCACAATATCAATCGGCTCACCCTTCTCGTCATAGGGCATGTCCTCCACCGGCATGATGACCGAGATGACACCTTTGTTGCCGTGCCGCCCGGCCATCTTATCGCCCGGCTGGATACGTCGCCTGACAGCCAGATAAACCTTGACGATCTTCTGGACACCGGGTGCAAGATCGTCACCGCTTTGCAGCTTGCCTTTTTTATCCTCGAAACGCTCGTCCAGCAGACTGCGGCAATCCTTTAGCCGCGCCTCGGCCAGACTCAACTGTTCGTTGCCATCATCATCGGCCATGCGCAGTTTGGACCAGCCGGCGGCGTCCAGCCCTTCGGCCACCTTTTCGGTAAGCTTGTCACCCTTTTTCAGGCCAGGCGCACTAACCACCGCTCTGCCCACGAGCGCACGACGCAAGCGATCGAAGGTCGCATTTTCCATGATGCGATATTCATCATTCACGTCCTTGCGGAACTGATCCAGCTCTGCCAGCTGAATCTGCTTGGAGCGCGCATCCTTTTCCAGACCTTCCCGGGTAAACACCTGGACATCGATAACGGTGCCCTTGGTACTTCCCGGCACGCGCAGCGAAGTATCTTTTACGTCGCTGGCCTTTTCCCCGAAAATCGCGCGCAGGAGTTTTTCTTCCGGCGTCAGTTGCGTCTCACCCTTGGGCGTCACCTTGCCGACCAGGATGTCCCCGGCGTTGACCTCGGCGCCGATGTAGACAATGCCCGATTCATCGAGGCGAGACAGCGCTGCCTCGCCAACATTGGGAATATCGGCGGTAATCTCTTCGGCGCCGAGCTTGGTGTCCCGGGCCACACAGGTCAACTCCTGAATGTGGATGGTCGTGAAGCGATCTTCCTCTACCACGCGCTCGGACAGCAGAATGGAATCTTCAAAGTTGTAACCATTCCAGGGCATGAAAGCGATGCGCATATTCTGGCCCAGCGCCAGCTCTCCCAGGTCCACGGAAGGACCATCGGCGAGAATATCGCCGCGCGCGATGACGTCGCCGGTTTTCACAATAGCGCGCTGATTGATACAGGTATTCTGATTGGAACGGGTGTATTTCACCAGATTGTAGATATCCACACCCGCGTCACCGGTTTCGACCTCATTATCGTTGACTTTGACCACAATCCTGCCGGCATCAGCGCTCTCTATGGCACCGCCGCGACGGGCAACGACACAAACCCCGGAGTCACTGGCGAGCACCCGTTCAATCCCGGTGCCTACCAACGGTTTGTCGGTTTTCAGTGTTGGCACCGCCTGGCGCTGCATATTCGAGCCCATCAGGGCGCGGTTCGCGTCATCATGCTCAAGGAAGGGGATCAGGGACGAGGCAACCGAGACCACCTGCCTCGACGAGACATCCATATACTGTACTTCATCGGGGCTCTTGACAGTGAACTCGCCCTCGTGGCGCACCGCCACCAGCTCTTCGGTTAACTTGCCGTTTTTACCCACCGCGGCGGAGGCCTGAGCAATGACGTACTCGCTTTCATTAATCGCCGAAAGATATTCGATCTCATCAGTGACCTTGCCCTCGATGACCTTGCGGTAGGGTGTCTCCAGAAATCCATACTCATTGGTTCGGGCATAGTTGGCCAGAGAGTTGATCAGACCAATATTTGGGCCCTCCGGTGTCTCAATCGGACAGACACGCCCGTAGTGGGTCGGGTGAACATCACGCACCTCGAAACCCGCTCGCTCGCGGGTCAAGCCGCCAGGCCCCAGGGCCGAAACACGGCGCTTGTGCGTTACTTCCGACAAGGGATTGTTTTGATCCATGAACTGAGAGAGCTGGCTGGAGCCGAAAAACTCCTTCATGGCGGCCGCCACTGGCTTGGCATTAACCATATCCTGGGGCATCAGGCTTTCGGCTTCGGCCACGGCCAGGCGCTCCTTGACCGCCCGCTCCACCCGAACCAGGCCGATGCGAAACTGGTTTTCAGCCATTTCACCCACCGAGCGCACCCGACGGTTACCCAGATGGTCGATATCATCCACCGTCCCCTGACCATTGCGGATACCAATCAACGTTTTAAAGACGTCGACAATATCCTCCGGAGAGAGGATGTGTTCACCTTCCACCTCCTGGCGGCCCAGGCGGCGATTGAACTTCATGCGACCGACAGCTGACAGATCATAGCGGTCGGCGCTAAAAAACAGGTTATTGAACAGGTTTTCAGCGGATTCCTTGGTTGGCGGCTCACCGGGACGCATCATGCGATAGATTTCCACCAGCGCATCCAACTGCGAACGCGATGGGTCTATCCTGAGTGTTTCGGCGATAAATGGTCCGCAGTCGAGATCATTGGTGTAAATGGTTTCGATCCGGTCCAGCTTGCGCTCGCGGATTTTGGCGATCAATTCGGCAGTCAACGGCGTATTACACTCACACAGTAACTCGCCGGTCTCCGCGTCGATAATGTCTTGAGCCAAGGCCTTGCCATACAGGTACTCATCGGGCACGCCCATGGTGCGCAGGCTTTCCTTTTCCAGCTGCCGTATATGACGCGCGGTTATGCGTCGACCGCTTTCCACCAGCACCTCACCGCCCTTGCCGACAATGTCAAAGGCGGCGATTTCCCCGCGCAGGCGGGACGGTTCCAGGTCGAGCACAAACTGCCCGTCCTTGTCGATATTGAACGTCGAAGTATCGAAAAACGTATCGAGAATTTCCTGGGAACTAAAGCCCATGGCGCGCAACAGAATGGTAGCAGGCAATTTACGACGCCGGTCGATACGCACATAGACCAGGTCCTTTGGATCGAATTCAACGTCCAGCCATGACCCGCGATAAGGAATCACCCGGGCTGAGTAAAGCAACTTGCCGGAACTGTGAGTCTTGCCCTTGTCATGACTGAAAAACACACCGGGTGATCGGTGCAGTTGAGAAACAATCACCCGCTCGGTACCGTTGATGACAAAGGTGCCATAGTCCGTCATCAGGGGAATTTCACCCATGTAGACTTCCTGCTCCTTAATGTCCTTGATCGGCTTGTTAGCGAGATCCTTGTCAATCAGAACCAGGCGCACGCGTACGCGCAAGGGTGCCGCGTAGGTAACACCGCGCAGCTTACATTCCTCGACATCGAATACCGGCTTGTCCAGCTTGTAATCGACATACTCCAGTCTCGCGTTGCCAGAGTAACTCTCGATGGGAAACACCGACGAGAATGCCGCGTGCAGACCGGTATTTTCGCGGTCCTCGAGCGCTACGCCAGGCTGGGTAAACTTCCTGTAGGAATCGAGCTGAATGGCCAGCAGGTAGGGCTGATCCATTACCTGGGGCAACTTGCCAAAATCCTTTCGAATCCTCTTCTTCTCGGTATATGAATAGGTCATATCTAGTCCCCAGCACGTTCAGCGTTGTCAGGCATTAAGGCAAAGCCCCACGGGTGACAAACGTCACCAATTCGAATAGCTAACACCCGCTTGGTACAAACGGAAAAAGGCCGGCGGGTCATACCCACCAGCCTGATCTCCCGTTTAACGGGTTTTGCCACTTACATGAAGCAAGTTTATTTCAGTTCAACTGTAGCGCCAGCTTCTTCCAGCTGAGATTTTGCAGCATCGGCCTCTGCTTTGGAAGCACCTTCTTTAATGGTCGTCGGAGCACCGTCCACCAGGTCCTTGGCTTCCTTCAGGCCGAGACCGGTAAGACTGCGTACTACCTTAATGACATTGACTTTCTTCTCACCCGTGGCGGCGAGCACGATATCGAACTCGGTCTTTTCCTCGGCCACCGGAGCATCTCCACTGGCGGCACCGGGAGCCGCGGCAACCGCGACGGCGGCAGCAGCGGATACACCGAACTTTTCTTCCATTGCCGAAACCAGCTCGACAACATCCATCACGCTCATTTCAGCGATTGCATTTAAAATTTCGTCTTTTGACAGAGCCATGCTCGATCTCCTGATTTTTAATCGTTAGACGCGCTATTCAATTTGCGCCGTTTATTCAAGTCGTGGTAACAGGAAGGCTATGCCGCCTGGTCCTGCTTTTGATCGCGTACCGCCGCCATTACACGCGTCACCTTGCCGGGCACCTCGTTAAAGGTACGAACCAGCTTGGCAATGGGCGCAATCATGACGCTGGCGAGCAGACCCAGAGCCTGATCGCGGGTTGGCAGGCTTGCCAACACATCGAGTTGCTCCTTGGCCAGCATTTGACCACTGACCGCGAGCCCCTTGACTTCAAAGTTTTCGTTGGACTTGGCGAATTCCTTGAACAGTCTTGCCGCCGCCCCCGGGTCTTCCATGGAAAAACCGAACAGGGAAGGCCCCACCAACAGACTTTCGACGCACTCAAACTCAGTGCCCTCGAAGGCTCTCTTGGCCAGGGAGTTTTTGACGATCTTGAGGGTGACATTGGCTTCCCGCGCCCGCTTGCGCAGGGCGGTAATATCGCCAACCTTGACACCCCGAGCATCGCCAATCACCAGCGACAGGGCATTGCTGGCCGTCTCGTTAACGTCGGCGACAACAGCTTTTTTGTCATCGAGAGTTAATGCCACTAATACCTCCTGGGTTATTCAGGACCTTTCGGCCCCAGTTCTGTTCCACCAGACATGCCTTGATGCGTTAATACAACTTTACATACAGCACTGGCGAAACACGGATCGGTGAGCTAACCCAGCATAAATACTGAATCGGGTCACACCGTTTGCGCGGGCGGCACTGGGATTACCAGATGGTGTCCCAGTTGCCATTAAACCCCTGAAGCGGGGAACCAGCGGTCTTTAACGGTCAGCGCGGCGACGCTTTAATTGCGCGCGTCCACGCGCTGCCCCTAAAGTTTTGGGCGGCCCTAGGCCCCCAAAGAAGCCTGATCTATCAACAAGCCTGGCCCCATGGTTGTCGACAGGGTGATCTTCTTCAGATAAACACCCTTGGCCGAGGCTGGCTTGGCTTTGGACAGGTCCGTGATTAAGGCTGCGAGATTTTCCTTGATGGCAGCCGGCTCGAAACTCAGGGAGCCGATACCGCCATGAACAATACCGTTCTTATCGGCACGAAAACGCACCTGCCCGGCCTTGGCGTTTTTGACCGCGGCGACCACATCCGGTGTGACGGTTCCGGTCTTCGGATTCGGCATCAAACCTCGCGGTCCCAGTACCTGTCCGAGCTGACCGACCACACGCATGGCGTCAGGGCTGGCAATGACCACGTCAAAGTCCATTTCGCCACCTTTGATGCGCGCGGCAAGATCTTCCATACCGACCAGATCCGCACCAGCCGCCTTTGCCGCATCGGCGATTTCACCCTGAGCGAAGACGGCCACCCTGACTTCCTTGCCCGTGCCATTGGGCAGAGTAGTGGCGCCACGCACCGCCTGGTCGGACTTCCTGGGGTCTATGCCCAGGTTAACCGCGACATTGAAAGTCTGAACAAAACGCGGCGGCGGCAGTGATTTCAACAACTCGACCGCCTCGACGATGTCATAAACCCTGCCCGGCTCGACCGCGGCCCGAATGGCCTTCTGTCGTTTACTTAAGCGCGCCATTACAAGCCCTCCACGTCAAGTCCGGCGCTGCGAGCGCTACCGGCTATAGTGCGTACTGCCGCATCCAAATCCGCTGCCGTCAAATCCGGCATTTTTTGTGTGGCAATTTCTTCAAGCTGCGCCCGAGTCACCTTGCCCACCTTTTCAGTATTGGGACGACCGCTCCCTTTGCCCACCCCCGCTGCCTTGCGCAACAAAACCGCGGCCGGTGGCGTTTTCATAATGAAAGTGAAACTACGGTCGCTGTAGACCGTGATCACTACCGGCGTTGGCAGGCCCGGCTCCAGACTTTGGGTTTGCGCGTTAAACGCCTTGCAAAACTCCATGATATTTACGCCATGCTGTCCGAGCGCAGGGCCGACTGGCGGGCTAGGATTAGCCTGTCCCGCGGCCACTTGCAGCTTGATATAGGCTTCGACTTTTTTTGCCATTTAACGATGTCCTCCGTTATGGGTTAAGCGCCTCCAGGTGTGTATCACCCTTCTCAGGCTCCCCGAGCCAGGGTTGCGACAACCCCGGCGATATGAACAGAATCAGGCCTTCTCTACCTGTATGAAATCCAGCTCGACCGGTGTCGAGCGGCCGAATATTGTAACCGCCACCTTCAGCCTGTTCTTGTCATAATTGACTTCTTCAACGATGGCATTGAAGTCATTGAACGGGCCATCAATCACGCGCACCACTTCACCCGGCTCAAAAACGGTTTTGGGTTTCGGGGCATCCTCGGAATCGTGGATGCGCGCCAGAATCAGTTCCGCTTCCCGGTCGGTAATCGGCGCCGGTTTGTCCGCCTTGCCGCCGATAAACCCCATAACCCTGGGAGTTTCCTTTACCAGGTGCCAGGTGTCGTCGCTCAACTCCATTTGCACGAGGACGTAGCCAGGGAAAAACTTGCGTTCGCTTTTGCGTTTTTGCCCGCCCCGGATTTCCACAACTTCCTCGGTGGGCACCAGAATTTCTCCAAACTGATCTTGAAGGCCCGCCAGCTCGACCCGCTCCTTAAGCGCTCCGGCGACTTTTTTTTCATAGCCAGAGTAGGCGTGCACCACATACCACCGCTTCGTCATCGCCGCTTCCTAACCTATTACAAAAGTCGCCAACCACCCAAACAGGGCATCGAGCCCCCAGAGGACAAGCGCCATCAGCAAAATAAAACCGACCACCACCAATGTCGTCTGATTGCGCTCCTGCCGCGTCGGCCAGACTACTTTGCCAGCCTCGACCCGCGCCCCCCGGGCCAATTCAAGTGTTGCCGCGCCCCGGCTGGTGCGCAGGGCGATCGCCGCCGCTGCTAACGCCAACACCAATAATGCCAACACCCGGTATAGCAGTGGTTCGGCATCGTAATAGTAGTTACCGATCACACCGGCGCCCACCAGAGCAAAAACCACAACCCACTTGAGTCCGTCGAACCGTTTTGCCGCCGCCTCACTCACTGCTTGTCTCTCTACCGTGTTCGTGGGTTTAAAAACTGGCAGGCCAGGAGGGACTCGAACCCCCAACAACCGGTTTTGGAGACCGGTGCTCTACCAATTGAACTACTGGCCTGTTGTTACCGAAATACTTGTTCGGCGGCTGTGCCTGCCAACCCTTCCGCCATAAACGTGCAGCTTCACGTCCCGCGCCAATAACAAGGCCGGGGGCTCCAAGTTACGGAATTCACCCCGGCTAAGCGCCACTTTTGCCCGGCACCGGGCTATAGACTACTCGATAATTTTCGCCACCACGCCGGCGCCCACCGTACGACCGCCTTCCCGAATCGCAAAGCGCAGCCCTTCTTCCATGGCTATCGGTGCAATCAACGCCACCGTCATCTGGATGTTGTCTCCAGGCATCA
>JBECKV010000095.1:0-4340 GCA_040235495.1 Porticoccaceae bacterium
TTGGCATCGCCCTGCTGAAAATCCGTGCGGCCGCAGCCGTGAATCAGCAGGCAGTCGCCGGTGAAAACCATGCCGTCGACGTAGTAACTGGTGCAGCCACTGGTGTGGCCGGGGGTGGCCAGCACCCTGATCGAAAAACGTCCCAGGGGCAGCTCGTCGCCATCCTTGACCGCCAGATCGATTTCCTGAATGCCGGCGGCTTCGCCAAAAACGATTTTCGCGCCGGTGTTCTGGCGCAGCATGCCGGCCGAGGTGATGTGATCGGCGTGGGCATGGGTTTCGATGGCGTACAAAAGCTCGACGCCCAGTTCCCTGATCAACTCCAGATCCCGTTCGAACTGTTCCTTGACGGCATCGATGATGGCCCCCTGCCGGGTTTGGGGATCAACCAGGAGATAGGTATAGGTGTAGGTGTCATGGTCGAACAGTTGACGCAGGAGCAGTTGGGGTTTTGCGAGTTCGATGGCCATTTTTTTCTCACTTCAATCGGGAGTCGGACAAGCGTTCATTCTATCCTGATTTTGATGTCTGGCGCCTTCGGTCTGTTGATCCTGGACAGGATCCGGCCTTCCGGGTTGACATCCTGGCGCTTGCGCATCACGCGAACACAGTGCCACCTCCCTGCTTAAGTACTCCCTGCTCAAGTACTCCCTGCTCAAGTACTCCCTGCGGAAGTAATCGCTACTGAAGGAAAGGAGCGGGCCTGACGGGGTTCAATGTTCAGCGTCAACTCTGCGATCCCCGGGCCTTAACCGATTCCCGGGCCTTTGCAATCCCAGGGCCCTGGCAATCCCCGGGCGTTGGCAATCCCCGGGCCGTGTGATTCTTTGCGCGCCGCTGGTCACTCATTGACGGGCTTGCGGCGGGTGGCCCTGAAACGAGGTCGGGAGCGTCGGCACGGCGGCCAGCAGTGTCCGGGTATAGGCTTCACGGGGCGCGTGCCAGAGGGTTTCGGTCGCGCCGCTTTCAATCAGTCTGCCCTGATGTAGCACCAGGACACGGTCGCACAGGTAGCGCACCACCGACAGGTCGTGGGAGATAAACATCATGGTCAGATCGTGGCGCGCCACCAGTTCCAGCAGGAGTTTCAGGATCTGCGCCTGAATGGTCACATCCAGCGCCGACACCGGCTCGTCGGCGATGATCAGCTCGGGTCGGGTGGCGATGGCCCGGCCAATGGCGATGCGCTGGCGCTGGCCGCCGGAAAACTCGTGGGGATATTTGCGGATGGCAGCGCGCGCCAGGCCCACGTCATCCATGAGCGAGAGCACTTTGGCCAGCACCGTCTTTTTATCGCAGATGCGGTGATAGAGCAGGGGCTCGGCCAGGCAGTCATAAACGCTCATGCGCGGATTCAGGGAGGCGTAGGGGTCCTGAAAAATCATCTGCATTTTCCGGCGCAGGGGTTTCAGCGCCCGCTTGTCAAGGCCGGTGAGTTCCCGGTCGCCGTAGCGTACCGAGCCGGAGGTGGGCTTTAACAGTTGCAGAATGGAGCGCCCCAAGGTCGATTTGCCGGAGCCGGACTCGCCCACCACGCCGAGGATTTCCCGGTGGTGAATGGTCAGCGAGACATCATCCACGGCTTTCACCAGTGACTCCCGGTGCTTGCCCCGGCTGTCGCCAAACCAGGTGCACAGGTGGCTGACCTCGACCAGGGGAGTCTCTTGCGCGCCGGTGTCGATACCGCTCGACGGCTTGCCGCCACTGGGTACGGCGGCCAGCAGCGAGCGGGTGTAGGGATGTTGGGGTTTGCTGAAAATATCCCGTGCCGGGGCCTGCTCGACGATGTCGCCCTGGTTCATCACCACCACGTTATCGGCGATGTCGGCAATCACCGCCAGATCGTGACTGATCAGAATCACCGCCAGGTCCCGCTGGGTTTGCAAATCGGCAATCAGCTTCAGCACCTGGGCCTGCACGGTGACATCCAGGGCGGTGGTGGGTTCGTCGGCTATCAGCAGGCGGGGCTCGGCAATCAGGGCCATGGCGATCATCACCCGCTGGCGCATGCCGCCGGAAAACTCATGGGGGTAGCTGGAAAAACGTCGCCCCGGGCTGGCGATACCCACTTCCTCGAGCAACGCGATGGCGCGGGTTCTGGCGTCCTTGCCCGACAGTCCCAGATGGTATTCCAGGGGCTCGGTCAGCTGCCGGCCGATGGTCATATAGGGATTCAGGCAGGTCATGGGGTCCTGAAAGATGGTGGCGATGCGCCGGCCTCGAATCTCCCTCAGCGCCCTGGCGGGCAGGGTCAGAAGATCCCGACCATCGAACATGACCCGACCGCTTTCGATGCGGCCCGGCGGTATCGGCACCAGCCCCAGCATGCTGTAACAACAGACCGATTTGCCGGACCCGGACTCGCCGACGATGGCCAGGGTTTGTCCGGCATCGACCGAGAAACTGACCTTGTTAACGGCCCTGACGATGCCGTTTCTGGTATGAAACCAGACGCTGAGGTCATCGACTTCCAATAGCGCCATCGCTGCTCCGTCCTCAGTCCGCCGAGGTCCGGGGATCCAGGGCGTCGCGCAGCCCGTCGCCGAGGAAATTGAGTGCGAACAGTGTGAGGGACAGCGCCAACCCCGGGAAGATCAGCAGCCAGGGGTACTCTTCCATGGTTTCCACGCCGTGGGAAATCAACTGTCCCCACGAGCTTTGCGGTGGCTGAATGCCGAGGCCGAGAAAACTGAGGAAGGCTTCGAAGAGCATGACGCTGGGAATGGTCAGGGTGGTATAGACGATCACCGGGCCCAGGGTGTTGGGAATCAGGTGGCGGCGAATGATGGTCCACTGGGACAGGCCCAGGGCCAGGGCGGCTTCGACGAACTCCTGCTGTTTCAGGGACTGTACCTGGCCGCGCACGATGCGCGCCATGGTCAGCCATTCGACCGCGCCGATGGCGAGAAACATCAGCAGGATACTGCGGCCGAATATCACCATCAGCAGGATGATGAAGATCATGAAGGGCAGGGCGTAGAGAATATCCACCAGGCGCATCATGGCGGCATCGACGCGACCGCCCGCGTAGCCGGCGATGGTACCGTAGAGCACGCCGATGAGCAGCGCCACGGCGGTGGCGATAAAGCCGACGGCCAGGGAGATACGGCCACCGTAGAGCAGCCGGGTCAACAGATCCCGGCCCAGGGTGTCGGTGCCCAGCCAGTGCTCGGCCGAGGGCGGAGCGGCCCCCAGAACCAGGTTCTGCTCCTGATAGCCGTAGGGAGCGATCCACGGCGTCAGCAGGGCGGCAACGCACATCAAAACCAGCACCAGCAGGCCGCTGATGGCCATGCGGTTCTTGCGCAGACGCTGCCAGGCATCCTGCCACAGGGATACACCGCGCTCGGCATTTGCAAGGCCCCGGTCGGCGGCGGCCAACTCCGTCACGACGCCGCGCTCCGGTACTGCTGGCGCAATTTGGGGTTCAGCCAGACGGCGACAATGTCGGAGAGCAGGTTGAACACCACGATCAGGGCGGCGAAAAATATGGTCGTGCCCATGATCATGGTGTAATCGCGGTTAAAAGCCGCCTGTACGTAAAAGCGCCCGAGGCCGGGAATCTGGAAAATGGTCTCCACCACGAAGGAGCCGCTCAACAGCCCGGCGAAGGCTGGTCCGGCAAAGGCCACCACCGGCATCAGGCCACCGCGCAGGGCGTGGCGGCCGACCACGATCCACTCCGGCAGGCCCTTGGCCCGCGCGGTGCGGACATAGTCCTGCGACATGACTTCGAGCATGCCGCCACGGGACAGGCGGGCGACGTAGGCGGTATAGCCCGAGGCCAGCGTCAGCGCCGGCAGTAGCTTGTCGCCGGCGACATTACCCCAGCCGGATACCGGCACCCACTCCAGCCAGATACCGAAGATGAGCATCAGCACCGGTCCCAGCAGAAAGGAGGGCATGCAGACCCCGATCATGGCCGCGGACATGGGGATGTAGTCCTGGGCGCTGTTGGGTTTGAGCGCCGCGATCACGCCGGCGGTCGTGCCCAGCAGCATGCTGATGACCAGGGCATAGAGGCCCAGCTCGGCGGTGGCGGGCAGCCCCGCGAAAATCATTTCGTTGACACTGCGACCGGGGAAACGAAAGGAAGGTCCGAGATCGCCGCGACTCAGGTCGCCGAGGTAACTCAAATACTGGCGGAACACGGGCTGGTCCAGCTGGTAGCGGGCCTCCAGCGCTTTCAGCACCGCCGGGGGCACGGCCTTTTCGGCGCTAAAAGGCCCGCCCGGCGCGGCCCGCACCAGGAAGAATGTCGCGGTAATCACCACCAGCAGAACCGGGATGGCCTGTAACAGCCGGTGCAGGATGAAGCGCCCCATCGTCAGTCCGCCGCG
>JBECKV010000156.1:0-8591 GCA_040235495.1 Porticoccaceae bacterium
TTTGATGGCAAGCCGGCCATCCCGGCCATCCCCAATGCCGATATGCTCACCTCGATGATGGGTTTGTCCGCCGTGCTGATGGCGCTGTTACGCCGCCGGGACACGGGCAGGGGCGACTACATTGATCTGGCGATGATGGATTCCCTGATCGCCTGCGTGCCGAATAACATGGGTACGGTGTTTGCCGAGAAGAAAGCGCCGGTGGTGAAGGACGAGCGCACTTGGGGCGGCTACGCCATGTACAACATTTATGAGACTTCAGATGACAAATACATCGTCCTCGGCGCTTCGGAGATGCACTTTGCCGTCAACGTCCTGACCAAAATGGCGCGCACGGATCTGATTCCCTTATGCGAACCGCCGCCGGGGCCGAATCAGGAGCCGGTCAGGGAGTTTTTCCGGAAAACCTTTCGCGCGCGGACCCAGGCCTACTGGATCGACTGGTTCGAGGATGTGGATGCCGCGTTTGCCCCGGTCAACGATCTGCGCCAGGCTGCCGATGACCCGCAGATTCGCGCTCGGGAAATGATTGTCGAGGATGAACGGGGGCGCGAACATATCGGGATTCCCATCAAGTTCCGCGACGAGCCGGGGCGGATTAACTACCGCGCGCCGGATCTGGGCGAGCACAATGAGGAAGTGGCGCGTTCCCTGGGCTACGGCACCGAGCAGATCGCGGCCATGAGGGCCGGGGGCGTGTTCGGCGCCTGAGCGCCCGTTAGCGCCTACCGCGCATTGGTTGGTGGACAAGCCCGTGAGCCAATCGGCAAGCCCCGGACGCAAACGTTATCTGCTGGCGTTGATGGTTATTTTCACCCTTGAATGGCTGGTGCTGGCTTACGCACCGCTGGATAGGGAAGCGTGGCTGCTTGAAAATGTCCTGGCGGTAGCGTTGATGGTTCTGATTATCGGCACCTACAGCACCTTTCCTCTGTCGCGCATTTCCTACACCCTGATTTTTCTGTTCATGGCGCTGCACGAAATCGGCGCTCACTATACCTATGCCAAAGTCCCCTACGATGCCTGGTGGCTGAGCGTTTTCGGCTCCAGTCTGAACGAAACCCTGGGCGCTGAGCGCAATCATTTTGACCGGCTGGTGCACTTTTTATATGGCCTGTTGCTGGCCTACCCCATCCGCGAGGTGTTTATTCGCATAGCCGGGGTGCGCGGTTTCTGGGCTTATTTTCTGCCCCTCGATCTGACCATGTCGACGTCGATGATCTTCGAACTGTTTGAGTGGGGCGCCGCGGAAGTCTTCGGGGGTCAGCTGGCCATGGATTATCTGGGCACCCAGGGGGATATCTGGGACGCCCACAAAGACATGGCCCTGGCCAGCCTCGGTGCGCTCCTGGCCATGCTGGTGACCGCCATGATCAATCTGGGTCTGCAGCGGGATTTCGCCCATGAATGGAATGAAAGCCTCAAAATCAAGGGGCACGAGCCGCTGGGGGAAGATGAAATTCGGCGCTATCTCGAAGAGGACTGAGTTCACTAGGCGTTATTTATTGGAGACCCAGGTATCCTTCAGGCCCAGCAATGATTCAATGCGGCGGGCATCCTGGCGCGCTGCTTCCGGTGAAGGATAACCAATGGCTCTCACCCGGTAGACGGTGCCGGCGCCGGTAACAACTTCCTGTATATCGGCCCGGGCAATTTTCCGCGCCCGCTCATAGAGGGGTTTTGCCGAAGCCTGGCGGGAATAGGCGGCGAGGTTTATATACCAGCCACTTGCCGCGGTCGCGGATTGGGATTCGGGAGCACTGCCGGCTGTCCTGGTGGCGACGGGATCCGGCCCGATGGGCACGGTGGGTGTTGATTGACGATCCGCATCCGGGTCCGCGGCCGTCGTTGGAGCCGACGCTCCGGCGCTCGTGGTTGCTGGCGCGGTGTTCGCTCCCACTAGCGCGGGTTCAGTTTCCGACTCTACAGTTACCGGATCCCCTGTCCTGGTGTTGGCGGCGGTCGGAGTAGTCTGGTGAGCTGGCGCCGACACCTCTGGCTGGGTGCGGGTTTCAAGCCTTGTCAGCTTCTGCTGCAGCAGCGCCATTCGCTCCTCGAGGTTTTTCACCTTTAGCTCCAGCTCCACGCTGGATGGCGAATTTGAGTTACCGGACCCGCCACCATCGACAGCCTGTGCCGGTACGGCAAGGCTGGTGCTCGCGTCAGCGCCGTCGGTTTCGCTGGCGCGCGTGATGAGGGCGCCAAATTTTTCCGACAACTGCTGCCGGTAACCGGCGATCATGATAATGCCGGAAAGCACGATAATAGCGATCACAATCAGCAGCAAAAAGGCGCGATCGGTATTTCGCCCGGGCGTATTCTCGGCCCACGACGACCTGCTTTCCCGCGCCAGGCGGCTGAGTTCAGCAAAGGCCTCGCTATTGGAGGCGGGGTTTCGGGTTCGCTCTGACGGGTCAGCGCTGGGTTCCATAAGGCTACTTGATATCTGCGGTGAGAGACGGGTCCTGATGCCCACGGAAGGGGTTGTCCGGGAAGGAATTTAACAAGCTCTCGGGTGGCTGACAAACGGGACGTGTCACATAAGGGCAAGGCTGGCGATATGAACATATGGAAGCATTAATAAAACAGGCCCGTGTCGCAATTGCGGGAGGTGCCCGGACGCGGAAATCATGGCTTATGGGAAGCGCGCGTTTTCCTCCAGACCAGCAAACGGTTATTGGCGGGCATGGCGTTGTCTTCCAGCAACGTAAGGCCGGCCAGCTCCGCCAGGCTGTTGACGGCCGCAAAGTCCCGGATGCCCTGGTGTATTCCCTGCTGCTTTAACCAGGCATCGAAACGCGCATTGCTGGGCGAGGTGTACTGATTGTTGTAATTAAAAGGCCCGTATATGGCCAACAAGCCATTTTCACCCAGTATCCCGGGCAAGCGTGCGAACATACTCTGGACGCTGGGCCAGGCCATGATGTGGCAGGTATTGGCGGTGAATACCGCGTCAACGGGTGGGGCGACCGGCCATACGGGGCTGTCGACATCCAGGGTCAGGGGCGGACGGACATTGTCGGAGGGAAAGGCGTCGATCCACGCCTCTATGCCAGGGTGGTTCCCGGCCAGATCACTGGTTTGCCAGATCAGATCCGGCGCCAGCCGGGGCGCCAGATAGACGGCGTGTTGGCCGGTGCCACTACCGATTTCGAGCACCGAACGGCAATCCTTGAATACTCGTTCAAGAATGAGCAGGATGGGGCGCTTATTGTTTTCGCAGGCCGGTGAGCTGGGTAGTTTCATGGCGCGGATAGTCTTCAAACCAAGGATAGTCTTCTCTTAAAGCACGGATAGTCTTCTCTCAAACCACGGATAGTCTTCTCTCAAACTACGGATAGTCTTTTCTCAAGCGTCCACGGCGTCGCGGCTAAAAACCCACTCCCGGGCGGAGGACAGCGCCGGGTTGTAATTGTAGCCCTCGCAATCAAAACCCTTGAGTTTTTCGACATCGTCAATGCGCTTGCGGATGGCGTAGCCGACCATCATGCCGCGAGCTTTCTTGGCATAAAAGCTGATGACTTTATACTTGCCGCCCTGCCAGTCCTTGAACACGGGGGTGACCACCTCGGCCTGTAAGTGCCGGGTGTGCACGGATTTGAAATATTCATTGGAGGCCAGATTCACCACTACCGGGTGGGCCTGTGTAGCCAGTTGCTTGTTCAGGGCCTCGGTGATTTTCCCGCCCCAGAACTGATAGAGGTCCTTGCCGCGCCGGTTTGCAAAGCGGGTCCCCATCTCCAGGCGGTAGGGCTTGATCAGATCGAGCGGGCGCAACAGGCCGTAGAGTCCGGACAGTATGCGCAGCCGATTCTGGGCCCATTTCAGATCCGCCTGCTTCAGGCTGTCGGCGTCGATGCCAACATAGACATCACCTCTGAAGGCGAGCAGGGCCTGGCGGGCATTTTCGATATTAAGGTTTTTATCCCATTCCAGGTAACGGCCAAAATTGAGCTCGCCGAGTTTATCGCTGATCCGCATCAGCTCGGAAACCCGGGGCGGTGTCAACTCGCGCAATTGCTCGATCAACTCCTCGGCATCGTCAAGAAAATCGGCCTGGGTGTGCAGGGCCAGTGGTTTCCTGGCCACGGCTTCAGCCGTGGCCATGGCCATTTTTTTGGCGGGGGAAATAAGCATAAGCATGGCGCTTAATCCTTGGGGCTAAGGTGATTCTGCTGGCCAGCTATTATACTCACAGCCGGGAGTAGCAACAGGAGATGCCTGTGTCCGGACGAGTCTTGCAATCTTGGCTGGTGTTTTTGTCTTTATCGGTGCTGGCGGGGTGCATGGTAAACCCCGTGACTGGCCGACAGGAATTGTCGTTGATATCCCCCCAGCAGGAAGTGGCGATCGGCAAACAACAGTATCTGGCCGGTCAGCAATCCCAGGGTGGACTTTACTACATCGATCCGGCGGTTCAGGGCTATGTCGCTGAAGTCGGTCACAAGCTGGCACGGGTCAGCGATCGGCCCGATTTGCCCTACGAATTTGTGGTGCTCAATAATTCGGTACCCAACGCCTGGGCCTTGCCCGGCGGTAAGATCGCCATCAATCGCGGTTTGTTGACCCATCTGGAGGACGAATCCCAACTGGCCGCCGTACTGGCCCACGAAATCGTCCACGCCGCCGCCCGTCACGGTGCCACCCAGATGACCCGGGGGATGCTGGCCGGGATCGGTCTGCAGGCCCTGGGTACCGCGACCAACAACAATCCTCTGGGCGGCATGGTCGGCCAGTTGGGTACCTCGGCCTGGATGTCGCGCTATGGCCGTTCGGCGGAGCTGGAATCGGATGCCTATGGCATGGATTACATGGTGCGGGCCGGCTACGACCCCCAGGGCGCGGTCGCGGTGCAGGCAAAATTTGTCGAGTTGTCCCAGGGGCGTCAGCAGGGCGCCCTCGAGGCATTGTTCGCCAGCCACCCTCCCTCACAGGAGCGGGTCGAGGCAAATCGCGCGAAGGCCGCCCACTATCCTCCGGGGGGCATCAGCAACGCCGAGCGCTACAAACGTATGACCGCGGCTATTCGCCGAGACCAGCGGGCCTACGAAGCACAGGCCAAGGCCATGCAAGCGCTGCAGGAAAAGGCTCCCTCGCGGGCCATGCCGCTGCTGGATGAAAGTATTCGTTTACAGCCCGCCGAAGGTCAGTTCTGGGAGTTGCGCGGCCACGCCTGGGTGATGCAGGGCAAACCCGGGAACGCCACGCAGGACTATTCGACGGCGGTGCAAAAAAACCCCGATTTTTTCAGTCATGTCCTGGCGCGGGGGATTCATTACTTCGAACAGCGTAATTACTCATCCGCCGAGCGCGACTTGCTGCGCAGCCGAGAACTCCTGCCGACGGCTCACTCGAGCCTGTATCTGGGAGACATTCTCGCCGCCCGGGGTGAGCGACAGCAGGCCGCGATCTATTACCAGGAGGCAGCGGCCGCGCCCGGCGAACTAGGCTTGAAAGCGCGCGAGCGCCTGCAGGATCTGCAGTCCCAGGGCGCGGCGAGATGATTCGCCACGGCCGGTATCCTGGAGACCTGTATCTATTGTCGCGCGCGGGCTATGTCTCCGCGGACCCTTGACGTGGAATATCCCGCTGAAACGTCAATTCCACCAGGTCCCGGATACCCCTGCCGCCAGCGGCGCGGCGAGCACCTTCGATCTGGCGCCGGGCTGCCCCCTGTCCCGGCTCGCCCGGCCTTCTGCGCCAGCTCCGCTTAGAAAGCGCGGGATATATTGAAATTGAGCCCCTCCTGCCGGGCCAGCTGGTAGCCATTGTAGTTGTCGATTATCGGCACTACGTATTCCGCGGCAATTCGCATGCCGCCCAAGGTGCCTGATTGCACCGCGGTGTTGACCCCGAGCCCGACTTCAGTCCACTCGCCGCCGTAATTGGGCTGGCGGTCGGCAGGGCTGGTGTGGTTGTGCGGGCCATCGAAATGGCCGTCGATATCGCCCTCCTTGGTGTATTGCAGACGCACCGATGCGCTAATCCAGGGGGCAAAGCGCCAGGCGCCCCAGCCCGACAGGTGGTAACGCTCTCCAAAGGCAAATCCGGAGTCATTGTGGTCTTCCAACCGCAGGGCGGCGCCAGCCTGGCTGCCCCAGCTCAGCGCACCGTGACGCCCCAAATAGGTGAGTGAAGGTAGCAGGTCCCAGGTGCCGGTGCCGATCTGCATGCCGTAATGCATAAAGGTGCCGTCCGGGTTTTTTTTGTGCACATCACCGGTGGGGGCGGACACCCCAAGGGTGCCGATGACTTCGTGGTTGGCAACGCGAGCCAGGCGATAGAGCGCGGCTAATACCGTATCACCGAGCGCCGAGACATCATGGCCGTGACTTGCCGTGTTAGCAGGCGTGCCATGACCGCCGTGTCCGTCGTGGTTAGCGTCCCCGACCGGGCTCATGCTCATGTCCATGGTCATGTATTGGGGCATCAGCATGAGCGTGAGATCGTCACTGGGCGCATACATGATATCGAGCATGTGCATGGTCATGGTCATACTGGTGGGTGCCAGAGAGTAGCCCCGAGCACCCAGATCACCAGCACTGACATCACTGCCGCCGTGACGGAGATCATCGAAGCGCTGAAACATGGCCCGGTACCCCACCATCCATTCTCCCTGCCGGTGCAGGTGTTCGTACATCACTCCGGCCGGTGCATGACTATCCGGCGCGACGTCGGCGAATGCGGTGGCTGCAAAACACAGGGCCGCGATGCAAGCAAAGTTGTTCACCAGGTTTCTCTCCATGTTGAAATGCTGGCGGATTCTAAACCGCCGATCCGACATCGGGGATGCGCCAAATTGTCGCACCATAAAACACACGCGCTCTCCCGGGGGGCGGAGGATTCACCCTGCGGGCTGTCGCGGCACGGCCCTCCCCGCCGCGCGCTGGGCATATCCTGGCACCGCGATCGGCATTCGGGCCGGCCGCCAGAGCGCCAGCACGGCTTTGTCGCCGACCCGGGCGCGGGAGTCGAGTGCGGTATCGGAGCAGACCTGGCACCCTGTTCAGCACTGGTTTACCCGTCCGCCATCAATGTTGTACTCTCCGCTCGACAACTATCAGGCGTTTTCACAGGCCGCGAGCGTACTTTAGCGGGGCAGCCCGCAACGGCGCTGTCGCGCGGCTCATGCACGACATGGGTTTGATTGCTTATTGATTAATATCGGAGACCGGTGCGATGAAACTAGCTTATTTTACGGAACGGCCCTACCGCCATATCGATGAAGATATCGTTTTAAAAAACAAGGCTTTTTTCGGTGTTTCGAACAAGTATTACGATCGTCTCAAGGGCGCCGATGACTACAATCAATTTCTCGATGAGTATTGTCTTGCCGAAGAGGTCGGTTTTGACGGCCTGGCGCTCAACGAGCACCATGGCAACCCCTACTGCATGGGCAATGTCATCAACATTGAAGCGGCCGTTCTGGCACGTATCACCAGCAAGGCAAAAATCATTCTGGTGGGCAATCCCCTGCCGGTGGTCAAACACCCCCTGCGCGTCGCCGAGGAGCTGGCCACGATCGATACCATCTCCCGTGGCCGCCTGGTGGCTGGGTGGGTGCGTGGCGCCGGTAGTGAGCAGTTTTTCAATAACGCCAACCCGGCATATAACCGGGAGCTGTTTAACGAGGCACATGATTTCATCATGCAGGCCTGGACCAGGGAGGGGCCCTGGCGCTACGAAGGCAAGCACTTCCATTATCGCCATGTAAACCCCTGGGTGCTGCCTTACCAGAAACCCTATCCCCAGCAATGGATTCCCGGAGTGCTCTCGCCCGAGACCGTGCTCTGGTGCGCCGAAAAGCGCTATCCCTACGTCGGCCTCGGTTCGGCCCTGGGGGCTACCTGTGACCTCTGGGATATGTATGCCGATCGAGCCGCCGAACTGGGCTATCAGGCCGGGTCCGAAAACTTTGGCTACCTGTTGCCCCTGTTCGTCTCCGACAGCGCGGAAGAAGCGCAGGCGGTGGGTCGTGGCTACGCCTTTGGCGGCGGCCAGAACGGTTTTAGCCGGCCAGAGCACACGCTGCCGCCGGGCTATAATTCCAAGGGCGCGATCCGGCTGATGGCCAAGGCCTCTCCCGGTGGCTCCTGGCTCGGTATCAGCAAGGAAAAGCTCGAAGCCGCCCGCAGCGGTAAATGGCGCGAGGAAAGCATGGATGTGGTGAAGGAAAAACTGTTTTCCTCCTACCAGAGGGCCCAGGCCAATCTGCAGATCGTCTGCGGCACGCCGGAACAGGTAATCCCGAAAATCAAAGCCATCCTGAGGGTGATACGCCCCGGCTCGTTTACCGCCTTCAACGTTCAGGGTGTTGCCAGCGACCAGCAGCGTAACCGCTGTATTGAATTACTGGGCAGGGAAGTGTGGCCGGTGATTCGAGAATACGCCGATGAAATCGGCCTGGTCGATTCCTTCCAGCGCGAGCCCGGCTCGGTCAAACTGGCCCACGGCACCAAGCGGGCGCCGGTCTGTGACCGCGAGGCTCTGGCGGAACTGGAGATCAAAGCGGCGTGATCATCCCCGGTCATCGTTAAAGCGAGGAAGACACTCGGTGGCAGGCGCGTGCCGCGCGGCCAGACCGGTGACCA
>JBECKV010000200.1:0-16173 GCA_040235495.1 Porticoccaceae bacterium
TCGCTGAAACATGGATAAAGATTACCGAGTTCAACTCGAAGGGCGTGGCTTGGGCGTCTCGATACGGCTGTTTCGTTTCCGGGCCAGCAAAACTCTCCGGTAATGCTGGCGACGGGAACAATACCCGTGACGGCATTACAGATAAAGATATCCTCGACCGCCACGACCTCATCCACTGTCACCTCCCGGCATTGCACCCTCTCTCCAAGCGCGGGCAACAGCTGTTCCAGTAACACCGCGCGCATGACACCGGCGACTCCGGCTTGATCGAGTTCGGGGCTTAGCCACTGACCCCGCCAACGAAAAAATATATTACTGCTGAGCGCCTCGATGACCCGGTCGGAGCTATCAAGCAATAAGCCTTCCATGCCCTCGCCCAGTTCAGAGGCGGCCAGTACTTGGTCGAGGCGATTGAGATGCTTTATGCCCGCCAGACGAGGATTCTGGGGCAATCGATACCGACAAACCTGGAGTTCGATACTGACCTGCTGGGGCGGACGCTCGAAGAAATACAGTAAGCAACGGGGCCCAGATATCCTCCCATCGGTACGGTAGCGATACCCTCGCTTCCCTATCCCAGCGGTCAGTACCAGCTTTACTATGCCATCAGTCGGGAATTGCCTCAGCGCGGCATTCAGATTTTGCCGGATGCTGTCTTCCCGGTACTCAATACCCAGCACTCGGGCACCCCCGGCAAGACGCTTCAGGTGCCTCTCGAGCAAGGGTATTCGCGACTGCCATAAGCACATGGTTTCAAACAGACCATGACCAAATTGCAGGCCGCGATCCAGGACCGAAAGCTCAGTCGCGGGAATACCATCGATGAACAGCGTATGCATAAAACCGGTCGAATCCGCTACCGGATCGCGCTTGCGCCTGCCAGTTGGCGGCGCTCATGAACACCGAGCAGCCAAGCAACAGCACGCCTTAATTCGACAGGATGGGACAGGGAAAAACCGCCCGACAAGACCGGGCGGTTATAACAACGAGGAGAGTTAGCTGAGGTTATTATTGATGTAATCAATGGCATCCTGAACGGTCGCCAGCTTTTCGGCATCCTCATCGGGGATTTCAGTATCGAATTCCTCTTCGAGAGCCATGATCAGTTCAACGGTATCAAGAGAATCTGCACCCAGATCATCGACGAAAGAAGAATCAGGCTTGACGTCTTCTTCTTTTACACCCAGCTGTTCTGCAACCATCTTTAATACGCGTTCGTCAATGTTACTCATGACAAATTTTGCTCCTGTTGAAAGAACCTTTTTATTAGCAACAACCTTAATTGGCAACAACCCAATCCTTGCCGCTAGTGTTTTCGGCGGCCGTCTCCAGCTACCCGAGTACCGCCAAGCCGATCCCGAATACCCTCGCGGTTCAATAAGCGATGGATATCCAGGTAGCGCTATCTGCTTTGCGGGCGCATTCTACCTGAAAAATCCATGTGCGTAACCGCCCAATACGTGTGGCTTTGCCCGTTTTGACGCGGACTAATTCATGTACATACCGCCGTTCACCTCAATAGTTTCACCGGTAATGTAGGCGCCGCCATCGCCAGCGAGAAAGACCACCACCGATGCAATTTCCTCGGGCTTGCCAAAGCGGGCCAGGGGTATGCTGCCGAGCATACCTTCGCGCAGGCTGTCACCAAGCTCACGGGTCATGTCCGTGTCGATGAAGCCAGGCGCCACGGTATTGACAGTAATATTGCGTGATCCCAACTCCTTGGCCAGGGAGCGGCCAAACCCGGCGACCCCGGCTTTGGCCGCCGCATAATTGCTTTGCCCGGCATTGCCCATGGAACCGACCACTGAGCTGATATTGATGATGCGCCCCCAGCGGGCCTTGATCATGCCTCTGGCGCAAGCCTTGCTGAGCCGAAAAATACCGGTCAGATTGGTGTTGAGGACCGCATCCCACTCGTCGTCCCTCATCCGCATCAGAATATTATCCCGGGCGATACCGGCGTTATTGACCAGGATCAGCGGCGCCCCGCGGTGCTCGACAATGTGTATCACCGCCCGCTCGACATCGCGGGCGTCGCTGACATCCAGTTTCAGGCCTTCACCCTTGAAGCCCTGGTCGGCAAGGCGCTGGCCAATCCGCGCAGCCCCTTCTTCAGTGGTGGCGGTACCGACAACAATGGCGCCACTGGCTGCCAGCATGTCGGCAATAGCCGCCCCGATACCGCGACTGGCACCCGTGACCAACGCTACTTTCCCTTCCAGACTCATGTTATGGGCTTCCCCTTGTCCGTATTAACCTGGAACCAATTAGCCAATTACTGGAACCAGTCAGCCAATTAAAAGACTAGCCAATTAAAAGACTCCATTGATCAGCGGCTTGCCACTCAACGCGTCGCTTCAAGAGCCTGCGCCAGAGCATCCGGGGTATCGGTGGATAACACTCCCAGTTCCTTGTCGATTCGCTTGCTCAAGCCACACAGCACCTTTCCCGGCCCGCATTCAACGGCCACCCCGACGCCCTGGGTTACCAAACTTTTAACGCAATCCACCCAACGCACCGGATTGTAAATCTGCTGGATCATCAATTCGCGTATTCGGTCGGGATCGTTTTCCGTTTGGGCATGCACATTGTGCACTATGGGAATGGCAGGGGTCTTTAAGACGACTTTGGCCATATCCGCGGCCAACTTATCGGCCGCGGGTTTCATCATACGGGTATGGAAAGGCGCGCTCACTGCCAGCGGCGCCGCTTTTTTGGCACCTGCCTGTTTGCACAGGCCGACCGCTCGATCCACCGCTTCGGTAGCCCCGGCGATCACGACCTGGCCCGGAGCATTGTAATTTACCGGCGCGACTTCCTGCCCCTGAGCCGCCTGCTCACAGCACCGCTGAATCTGCTGATCATCCAGCCCCATGATCGCAGCCATGGTGCCCTGTCCCCTCGGGACCGCCTGCTGCATGTAAGCGCCGCGCAACCTAACCAGATTGACCGCATCGGCAAAGGCCAACACGCCAGCGCAGGTCAAGGCCGACCACTCTCCCAGACTGTGGCCCGCCAACAGTGCTGGCCGCGGGCCCTGCTGGTCCTGCCACAGGCGCCACAAGGCAACGCTGGCGCTCAGCAGCAGCGGTTGAGTACGCTCAGTCAGGTTGATGGCTTCCTGTTCGCCATTGTGAATCAAATCCCAGGCGTCGTAACCGAGCACTTCGCTGGCTTCTGAAAAGGTATCGATAATCCCTGGGTACTCAGCCGCCAGCTCCGCCAACATGCCGATTTTCTGTGAACCCTGACCGGGAAAAACGAACGCGAGTTTTGTCTTGCTCATAACAATCTCTGTAAAGCCCAAAAAATGTAATGCCAAAAAACAACTCGATACGCTAGAGCCTGTCCGGGGCGGAGCACTTGATACATGGCCATTATTATTGCGTCAGCTCTTCAAAATACCTGCTTACGCCCTCGGCCACGGCATTGGTCGCGGACCGAGCCGCCGTCTCCAGGGCGCCATAAAAGCCACTTTCATCGGCGCTGCCATGACTTTTAATGACTATCTTTTTCAGTCCAAGCAATACCGCGCCGTTGTAGCGTCGAGGGTCCAGTTCGAGAGCGGTATTATTCTGGGCTGCCAATGAGCCATCCCCGGAAAGGGATTCAAGCCTCGAATACAGGTGATCAAGGACAAAACGAGCAGCGCCTTCAGTGGCTTTGAGGGCAATGTTGCCACTAAAGCCGTCACTGACGACGATTTTTACGGCACTGGTAAAAAACTGATGGGCTTCGACAAAACCATGGTAATTGAGCCTTGGATCATTGGCCAGCAAGGCCGCCGCTTCCTTGACCAGCCTGTTGCCCTTGGTGGCTTCCTGACCGATATTCAACAATCCACAACTTGGCCGGTCAGTGTTTTCCACCAGGCTTACCAGCGTCGTCGCCATGTTGGCAAACTGATGTAATTGTCGGGCGGAACAGTCAACGTTAGCGCCAACATCAAGGAGATAGAACCGACCCTGATCGCGGGGCAGAGCCGCACAGATAGCCGGGCGTTCGACACCGCCTGCCAGGCCAAGCAACCTGATACCCATAGCCATCAGAGCGCCGGTATTGCCGGCACTGACACAGGCCCCGGCGCCATCCTCGGCGACCTGCTGGAGCGATCGCCAAAGGGAAGAACCCTGTTTATTCCGTAATGCGCTGGCGGGTGGTTCATCATCCGACACCACCTCGGGACTAAACACCACCTGATAACGGCGGCTGATATCAGCACCCGCGTCACTGAAGTGCCGGGCGAGCGCCGCGGAGAGCTCTGCTTCTCGCCCGTGCAGGGTCACTTCCATATTGGGATTGTTGGCGAGAAAGCGTTTGACCGCGGGGACGGTGACAGTGGGACCACTGTCACCACCCATGGCATCGACTGCTAGTCGCAGCGAACGAACCAAAACAGAGAGTTAATCTTCGCTGGCGCGCTCAATGACTTTGTTGCCACGGTAAAAGCCATCGGCGGTAATGTGGTGCCGACGATGCTTTTCGCCGGTAACGGGATCTACGGAGAGGGGCGCGCCCGGGCCCAAGGCATCGTGAGAACGACGCATGCCTCGCCGAGAACGGGTTTTACGATCCTGCTGAACTGCCATAATCACCTCCTACGGGACCACCCCACGCTAATGCCGGTTAATGGGGCGGGATAATAAATTGTTTCTGCCATACCAGACTTGCTGGTCAGGTT
Organism: Porticoccaceae bacterium; assembly: GCA_040235495.1. GTDB lineage: Bacteria > Pseudomonadota > Gammaproteobacteria > Pseudomonadales > Porticoccaceae > HB2-32-21. The sequence goes on from JBECKV010000200.1 coordinate 4,685, forward strand.
TATTCTTCGCTCCAGGGCATTGAACGCAAGATCGCAAAGGCATTAGCGCTTTCGTTGATCTTGCCTGTCGAGTAATGACGCCGGCCCTCGCAATGCTCGGGCTCATGGTAGGCGACAATCGGCAGTGCCAAAAGTAACTCCTCCTCGACAGCTGCGTGCAAATTCGCCTCCAGCTGCGTAATCACCCAGGGATCGTAACGTTTCGGCAGGAGGTCCATTCCCTGCTCTGCCATGACGACCACCCAGTTGACTTCGGTGCTCAACTGCCATGGCATATTCCGGAGGCAGCGCTGGCATTGCACCTGAACCTCGGTTTCAAGCCGCCCTGCTACCACGCGGTGTCCGGACTCGTCGTGGAAAAACCTCAAATCAGCCTGAACGGGTTCATTCCCGGCCACGACGAGGGCACGCAAACGGTCGAGGTTTTCCCAGCACACAACGCCGGAAAGCGCGCTGCCTTGCGCCGCCAGCCTCAGAGGTATTACCCACTTAGGCAAGGCTTTACAATGCGGGGCCGCTGACATGGCGCGCATTCTATGGATATGGCCTTGAGCTGTCAAAGAAAAACACGCCGCCAATCGATTGCAGCCACTCCCCGGAGAACATATGCAACTGGTCCTCGCATCGTCATCGCCCTACCGCAAACAATTGCTGGAACGCCTGCGAATACCCTTCCAGTGCATGGCGCCAGACATCGATGAAAGTCCCGTCCAGGGCGAAACCCCGGAGACTACCGCCCTGCGCTTGGCGCGCGCAAAAGCCCTGATACTACGGACCACCTTCCCCGAGCACCTGATCATCGGCTCCGACCAACTGGCCAGTCACGCCGGCAAGCTCGTCGGCAAACCTGGCAGCCACGACCGGGCTCTCGCCCAACTGCGGTCGTTCTCCGGTGAGACCGTCGAGTTTTTAACGGCATTATGTGTTTACAACAGCAAGCAGGCGCTGAGCGCCGAGGCCCTCGTGAGCACAAAGGTCACCTTTCGCACCCTCGATAAGCGCGCCATCGAAAATTACCTCATTGCCGAGCGCCCCTACGATTGCGCCGGCAGTTTTAAAGTGGAAGGCTTGGGGATCGCGCTATTTGAAAAAGTTTGCAGTGAAGACCCCAGCGCGCTGATGGGACTGCCCCTGATCCGGCTCTGTGACCTGCTGGCCGATCACGGCTATCCCGTCCTTTCGGAGAAGCAGGCAATTCGCCAGGGCTAGGGTAGCTGACCCTCGAATAATCTCAAATCGGTGTTTAACACGAGCGGGGCTATATCGGCGAACCGGTCCACATGAGCGAGGGGCTCATAGGCCAGAAGCCTTTCGAGCGCGTGCGCACCGTAACTTACCGCCAGCCGTGGCATGCCCGCCTTGTGTGCCATTGCCATATCGTAGGTGGTGTCCCCCACCATCAGTGCCTGATGCGCCGCCAATCCATGCTCCTCCAGCAGGGCATGGAGCATAAGCGGATCGGGCTTGGAAGCGGTTTCGTCGGCACAACGGCTGCTGTGAAAAAAGTCGGTCATATCGAGCGCCTTGAGTACACGATCCAGTCCCGCCCGGCTTTTGCCAGTGGCAACCGACAGAATAAACCCGGCATCACCCAGTTCAAGCAGAGTTTCCCTCACTCGCGGGAAAAGTGGCGAAGGGAGGGCGTCCAGACTTCGAAAGTGCCGTGAATAGTCCTCCCGAAGCCGCTTCCGGCCGTCAGCGTCGACGTCGGGAAACAGGACCCGCATTGCTTCATCCAGACCCAGCCCGACAATCTCTCGCGCCGCCCGCTCGCCGGGTGGCTCCAACCCCTGACCCCGCGCCGCCAATTGCAGACACTGGACGATGCGCTCCAGGGAATCGCACAGCGTGCCATCCCAGTCAAAAATCAGCAAGGCACTCATGTCAGCAAAAGGCACTCAGGGTAGTTGCTCCAGCGCTTGCTGAAGCTCCAACGCCAGGGGCGCCTCCACCACCACGGGTTGACCGGTCGCTGGCGATCGAAACCCCAGGGTTTTGGCGTGTAAAAACAGGCGAGTCACGCCACGGCTTTTAAAGCGCAGGTTAAACTCATCATCACCGTACTTCTCGTCACCTACCAGAGGGTGGCCCTGACTTTGACAATGAACGCGAATCTGGTGAGTTCGACCGGTTTCCAGTTCCGCCTGGATCAGGCTCACCTCCGCGAAATACTGCACGACCGCGAAGCGGGTCAGCGCCGACTTGCCCTCCTTGCTAACACGTACGATCCGCTCGCCCGACGGCAACGTGACTTTTAACAGGGGTGCGTTTACCTCTCGACAGTGCCGGGGCCATTGCCCCTTCACCAGCGCCAGATAATGCTTTTCCGTAGACCGTCGACGCATCTGGTCCTGCAGATCGGTCAGAGCGCTGCGTTTTCGCGCCAGCAACAAGCACCCGGAAGTATCCCGGTCAATCCGATGCACCAGTTCCAGGTGCCGCTCGTTGGGGCGCATTGCCCGCAGCGCTTCAACCAGGCCCAGATTAATACCGCTGCCGCCGTGGACCGCGAGCCCGGCGGGTTTATTGATAACCAGGCAGGCTTCGTCTTGGTAGAGAATATTATCCTCGAGACGGGTTCTCAAATGGCGACCTGGTGCTGACACGTGATCCCGCTCGGCGATGCGAATCGGCGGTAGTCGGACCACATCCCGGGCACGGAGCCGGTAATCAGGTCCGATTCGGCCCTTGTTAACCCGGACTTCCCCCTTGCGCAGGAGCCGGTAGATTCTCGATTTCGGCACGCCCTTTAATCTGGCGAGCAGGAAATTGTCAATCCGCTGCCCGGATTCATCTTCGTCAATTTGAAAAAACCGCACCCGAGGGGAGGCCCGCTCATGCCTTGGTTCCGGGGACCGAGATGCCCTGATCACGTCAACCCGCCCGGTGTTTGTGAGAATTTTATCAATTGTACGCCACATAACGTTTTGCTAATATGCGCCGCTGAGCCAAAGGCTCGGTTCGATGTCAGAAATGGGATAAGCATAACGGCTTCAATGGCTCGAGTTGCTTGTACTTTAGCTCTAACTATCATCGAGTTGGAACTGTCATCGGATTTTTTAAGTACCACTGGCTTACACCGCCGAATTTCCATTCTCGGCGCCCGGGCCAAAAAGCTATAGAGGAATGAATTATACCGGCAAGTTTCCTTATTTAGCTGAGTTCTATCGAATTCGCTGAATTAACTTGCCTGATTGAAAGCACGTTCTCGGACTCAATTGATGAGAACGCCGCGGTAATCGCTTCGACGACACGAAATACGTCAGAGACGCGAAAGCTGCGAAGAAATTGAAAACCCTGACAGTAAAGAGACAGATTCGCTGGGTAGGTACAAGTAAGGAATTGACGGTTGATAGCGGATTAACGCTACAGGACTCAAGATAACACCTGTAAACCCATTGTAGATTCAAGATTGAAAACGGCCGCCCGCATAGTGACTTGCAGTTACATGAAGCGGCGACGAGAGGCGGCAAACGGCACCAGAAAAGGGCTCTATTTAAATGGGAATCACCAGGACATGGAGTTTCCCGTTATAGCCACAAAGTGGTAATAATTAGCCGCTGAATTTCGTAGCAATCGATAAACCTACACTTCGCTTAGACCGCAATCCCAATCGCGTTGTATTTGGAGATTGGGCGCCACATGGCGCGGTAAGCCACTACAAGGCTGGCGGTGCCATCCTACCAATAGATCAAGTGGGCGAAGCCCGCGCCAGCGATGAGTGAGCTGCCACCCGGTCACTGACGCGACCCTGAGTGCCAGTCCCGACCTCTCTGTTCGGCTTTCAGTTTTTCCGTAGCACTTTCGCTAGATCTGGCGCCAGAAGGTAACTACAGGAACACCATGAAAAGAATGCTCATTAATGCCACGCAACCGGAAGAACTCCGGGTGGCTCTGGTCGACGGCCAGAAACTCTACGACCTGGATATTGAAAACCGTACTCGGGAACAGAAAAAAGCCAACATTTACAAAGGCGTGATCACTCGCGTCGAACCCAGCCTGGAAGCGGCATTCGTTGACTATGGCGCCGAGCGTCACGGTTTTCTGCCATTGAAGGAAATATCCCGCGACTACTTCAGCAAAAAAGCCGGCGACGGCGATGGGCGCCTGAAAATCAAGGACCTGGTGCGAGAAGGCCAGGAAGTCATCGTGCAGGTGGAAAAGGAGGAGCGTGGCACCAAGGGCGCCGCCTTGACCACTTTCGTCAGCCTGGCCGGACGCTACATGGTGCTGATGCCCAACAACCCGCGCGCCGGGGGCATCTCACGACGTATCGAGGGCGACGAACGCAATGAACTGAGGGAGGCCATGCGGTCGCTAACCATCCCCGAGGGCGGCGGTGTTATCGTGCGCACGGCGGGTATCGGTCGTTCTTCAGAAGAGCTGCAGTGGGATCTGGATTATCTGGTCCAACTATGGCAAACCATTGAAGCCGAAGCCAAAAACGCCAAGGCGCCGCATTTCCTTTTTCAGGAAAGCAACGTCATCATTCGCGCCATTCGCGACTATCTGCGCCCGGATATCGGCGAGGTGATTGTCGACGGTAAAGCGGTTTACGACCTGGCCGCCGCCTTTATTCAGCAGGTGATGCCCAGCTATCGCAGTCGGGTAAAACACTACGAAGATCCCATCCCCCTGTTTAACCGCTATCAGGTGGAAAACCAGATCGAGACCGCCTTTGAGCGGGAAGTGAAACTGCCCTCGGGCGGCTCCATCGTTATCGATATCACCGAAGCGCTGGTGTCCATTGACATCAACTCCTCTCGCGCCACCAAAGGTAGCGACATCGAGGAAACCGCCGTCAAAACCAACCTCGAAGCGGCCGACGAAATCGCCCGCCAGCTGCGCTTGCGCGACGTCGGTGGACTGGTGGTGATCGATTTTATCGACATGCTGGCAACCAAGAACCAGCGCGCGGTCGAGGATCGGCTCCGCAAGGCACTGGAGCTTGATCGCGCCCGCGTGCAAGTGGGCCGCATCTCCCGATTCGGGCTACTGGAAATGTCTCGGCAGCGACTGCGGCCCTCGCTCGAGGAAATGACTTCTAAAGTCTGCCCCCGCTGCAGTGGCCAGGGCACCATTCGGGGCACGCGCTCGCTGTCCCTGGCAGTGCTACGTCTGGTCGAGGAGGAGGCTCAGAAGGAGAACACCGCTGAAATCCGCGTCACTACCCCGATACCTGTCGCGACCTTTCTATTAAATGAAAAACGTAACGATATCAGTGAGATAGAGAAACGCAACAAGATCAAAATCCTGGTGCTGCCCAACCCGGAAATGGAAACACCCCATTACGAAGTCGAGCGTATACGCCCCCAGGATGACAGTAGCAGCGGCTATAGTTATGAATTGACCGTACCCTTAGCTATTGAAGACAGACTTGAGTTGATTGAGCCCGCGCCGATACCACCTTTGCCAATTCCCGCCGTGCGCAATCTGCCACCTCAGGCGCCAGCTCCCGCGGCCAAGGCGGTGCCCGCGCCGAAATCCCCGCCGGCACCTGAATCCGCGGCGCCCGCCAGTCAACCGGGCCTGGTGGTGCGATTCTGGCGCGCTCTATTTGGTGGAGCTGGCGATGCGCCTGAAACCAGCGCTCGCTCAACAACGAAAAGTAACAGGAATGCACCGCGGCAAAGTCAGGACAGTGGTCGTTCGAAGAGTCGAGAGCGTGTTGGGCGATCGGCGCAAGGCAAACCGGCATCACGCCCAGAGCCTCAACCCAGGGGCAGGCGCGATAATCGTAATGCCGACGGCAACGGTAGCACGGAAAAAAGAGCCCCCGCGAGTCGTGACCGCAATCGCGGTGAGGGCAAAGAGTTTCAACAGCAATCCAGTGACAATGACCAGGGCGGAAAATCAGCTCCGTTGAAGAAGCGCGCTCAAAGCCAGCGTTCAACGCCGCCCAGGGAACGTAATCGCAAACCCGTTCCGGACGAAGCCCTGGCTCATCAACAGATGCAGCCCACCGATACCGCGGTTGAAGCACCCGCGGCCGAAGCTGATCAAGCCCGGATATCGGACCGCAGGCCAGTGGCTGCGGCGGACGACTCACCGCGGATAAAGCCGGAATTCCCGTCGCCCGAGGCACCCATCCACGCAGCTAATGAACTGAGCAAAGTAGGAAGCGCAAGTTCTGATCGAGACCGTGGCGACACCGATACTCCGCGGGTAGCGGAAACTCCCCAGCAAGCCCAGCAACGGCAGGAGCTTGCTCCTCGGGACAGCGCAACCGCGGACTCCCGTTCCGCGGGCGATGAACCGACCTGTCGGCCTCCGGCACCGGAGAAAAACACAAGTTCCACACTATCCGCGGTCATGCCAACCGGCGCCGAGCCAGCCGACACTACCGTCAGCGCGCCTGTGCAGGCCACTGACGATACCCCGCGGGACACGATCGCTGCCCGGACCAGTGACACAAGCGACGCCATGCCGACCTTATCCCAACCGGACATTACAGCGCGGGCGAGCACCCGGCAGAACCCCAAAGCGCTCCAATCCGAGGACACGCCCGAGCGCTCCGGTATGCCGAATGACCTGCCAACAGACGACGAGAGCATTGACGATGGCGTTGACAAAGGAATCGACGGCGGCGGCGTCGAGCCCGCCTTCAGGCCGAGTTCGGATAACGTCGTCAATATCGTGGCCATTGCATCCGCGAATCGGCCGGCGGCACCGGGAGACGGGATAAGGGCCTTAAATGATCCGCGCTACAACCCCAAACCGGTGACCGCCTCGATCAATTCAAGCGCGCCCGAATTGGGCTTATCGCCACCCCTTGATACCTCCCTGCCTTCGCCAGTCCCGGCAACACCTTCCGCCATGATGCGGCCTGCCAACGACCCGCGCCACAAAATGTTTGGCGCGTAGTCAGCCGGGGCTATCAAGGAAAAAATTAGCGGGTATTTCTTGTCTGACTGGTATAGGGCGGTATAATCCCGCCTCCTTTGGAGGGGTGGCTGAGTGGTCGAAAGCACCGGTCTTGAAAACCGGCGTGTCGCGAGGCACCCAGGGTTCGAATCCCTGCCCCTCCGCCATCCAGTCTGGCCTGTCAAAAACGAGTAAGGGCCAAGCCGCGTCGCAATGCCAGTCTTAATTGACACAGCTCTTGTAACTCATTTCATGTAACTCATCGGTATGGCCAATCAACGGGGCCGCTAACGCTCGACGAAGGCTATTCGACAACTTATTTCTATTGGAAAACGACTTGAAACCAGTGTGTGCAAAAGCTTGCTGGCATTACATCCGTCCTTCCCACTACGCAGCTAATAAACCACCTGCTTTAATATTTCCAGTACCAGTTCGCTACCGAGCTTGAGATTATCCAGGGTGATGTTTTCATTATCGCCATGGACGCTGGCTTTATCGTCTTTACTCAAAATAACCGGCGAAAAACCATAAGCGGGGATACCCCGCTCGCGAAAAAAGTGGCTGTCGGTGAAACCGGCGTTGAGCTTGCCCTTGACCGAGGCTTCGGGGAAGCGTCTCCTGAGGCTGTTTTCTATCGCCCGGTAGAGGAAATTGTCCGCTGTCGACATACCGGGACCGAAACTGAGTAAGCGATCAACAACGATGCCTTCGCTGGCGACAGCCTGCCTGATACTTTCTAGTATCCGTTCCGGGTCTGCGTCGGGCAACAGGCGGCAATCCATTTCAGCAGTGGCCTTTGGCGCTATGACGTTGATTTTATCACTGGCCTGCAGGCGCGTGATCGTGCAGGTATTACTCAACTGGGCCGCGAGTTGGTAATCGTAATTGCGCAGACGGGCCATGGCCTCTGGCGAGTCCGCGATCGCTTGCGGGTTCTGGAATAGTTCGCGCCACGGGGAAGGAGAATCTATTGCGAGGCCATGCAAGTAGTCCGCGACCACCGGCAGCACGTGGGGCTTGAAAACCACGTCTTCCAGTTTATGGAGCGCCTCGACCAGGCGTGCGGGCGCGCTGTCGCCACGGGGTACCGCAGGGTGGCCGGCAGTCCCTTCGGCCGTGATCCGCAGCCACAGGGGGAGCTTCTGGGTAACTTCGATGCCGAAGCTGATTTTTCCCTGGTCAATGGTCCCTGACCCGCCTTCATTGAGTACCGCACCGACCTTGTCAAACAGCTCCGGATGATTAGCCAGCAACCAGCCGACGCCCTGTTGCCCCCCCGCCTCTTCATCGGCGGTGGCCAAAAATATGACATCCCGCTTGAGCGGCCTGCCCTCCCGGTGCAAGGTCAGAAACGCCTGCAAATGAAAGATGCCGGCGGATTTATTATCCAGGGTGCCCCGGCCATATATGCGCCCCTCTACCAGCCGTGCCTCGAACGGCGGGTGTTGCCAGCGGCTCGCATCAGCCGACACGACATCCATGTGGTGTAACAAAAGGATGGCCGGCTCCGAACCCCCTGCCAGGCGCGCCCACAAGTTGGCCCTGCCTGGCGCTGACTCAAAAATCCTGTAGTCGACGCCTTCCCGTTCCAGGATAGCCGCCAGATAGCGGGCAGCGATTATTTCGCTACCCGGAGGATTGACCGTTTGCAGTTGGACATAGCCCCTCAGCAGGTCGACGATTTCGTCACTGGTCGTTCGACCCGCATAACCGACGAGCAGCAGGGTCAGGACAAGTCCTGACAACAAAGGCTTTTTCATCGCGGCGTTTTCGGCCCCCATCCCGGTGTTAGCGTGGCCGCGGCACCAGCGTCCCGGCTCGGCGGTTTGCGACACATGCGTGCGCTGATACCAGAAACCGGGTCGGCCAGCTCACGTCACTGGAAAAGCTCGGATCACGGGAAAGAAACAGGACATACTGCTCAGGCCGAGCACGGTTTTGCCGTGCTGTTGGCTTTCCTCGAGCAACTCAGCCATTCGATAGTAAACAGGTCTGCTGATCAGCCCCTCCATGGCGTCGCGTACCATTATGTAAGGTCGCGGTTCACCGGTTTGGGGATTGAGGTCAATCCGCAACGGATGTTCGGCGTCAGCCAGTACACGGTCGTCCGTCGAAGTGCTGAAAAACAGTGCCTGCTGACCGTCGCGACGGGCGACTTCCATGGCCGTCACAAAAAAAGGGGCATCGTCAACCTGGATACGCCACTTTTCAACCGGCGTGACCAGGAAATAGTCGTCCTGCTCGCGCTTGAGAATGCTTGAGAACAATTTAACCAGGGGTGCGCGCGTGATGACGGCCCCTTCGTGGTACCAGACACCATCGGCGGCAATACGGATGTCGATATCGCCACTGAGCGGCGGGCTCCACCGAGCCACCGGCGGCAATCGTGCCTGCTCCTTATCCTGCTGTTCGAGCAAATCACGGTAAAGGCTGTCGAGTTTGTCTTCCATCTGCCTTATAGGGGGCCGCGCAACTGCCCCCGGTTACCCATGGTCACACCGATATTGGTGATGAAGCGCAGCAGACCGTCCTTGTCGTCACAGTCATCCGCCAGACCCCGATTAAAGCAGACGTCAACGGCGCCCTGGGCGAGAGCCCAGCAAGCCAGATAGTGGTAGTGCGGAGGGACGTCTTCGAGGACGCCGGCGTCGATAAGCTTCCTCACCATATTGCTCAGATCGGCCACGGAAGCGCGCCGGATTTCCAGCAGTTGTTCCATCTGCCCCACCACAGAGGGCTCTTCCTGAAGGCGGATTTCCAGCTGCTGCACCAAGCGATCAAGCGCGGGATTGGCCAGGCGTGATTCAAAATACGCCTTCACCACCGCCCCCGGGTTGCCATTGTCGGTGGCATGGATGCCTCGCCGCAGGTTGGCGGCAGTGGATTTTTCATAGTCGATCATGATGCGCATCATGATCTCTGATTTACTCTCAAAGTGTTTGTAGATCGTCCCCTTGCCGATTCCCGACTGGCGGGCAATTTCAGCGACGGTAACCCGCTCGATGCCCTTGTCAATCATCAGGTCGAGCGCGGTATTGATAATCAACTGTTCGCGATCGAGGAAGCGCTGTTTTTTTTGCCGGATTTTTTCTGTGCTGGAAATACTCACCGTGCCGCCCTGCTTCGCCCTCGGGGCATTGTCTCACTGCTGGCAATTTTCAGGCAATGGAAATGGTGTGCTACCCACATCACTTCGGATTCCGTTCGAATGGAGAGGAAAAAGGCTATGCTAAACTCCAACTTTTGGCAATCTGTATCATCCTGACTTTCGCCTTGAACAGGGTTCGGAGTTTCAGCCGCCTGATTGGCGCGGCCGGTGTCGCCCCCAATGAGCGACCTATCGCGCGACGTCTTGGCTACATTTTCGAGGTCCCCCTACTGATCGCGGCCCTCTGGATCCTGCTCTCCTGGTGGGCCAAACGCGGCGACAACGCCACCCAGGATAGCTACGATCTGATGCTCTGGGCACTGTTTGTGATTGAGACCGTGGTGCTCGCCACGGCCGTGCGAAACACCACGGCCTATCTCAAGAGTAACTGGCTGAACCTGGTGATTATCGCTCTGGGTCTACCCCTCCTGGTTGGCCTACCACTCTACTTCGGTGCGTTTCGTCTGCTGCGACTGGTCATTATCTTCGCCCTGGTCATGCATGTGGGTAGCCGGGTTCGGGCGATGCTGTCACGCAACGAACTGGGCGCCACCCTGCTGGCGACAGTCATCATCATAATTTTATCCGGCGTCTTGATGGCCGCCATCGACCCCGCCATCGAAACCCCCTGGGATGGGATCTGGTGGGCCTGGGTCACCATCGCCACCGTGGGCTACGGTGACGTCGTCCCGATCAGTCCGGCCGGCCGGGCCCTGGCCAGCATTATCATCCTCTTTGGCATGGGCCTGTTTGCAATGATCACCGCCAGCTTTGCCGCATTCTTTATCCGCCAGGACGAAGAAAAAATCATCACTGCTGAACAAATCGGTCTTCACCACATCCGTGCCGTGGAACACCGTCTCACGGCACTGGAGTCAAAACTCGATGACGTACTCGAGCATCTGGAAGCTTCGCAAACCGCTGACACGCGGGATAAACAGCCCGAATAGCGGAAGCTTTGCACTCAAGCATTTCAGGCCCCAAACCACTACTGTACCGCCCCTGCCGGTGCTATAATTCCGCGCCCTGGGCGCCCCGGATCGACTGGGACGCATCGGTGAAAAAGGCGAATCGGAGTGTAGCTCAGCTTGGTAGAGCACTGTCTTCGGGAGGCAGTGGTCGGAGGTTCAAATCCTCTCACCCCGACCAGTTATGAAAAAGGCATGCCGGACGACCGGCATGCCTTTTTTCTTGCCCTGCTTTCTATTTTCCGGATGGCTGGTAATATCCCTCGTGGCCAGGCTCATTGAGCGGATGTGCAAACCCGCCCGCGAGCAGGCATCGGAAACACGCTGCCCTGTTCCGGAGAGGTCAACGGACAAGCCAGAGTAACGAGGATGAGATGAATATCCACCAGGCAATCGATATTCTTCAAACAGAATTCCAGTACACGGTTTCACCCGAGTGCGTGACCGTCACGGAGCATGGCTTTTTCTGCCTGATGGGTGATCTGTTACGTGCCCTCTACGTGGAGCCG
>JBECKV010000022.1:0-10693 GCA_040235495.1 Porticoccaceae bacterium
CCCACCAGCGCGGCTAACCGGGAACCCGTTGATCCGAAAAGGAGGGTGCGACAGGCAGCCGCGACGCGCAAGATGGCGCCCGCCGAGAAAGCAGAACACAAGGTCCGCAGGGCTCGTGAGCAGTTGATCGATCGGATGGGTATCGACCCCGATCATGGCTGGAAGGCTGAGTATCATATTCTACCCGGCAAGGAGAAAGTGGTTGCGGAACTGCGCAAGGCGGCCAGGAACGCCGATACCATATACCTGGCCACCGATCTGGATCGCGAGGGGGAAGCCATCGCCTGGCACTTGCGGGAAACCATTGGTGGCGAGGACGAACGCTACAAGCGAGTGGTATTTAACGAAATCACCAAAAAAGCCATTCAGGAAGCCTTTGCCGACCCCGGCGAATTGAACATCAACCGGGTCAATGCGCAGCAGGCCAGACGCTTTCTGGACCGCGTGGTGGGGTTCATGGTCTCGCCGCTGCTGTGGGAAAAAATTGCCCGGGGCTTGTCCGCGGGTCGAGTCCAGTCGGTAGCTGTCAAGCTGGTGGTGGAAAGGGAGCGGGAGATTCGTGCCTTTCAGCCGGTGGAATACTGGACCCTGCATGCCGATCTGGAAAACAGCGAGCAAGCCCAGGCCAGATTCGAAGTCCGCAGTGTCAGGGGCGAAACCTATCGACCAGCAAACAGGGCCGCTAGCGATCAGGCGGTTGAGCAACTTCAGGGCGAGACATTTACGGTATCGGAGGTCGAGGCCACACCGACGGAAACCCGCCCGCCCAGGCCCTTTATCACCTCCACCTTGCAGCAGGCTGCCAGTACGCGCCTGGGTTTCGGGGTCAAGAAAACCATGATGCTGGCCCAGCGCCTGTATGAAGCGGGTTATATCACCTACATGCGTACGGACTCCCTGAACCTTAGCGTCGAGGCGGTGGCGCAGTGCCGGGGATTCGTCGGCCGACGCTACGGTGATAAATATTTGCCGGAACACGCCAATGTCTATGCCAGCAAGGAGGGTGCGCAGGAAGCCCACGAAGCGATTCGACCCTCCAATGTGGACATTGCCGTTGCCGAGTTGCAGGGCATGGAGGACGATGCCCGGCGGCTCTACAGCATGATCTGGCAGCAGTTCGTCGGTGGGCAGATGCTGCCGGCGCGATTCAATACGACCACCGTCAAGGTTGATGCGGGCGACTACGAGCTGCGCGTGCGCGGCCGGGTGATGGTGTTCGATGGCTTCCTGCGCGCCGCCCCTGGCCTGCGCGGTCAGGAAGACGTGGAGTTGCCCGATTATCAGCCTGGTGAGGAACTCAGGTTGCTACAATTGCTTCCCCAGCAGCACTTTACCAAGCCGCCACCGCGGTTTAGCGAGGCAGCCCTGGTGAAGGAGCTGGAAAAGCGGGGCATAGGACGGCCCTCCACTTACGCGAGTATTATTTCCACCATCCAGGATCGGGGTTATGTGCGCGTCGAGAATCGCCGCTTCCATGCCGAAAAAATCGGCGAGATTGTCACCAGCCGCTTGGATGACAATTTCAGGGATCTGATGGATTACGGTTTTACCGCCGTGATGGAGGAGCATCTCGATCGCATCGCTGCTGGCGAGTTGAATTGGAAGGAGATACTCGACCGCTTCTATCGGGATTTCAGCAAACGATTGGAAGCTGCCCGCGCCGAATCGGGTGGCATGCGCGTTAACGGTGCTACCGAAACCAGTATCGACTGCGAGCAATGTGGTCGTCCCATGACTATTCGCACCGGCGGCACTGGTGTTTTTCTGGGCTGTTCCGGCTACAGCCTGCCGCCCAGGGAGCGTTGCAAAAACACTAAAAACCTGATTCCCGGCGAAGAGGCCGTGGATGTCGAAAAAGACGCGGAGGGTGAATCCAGGCTGCTACTGGCCAAACGTCACTGCGGTATCTGCGAAAGTGTCATGGATGCTTATCTGGTCGATGAACAACGCAAACTGCACATCTGCGCTAACAATCCGGACTGCCGCGGCTACGAAGTCGAGCAGGGCCATTTTAAACTGCGTGGCTACGAAGGCCCCGTCATCGAATGTGACAAGTGCGGCGCGGACATGGAACTTAAATCCGGGCGCTTTGGCAAATATTTTGGCTGCTCCGCGGAAGACTGCAGGAATACCCGTAAATTGCTGCGCAGCGGCCAGGCGGCGCCACCGAAAATCGATCCCGTTGACATGCCTGAACTCAAATGCGACAAGGTGGACGATCACTATGTGTTGCGCGACGGCGCCGCCGGAATATTCCTCGCCGCAAGCCAGTTCCCCAAATATCGTGAGACTCGCGCGCCGCTGGTCAGCGAACTGCTTGCGCACAAGGACGAGATCGATGCCAAATATGCCTACCTGATGTCTGCCCCGGTCAGGGATCCAGACGGCAAACCCACTGTGGTGCGGTACTCCCGAAAGACCGCTGAACAATACGTGCGCTCCGAGGATGAGGGTAAATCCTCCGGCTGGGAGGCCTGGTACCGCGACGGTAACTGGCAGGTTGAGGATAAGCGCAAGCGATGATCTGGCCTGCGAAAGTGTAAGGGGATAGCACATGAACGCCGCTGCTTTCCTTGGCGCGAGCAGGCAATGTCATGGTCATGCCGAGGTGTTACTTGACGCAGCCGATAGTAAGGAGTGGAACCCGGAGTTGCATCGCGCGCTGATACGCAGCGTTCTTTATCACCTGGATAGTGCATTGGTGATGTATCTGCGGGCTCTGGGTGAAAACTACGCCCCCGGAGTCGGCGCGCTTATCAATGACCCGCGAGATCTGAATGCCCAGCTCGTCAAGGCCGGGGTCAGTTCTCCGGAGGCTGTCGAAGTGGTCAGGCTGAGCAGTGACCCGAACAGTTGGCTATACGCCTGCCTGGAAGCCTGCCAAGATTTGTCCAGCCCGGGTTCTACCAGGGCGTTGGTCGAGACCTCGAGGGGGGCTTCGAAGGGCGACATAATGGTTTACCAGGAGCACGAGAAAAGGCGCGAACCACCCAGTGCCGAGCTACTACGGATGTGGTTGCGGGCCTTGCGTGAACTCCGAGATCGACATTACGCGCTGATGGCGGAGTATTGAGACGAAGGTGTGGTTTTGCAAACCTGAGGAACTTTACCTGTCAAGGTCTTCCTGCTTTGCTATACTCAGCCCCTGAGCAGCTTTGGCGGACACCCTATGTCTTCATCTCTATACGAAATAGTGATGCTTCCCGATGGGGAGGTGGTCTTGCAGCGGGCGAACAACGAAGGTGAGCCGTTGATCCGTATCAGTTTTTCAGAGGAGGCAAGGTTCTACCTCAGCGACACCACTATCGATATTGCCAGGGCGATGATCGATGCCGGTATTGAAGCCGTCGAGGATCTCGGCAACGAGGTGATGACTCTGGAAGAGGAGGAACCAAAAGAGCGCGTCCTCCACTAAGCGCGTCCTCCACTAAAAGCAATAACCACCAGGATTGGTGGCGTTTGCAACTCATTTTTTAGTTATCTCTGATTGGCGTTTTAGCCGAACCTATTGGCACTGGCGTCCGTGGCTACCGTTAGTGTTAATTTTTATTTTCCTTCCCCCTTGTTTCAGGCGTGACATTCCCGTCTGTGATCTGTGAATGCCTGACTGTTGACAGTGTGTCAGATGTGAGCATGGCAGTTAACTGTCGCGGCGCCAGATTGCGTGCTCAGCCACCGAGTCGGATGAGTCCGGCATAGAGTCCTTCGATGGCAAACTCCTGCTCTCGCAGGTCGACTTCGATCGGTTGATAATCAGGGTTTTCCGGCAAAAGCTGGATGAGATGGCGGCTGCGGGTTTTTTTCAGGCGTTTGACAGTCACTTCCTCGCCGAGTCTGGCCACGACGATTTGCCCGTTTTCCGCGGCCGGAGTCTGATGAACGCCTAACAGGTCGCCATCCAGAATCCCCGCGTCACGCATGCTATCGCCCCGCACACGCAGCAGGAAGTCAGCGCGGGGGTGAAATATGGATCCTGGTAGATTGTAATAGTCCTCGATATTTTCCTCGGCCAGGATGGGATGACCCGCCGCGACACGGCCAACCAAAGGCAGCCCCTGGGACGAACCGAGCAGTCTGATACCCCGTGAGGCGCCGGGAATGATTTCTATCACGCCCTTGCGCTCCAGGGCGCGCAGGTGCTCCTCCGCCGCATTAGCCGACCGAAAGCCGAACTCAGCGGCGATTTCCGCGCGCGTCGGCGGGTAGCCGGTCGACGAGAGGCTTTCAGTGATCAGTTCAAGTATCTGCGTTTGTCTGCGAGTCAGTTTCTCAGGCATGAGGGGCTCCGGTGCAACTGGGGTTTTATCCAGTATAGGAAATATACCATGTGTGTTTTGATAATCCCATTAGCCAAATTCCCTGGAGGACATACGGACCAAAGCAAAGTGCCCGAAACCTGGCGGGTGTTACGTATCCAGTCTGAACTGATTGAAGGTATTGAGTCTCCGGCAAAATTTAGGCCGGCGGTGACCGTATTCGGGAGTGAGCGTTGCGAGCCCGCCAGTCACTGGTATGCGCAGGCCGAACGACAGGGACAACTATTGGGTGAGGAAAATATTCCGGTGATTACCGGGGGTGGTCCAGGCATTATGGGGGCGGCCAATAAAGGTTGTCATGACACCCCGGCGACAATCGTGGGCTTGAATATCAGGCTGCCCATGGAGCAGACGCAAAACAGGTACCAGAACATCAGCATGGAATTCCGTTATTTTTTGTGCGCAAGTTTATGTTGCTAAAATACGCGGTGGGCTTTGTGGTCTTTCCCGGCGGTTACGGTACTCTGGATGAACTGTTTGAAGCGCTGACGCTGGCGCAGACCGCCAAGGTGCGGCCCTTTCCCATTATCATGGTGGGCGGCGATTATTGCTCGGGCTGGTAGCCTGGTTGCGCGACAAGGCCCTGGAAATGGCTTATCTGGATGCTCGGGAACTCAGCCTGTTCAGCGTCGAGGATGAGGCCGATTCGGCCGCCCGTACCATAATTCGGCGTCTGGCATGCTAAGCATGCCAAAGTCCAGGCGCTCACCCAATGACGGCTCCGTGGGCAGCGAGGAACTAAAACTCAGGATCGATGTGTGCCGAGGGATCATCCCAGTTTGACAGCGAAAAGCCTCTCTGATCGTCATAGGACTCGTCAGCGGCCGACACTTCAAAGGGCGCGCTCCAGTCCTCGGGCGCCTCGGCCGGAAGAATGATCATCTGATGCCACACGTCGAAGTCAAATTCGCCGATCTCGCCGTTGAGGTACTGGACTTCGATGTAATCTTCTTCCTCATCGATTGCCACTACCTCGAACAGTGCGTCTTCCTCGACATCCTGATACCAGGAATACAGTTCAGGAGAGATTTTTGCCATGTCAGCCTCCGCCTCAGGGAACACTGCGGTCAAAAATAGCATCGGGCTGGTGCCGGGTCATTACCTGCGTGCTTCAAACTCCCTGACTGGTGTTGGGAGCCAGGCCGAAGATCAGGGCGGAATTTCTGTATGCCATTGAAACTATGAGCTATTTTTCAATCATCAAATGCTATTTGGCGATACTCCGACACCGTAAAATAAAAAAGCAGTCTAAGAAAGCGCCATGATTTCGGCTGGTTGACAGGGCGAATTTGCCTGCCTAAGGTCGCGTTCTTTCAAAACCGTAGTTTACAGGCAGCATTGATATGAGCGCCGGACCCCTGATGCTTGATCTCGAAGGCCCCGAACTGAGCGCCGAGGAACGAGAGCTGGTGATGCGCCCGGAAGTCGGCGGCATCATCATGTTTGCCCGCAACATCGTCTCGCGTGGTCAAATCGCAGAGCTGTGCCAGGCGATCCGCGAACTCAGGGCTGAATTGCTGCTGGCAGTGGATCAGGAGGGTGGCCGCGTCCAGCGCCTGCGGGAGGGTTACACTTTGCTGCCGCCCATGCAGTGGCTGGGTGACCTGTTTCGCCACGATGAGCAGCGCGGCGCCGAGCTGCTCAAGGATACGGGTTGGCTGATGGCGGCCGAGGTGATGGCCAGCGGCTTCGATTTCAGTTTCGCGCCGGTGCTGGATCTGGACCGCAGCCGTTGCGAGGTCATCGCGGACCGGGCATTTTGCGACGAACCTGAACTCGCGACCCGAGCCATCGCCTGTTTTATCGCGGGCATGCACGAAGCGGGCATGCCGGCCACTGGCAAGCACTTCCCCGGGCACGGCGGTGTGGTTGCGGACAGTCATCTTGAAACCCCCCACGACCTGCGTAGTTTCGACGTTTTATGGCGCCATGACCTGCTGCCCTTCAGAGTTCTGGCGCCGCATTTGCAGGGCGTCATGCCGGGTCATATTGTTTTCCCCGAGATAGACACCCGTGCGGTGGGTTTTTCTCGCTATTGGCTGCGCGACGTACTGCGGGGCCAACTAGGCTTCGACGGCGTGATCTTCAGCGATGACCTGTCCATGAAGGGTGCCGACGTCGCGGGTGGTTTTGATCAGAAAGCCGAGCAGGCGCTCGATGCCGGTTGCGATATGGTTTTGGTATGCAATAATCGGGAAGGCGCCCTCATGGTCGCCGACTGTCTGAGCGCGAGAGCCGATACATGGCCTGATGCCGATCGCCTGCGGAGGATGAAAGCCCGGCGGAGCTGGTCGTGGCCGGTGCTGGAGGCGAGTGACAGGCGCGCCTCGATCATTGAACGGCTGGCTCGCGTCACAAAACACTGACCCGCGTCACAAAACACTGAATAGCATTTTCACTTCGGCAATGTAAAAGGCTTGCGCTTCGTTGAGCAAATCGTCAGTAAAGTATTTCCATGTTCGATAAATTCGAAACCTGGTTGACTTCGACCACCGGATTAACGTCGGTGTGGTGGATCGAGGTCTTCATCATCGTCTTTATAGCCCTGTTGCTAGGCCACGTGGTGGGCAGGGTATTCGATGTGCTGGAACGCCAGGCACAGCGCACCTGTAATGCCTGGGATGACGCGCTGGTCTGCGCGGCTCGGCGCCCGGCGGTGTGGCTGGTCTGGATAGTCGGCGTTAACTTTGCGGCGGGTTTGGCGGCCCGGATAATGGAGTCCCAATGGTCGGACCTGGTCGAGCCGGTCAACCGGCTGGCGGTGCTGTTTCTCGGTGCCCTGTTTCTGATCCACTTCATCAAGCGAGCGGAACAGAATCTGGTCAACCCGGAATACCTGTCCGATCCCTATGATGAGACCACCGTGCGGGCGATTGGTAAACTGGGCCGAGTGTCGGTCATTATCACCGTCGTTCTGATCGCCATGCAAATGATGGGTTATAGCATTGGCGGCGTGCTGGCTTTTGGTGGTATAGGCGGTATCGCCGTGGGTTTTGCCGCCAAGGATCTATTGGCGAATTTTTTTGGCGGCCTGATGATTTATCTCGATCGGCCCTTTTCCGTCGGCGACTGGGTACGCTCGCCGGAAAAAGAAATAGAGGGAACTGTCGAAGATATTGGCTGGCGTCTGACACGCATACGCACTTTCGATAAACGTCCTCTCTACATTCCCAATTCAGCATTCACCCACATCACCGTGGAGAATCCCTCCCGTATGCTCAACCGGCGTATCCGCGAGACCATTGGCGTGCGCTATGATGACATCGACTCCATGGAAGCCATCGTCGCGGGGGTCAAGGAGATGCTGATTCGGCACCCCGAGATTGATAACGAGCAGACACTGATGGTCAACTTCAATCAATTTGGCGCCAGCTCCCTGGACTTCTTTATTTACACCTTTACCAAAACCACTGACTGGATGGAATTTCATCGAATCAAACAGGACGTGCTGCTCAAAATTGCGGCCATAATCCGGGCCCATGGCGCGGAGATTGCCTACCCCACCTCGACGATCCACCTTGCCGAACCACTTCCCGCGGCGGTGGGGCAAACCGAGTCAGCGAGTCCTTGATCGATGAAAGCGGCAAAATGGGCCCTGCCAGGCATCATTGGTGGTAGCGGTTTGCAACAGTTGCCCGGTCTCGAAGTACTGGAACGTATTGACCGGGAAACCACCTGGGGAAAACCTTCCAGCCCGGTGACTGTCGGCCGGCTCGGCGGGCGAAAAATTTTATTTATCGCCCGCCACAGCGATGCCCACGGTATTCCCCCACACCGCGTCAATTATCGCGCCAATATCGCCGCGCTGTCGGACCTGGGGGCCACATGCATTCTGGCGTTCAACGCGGTTGGCGGCATTAGCGCGAATCTGCGTGCGGGCAGTCTGGTGGTTCCGGATCAGATTATCGATTATACCTGGGGCAGGGAGCATACCTACTCGGATTCTACCGCGGTGCCCTTGCAGTATGTGGACTTCACTGTCCCGTATGACGAGGAAGTGCGTCAGGCGCTGGTGGCTTCGGCACTTGGCCGCGGCGAGCCGGTAAAAAATGGTGGCGTCTATGGGGCTACTCAGGGTCCGCGCCTGGAAAGCGCCGCCGAAATCCTGCGCATGGAACGGGATGGTTGCGACATTGTCGGCATGACCGGCATGCCGGAAGCCGGACTTGCCCGGGAGAAGGGCCTTCCCTATGCCTGTCTCGCGCTGGTGGTCAATCCGGCCGCCGGCAAAACAGAGGCGCCGATCACCATGGAAGCTATTGCCGGGGTGATGGCGCAACGTATTCCCGTGGCCGCCGCCATACTTGCGGACGCCTGCGTGGCAGGGATGGTCTGAGGACCAGGTTCGGACTTGTTGGAATTTCTTGCCAGCCCTGAAGCGGGCTTGGCCGGTCTGGGTCTCAGCAGCTTTTTATCGGCGACCCTGCTCCCGGGGAGCTCCGAGGTACTATTGTTGCTGCTGCTGGAGCAGGGCCAGGTCCCGGTGATCTGGCTGCTGGTGGTTGCCAGTCTGGCCAATACCGCCGGTGGCATGTCCACGTTTTATCTGGGCTGGTGGTCGGAGACAACCCTGGTCAGGCGAAAGTGGTACCGGGAGCCCTCGGCACGGTCCCTGGCCCGGATCAGACGCTGGGGCGCCGCGGCCTTGTTTTTTTCCTGGGTGCCCGTGGTCGGGGATGGCCTGTGTCTCGCCGGCGGCTGGTTGCGGCTGCCATGGCTGCCAAGTCTGGGGGCGATGCTGCTTGGGAAGAGTTTGCGCTATGTGGTCCTGGCATGGAGTGTCCAGGTGTTCTCTTAACAAACTCTCGACTCGTGTATTCCGGGCCGCTGGTGTGGAGCAAAACCGTGACAAAAAGCTGCCGCAACCCTGTGACCGGGCTGTCGACCCTGACAGTGACCTATCTTGTCCTGCTACTGGCGCTGAGCCTGGCAATAATTTGGATTTATTTTGCCTACAGCTATCGCGGCGCCGATATCCAGGCCCAGGACTTTGCCTACCCGGAGGTCGCGCCTCGCACCCCAGCTTGCTATTTAAAGTCTGGACAGGCGGCTGATCATCAGCACCGGCGATCCTCGGGAAATATTCCCTATAGCGTTACCACGCCCGCCAATTACCGGCGGGATTATCCCCATCCACTGCTGGTAGTGTGGGCGCCTTCGGGCTTTAATGCTTCACTGTCCGAGCGTTTTACCGGTTTGACCGGGAGCGCCACCGCTCGGGGCTTCATTGTCGTGCACGTTGCCAGCGTGCCGCTCGGGTTCAGGGCCCTGAAGCAAATGGCCACTATTCCGGGCGAGATCATCGAACGTTGGTGCGTTGATTCCGAACAGATTTATTACACGGGCCATTCGGATGGCGGCACGGTGTCCAATGCCCTGGCGGTATTGCCCGAACGCCAGGTTGAACCGTCGGTCATTGTTCCGAGCGCCATGGGCATGCAGGCTGGCGATATGGAGGATTATGCGTGCCCGGAGCCGCTCAATGTCATGTTGATGCATAATCTGGATGACGGCCACTTTCCCGACTATGGCAGGGGCGTGGCCCAGTGGTGGGCGACTTGCAATCGCTGTGGGGAAACTCCGAAGGTGGCAAATCACCCCGAATGTGTGGAGTTTCCCGATTGCGCCAACCAGGTGCGAACACTGTTCTGTCAGGCGCCGGGGAACCACGCTTACTGGCCGGGCTTCGATCACGATATCATGGCTTTTTTCGAGCAGCGGCGTTTCCAGGGGAGCCGCACTGGTGCTCCGGGCACCGTGCCTGATCAGGAGTTGGAATGAATGACACACTGGTGGAAACCACCGTCACCGTAGTGCCCGAGTGGGTCGATTACAATGGTCACATGAACCTGGCGTTCTATGTTTTGGCCTTCGACAAGGCTACCGATAACTTTTATGACAGCCTTGGCATCGGTCTGGATTACCGGGCGCGAGAAAACAGTTCGATGTTCACCCTCGGGATCAATGTCGATTATCTGCGCGAAGTGTTCGCGGGGGACGACGTGCGCATCACGACCCAGATGCTCGATTGTGACGAAAAGCGGATGCGCTATATCCATCATATGTACGAAGGCGAGCAGTCGGATCCGGTCGCCATCAACGAGTGTTTCGCTGTCCACGTGGATATGACGAGTCGTAAAAGCGCGCCATTTCCGGCGGCAACCCGGGAACGCGTTGACCGGACGCTTATGGCGCACAGGCAGTTACCGCGACCGGCATATGCCGGTCGCCTGCTGGGTAAGAAGCCCGGATGACGGGATGTATCTCGGAGTGTGGCTCTGGGGGTTGTCAACCAACCGGCGCCGAGGCCTAATTGAAGGTGCTGGTTTCCGAGGCGACCGATTCCGCCGAGGCCGGGTTACCCGGTGCCTCGGTTC
>JBECKV010000081.1:0-22723 GCA_040235495.1 Porticoccaceae bacterium
GCCAGGATTCGCGTGGTGTTGGTTAACACCAGCCACCCAGGCAATATCGGTGCTGTCGCAAGGGCGCTGAAAACGATGGGCCTGCATCGCCTTTATTTGGTTGCTCCCAGGGAATACCCAGCGGATCGGGCGGTATGGCGGGCCGCTAACGCCGTTGATGTACTCGATCGGGCTGTGGTGGTGAGTTCGCTGGACGAAGCGATTGCCGATTGCGGCCTGGTTATTGGCACCAGCGCCCGGGAGCGCACCATCCCCTGGCCACTTCTCGATCCGCGACAGTGCGGCGAACAGGTCTGGTTGGAGTCCCAGGCGCACGAGGTGGCTCTGGTGTTTGGCCGGGAAGATCGTGGTTTGAGCAATGAAGAATTACAAAAATGTACCTTTCATGTCCATATCCCGGCAAACCCTGAATACAGTTCCCTGAATCTCGCGGCCGCCGTCCAGGTGTTGGCCTATGAACTGAGGATGAGCGCGCTGATTGACAGTGATTACCCCGGCCAGCGGCCGTCCTGGGATGTCCCGCCCGCGAAAGCCTCGGACCTGGAATTGTATTATGAGCATCTCGAACAGGCACTGGTGGCGCTCGGTTTTCACGATCGTGATAATCCTCGCCAAACCATGGCGCGGCTGCGCCGCCTGTTCAACCGGATTCGGCCGGATCGCATGGAATTAGCCATCATGCGCGGCGTGTTGACGGCCGTGCAGAATGTTGTCTACCGACTCAAGCAGTCCGGGACGAGGGACGGTGGCGGGAACAAAAGTTGATTAAATTAGTCGGATAATTACTTGACCAAATTAGTCGGCTATTGGATAATCATCGGTCTTCACAGCTTAGTCAGAGTTAGCGGATGAAACTTACCACCCGAGGACGTTACGCGGTCACCGCCATGCTGGATCTGGCACTTCACGGCAAGGAAGGGCCAATCAGCCTGGCGGACATTTCCAGCAGGCAGGACATCTCTCTTTCCTATCTGGAACAGCTGTTCGCCAAATTGCGGAAAAACAACCTGGTCAAGAGCGTTCGTGGTCCTGGTGGCGGTTATCGTCTAAGTCGTGATGACAGTAAGATCAATGTTGCCGATATCATCGATGCGGTCAACGAGTCGACCGACGCGACTAACTGTGGCGGCAAAGGTATTTGCCAGAATGGTGAGATATGTTTGACCCACTATCTATGGAATGACCTGAGTACACAAATTCGCCTGTTCCTCAGTGGCATCACACTCGGACAGTTGACCGAGAAAGAACATGTGCAATCAATTAACGAGCGCCAGAATTTTAATCGGCTGGCCAAGAGCGAAGAGCGTCTGACGCTTATCGGACTCGATAGTGGCCATGCCTGACTTAGCGGAGTGCCCATTTTGAAGCTACCTATTTATCTCGATTATTCAGCCACCACCCCGGTCGACCCCCGGGTGGCCGAGCGGATGGCCGCATGTATGACCAGGGAAGGCAATTTTGGCAATGCCGCTTCCCGTTCCCACGCGTTCGGCTGGCAGGCCGAGGCATCCGTGGAGGCGGCCCGCAAGCAGGTGGCCGACCTGATCAACGCCGATCCGCGGGAAATAGTCTGGACCTCCGGCGCCACGGAGTCGGATAACCTGGCGATCAAGGGAGTGGCGCATTTCAACGCGGGCAAGGGCAAACACATCATCACCTCAAAAATCGAACATAAGGCGGTGCTGGACACCTGTCGGCAGCTGGAGCGAGAGGGCTTTGCGGTCACATACCTGGAGCCGGACTCGCAAGGACTGACTTCGGTGCGGGCGGTAGCCGATGCCCTGCGAGAGGAGACAACCCTGGTGTCGATCATGCATGTCAACAATGAGATCGGCGTGATTAATGACGTCGCCGCTATTGGCGAGTTGTGCAGGGAGCGTGGTGTGTATTTTCACGTCGATGCCGCCCAGAGCGCCGGCAAGGTGCCTATCGATCTGGCGAACATGAAAATTGACCTGATGTCTTTTTCAGCACACAAGATTTATGGCCCCAAGGGCATCGGCGCGCTTTATGTCCGCCGTAAGCCCCGTGTACGACTCCAGGCCCAAATACACGGCGGTGGCCACGAGCGGGGCATGCGTTCAGGGACGTTGCCGACCCACCAGATTGTCGGTATGGGCGAGGCCTTTCGTATTGCCCGGGAGGAAATGGCCGAGGAAAACGCGCGTATCCTCGCGCTTAGAAACCGGCTCTGGGAGGGCTTGAAATCCATCGAGGCCGTCCATCTGAACGGTTCCCTGGAGCACCGGGTCGCTGGCAACCTGAATGTCAGCTTCTCCTATGTCGAGGGAGAATCCCTGATCATGGCGCTCAAGGATCTGGCGGTATCCTCCGGTTCCGCGTGCACCTCGGCCAGCCTCGAGCCGTCCTACGTGTTGCGCGCCCTGGGCCTCGAGGATGAGCTGGCCCACAGCTCCATTCGCTTCAGTATCGGGCGCTTCACCACCCAGGAGGAAATCGATTTCACGGTGGAAAAGGTCACCGCGGCGGTGCAAAAGTTAAGGGAACTGTCACCGCTTTGGGATATGTACCAAGATGGTGTGGATTTGTCCAAAGTTGAATGGGCGGCTCACTGACCCGAGGTCGGGCTGGCCCCTTAAGTATTAACAGCTTAAGTATTAACAGGAGATTGACTCATGGCCTACAGCGACAAGGTACTTGATCATTACGATAATCCTCGCAATGTCGGCAAATTGGATGACAAAGCGAAAAATGTTGGCACCGGCATGGTCGGGGCGCCGGCCTGCGGTGATGTGATGCGCCTACAGATTCAGGTCAACGACGAAGGCGTCATAGAAGATGCCAAATTCAAGACCTATGGCTGTGGCTCGGCCATTGCATCCAGTTCCCTGTTGACTGAATGGGTCAAGGGTAAAACCCTGGAAGCCGCCGCTGAAATCAAGAATTCCGAGATAGCCGAGGAACTGGCTTTGCCACCGGTAAAAATTCATTGCTCGGTGCTGGCCGAGGACGCTATTAAGGCGGCAATCCGCGACATTCGCAGTAAACAAGGCAAGGTCTAGGGTGTGTTTTGGCCCTGGCGGCACTAGCGTTAGAGGAGTAGTAAAAATATGGCGATTTCCATGACCCCCGCCGCGGAAAGGCATGTCGAACAATATCTGAAAAGTCGTGGCCACGGTAGTGGCATTCGACTGGGTGTGCGTACCAACGGCTGCTCGGGCCTGTCATATGTGCTGGAGTTCGTGGATGAGCCATCGGCGCAGGATCAGGTTTTCGTCTCTGGCGAAGTTGAATTGTTTGTCGACCCCAAGAGTTTGATCTATCTCGATGGCACCGAGCTTGATTTTGTCAAGGAGGGCCTGAACGAGGGCTTCCGCTTTAATAATCCCAATGTCAAAAACGAGTGCGGCTGCGGGGAAAGTTTTAACGTCTAAGGTGGCCGGCGTAATATTTGCCGCAATATTTGCGACAGTGATCCGCCGGCTTTCTCCCCTTTGAAGTTCTCTCGTCGTCATCAGGTTCATGGATCCCCGCACCGACTATTTTTCGATTTTTGACTTGCCCGCTGGCTTTAATATCGATAAAGCGCTGTTGAAAACGCGCTATCTGTCGCTCCAGAAAGAATTTCATCCAGATCGCGTTGCCGGGCAGTCAGCGCAGCAGCAGCGCCTGGCGTTGCAGTCGGCGGCGCTGGTCAATCAGGCTTTTTCGGTTTTATCCTCATCCGTGCAGCGGGCCGGGTATTTGCTGGAGCGAGCGGGCCTGGACACTACCACTGAGCAAACTCACACCAATATCGAATTTTTAAGCGCGCAGATGGAATTGCGGGAGCGTCTGGCGGAGATCGAGCAAACTGAACGGCCCCTGCAAGCGCTGTCGGAGCTAGAGGCGCAAGTCGTCGAGGAATGCCGTGTCCTGGAAGAGGAGTTTGCCACCACCTACGCGAAGGGCGAACTGGAAAGCGCCAGGGCGGTGCTCGATAAAATACAATTCTTCGACAAGCTGCGTATCGAAATCGAACAGCTCGAAGAGTCACTCGAGGACTGAATCCGGGCCCGGTATGCTACTTCCGACTTTCCCGTGCGGCGCAACTTGATTCAGGAAATATCAATTGGCTTTATTACAGATTTCAGAACCAGGGCAATCCCGGGCTCCCCACCAGCATAAACGCGCGGTGGGCATCGATCTGGGTACCACCAATTCACTCGTCGCCACGGTGCGCAGTGGCCGCGCCGAAGTGCTGACCGACGATCACGGCGAAGCCCTGCTGCCCTCCGTTGTTCATTATGGCGAGGGTGGCATCGAGGTGGGTGGGGGGTTGGCGGAAAAGGCGGTCACTGACCCTGGCAATACCATCATCTCGGTGAAACGCTTCATGGGCCGAGGTTGTGACGATGTTCGGGGCTCCGACACCGTCTATGAGCTCGCTGACAGCGCGGGGGGTATGATCAATATTGCCACCCGTCAAGGGCGGGTGAGCCCGGTGGAGGTGTCGGCGGAAATTCTCCGGGTGCTGGCGCAGCGCGCGGAAGGCGCACTGGGTGGCCCTCTGGATGGCGCCGTAATCACCGTGCCCGCCTATTTTGATGACGCCCAGCGCCAGGCGACGCGGGACGCCGCCCTGCTGGCCGGTATCAAGGTGTTGCGACTGCTGAACGAGCCCACGGCCGCGGCCGTTGCCTACGGGCTCGATGCCGGCGACGAAGGACTCATTGCAATTTATGACCTGGGTGGGGGAACCTTCGATATCTCCATTCTTCGTTTGTCCAGGGAAGTATTCGAAGTCCTGGCGACGGGTGGCGATTCGGCGCTCGGGGGTGATGATTTTGACCTCGCGGTCGCTGAATGGATTCGACGGCAGGCCGGTGTCACGGGTCGACTCTCCGCCATGGAATCCCGTGCTTTAACCGCAAGCGCGCGTACCGCGCGGGAGCAACTGACGGACAGCGAGGTCGCCGATGTCCGGTTTGGTGACTGGCGTGGCCGGTTGGACCGCAATCAATTAAACGCCTGCATTGACGCCCTGGTCGATCGGACCCTGCGCGCCTCCCGCAAGGCCCTGCGCGATGCTGGAGTTGGCGTTGACGAGTTGACTGCCGTGGTGATGGTGGGCGGCACGACGCGCATGCCCAGGGTACGAGGAAAAGTTGCCGAATTTTTTCATCAATCGCCATTGACCGACATTGATCCGGACACAGTGGTGGCCCTTGGCGCTGCCCGGCAGGCCGACGTACTGGTCGGTAATAAGCCTGGCGAGGAAATGTTGCTGCTGGATGTCATTCCCCTGTCCCTGGGGATCGAAACCATGGGCGGACTGGTGGAAAAAATTATCCACCGCAATACTACTATTCCCGTCGCCAGGGCTCAGGAATTTACGACCTTCAAGGACGGGCAGACGGCTCTGGCCATCCACGTGGTCCAGGGGGAGCGCGAACTGGTGGAGGACTGCCGTTCGTTGGCTCGCTTCGAACTCACCGGTCTGCCGCCAATGGCGGCGGGCGCGGCGAAAATTCGTATCACCTACCAGGTCGATGCCGATGGCCTGCTCAATGTCACGGCGACCGAAACCAGTACCGGCGTTCAGGCGCGCATTGAAGTGAAACCGTCCTATGGTCTGGGTGACGAGGAAATCAGCCGCATGCTTAGAGACTCCATCGATCACGCGGGGGGGGATGTGCGTCTGCGGGCCCTCCGGGAGCAGCAGGTGGAGGCGGATCGTCTGATCGAGGATATTGACGCAGCCCTGGCCAGGGATGGACAAGCGCTGTTGACCGCGGATGAACTGAAGTGTCTTCGCACCGGCGTTGAAGAGCTGGCCGCCGCGCGCGCCAGCAGCACCAACCATAGGGAACTGGCAAGGCATGTCGAAGCGCTGGCTCGCCAGAGCGAGGAATTTGCGGCCCTGCGTATGGATGCGGCAATCAAGGGCGCACTCGCCGGGCATCGACTTGATGAGTTCGAGGGCGAGGGATAGGCAGTGAGCGGTCGAATCAAAATCACTTTTTTGCCTCATGACACGGTCTGTCCCGAGGGGCGGGTGGTCGAAGTCGAACCCGGCCTTGGGCTGTGCCGGCTGGCGGTGGATCATGGTATCGAACTCGAGCATGCATGCGGCATGGCCGGTGCTTGCACCACCTGCCACGTCCACATTCGCGCGGGTGGGGAATTTCTCGAACCCGCGTCCGAGGAGGAAGAGGATATGCTCGATAAAGCCTGGGGTCTGGATCGCGATTCCCGCCTCAGTTGTCAGGTGGTTACCGGCGATCGCGACCTGGTAGTGGAGATCCCTCGCTACACAGTAAATATGGTTTCCGAGCGGCATTAGCCGTTATACGTCATAGCTTTGGAGGGTGAAACAACGATGAGCCTCAAGTGGACAGACACTTACGACCTGGCGATGGAGCTGGCTGATACCCACCCCCAGGTTGACCCCCGCTATGTTAATTTTGTTGATCTGCGAGACTGGATCCTGACCTTGGCCGACTTTGATGATGATCCGCAACGTTGCGGTGAAAAGATTCTGGAAGCGATACAGATGGCCTGGATAGAGGAACTTGGCTAGAATCGCAGTCACACGGTAGCCGACGAGACAAGGACAGCGGGGAATGAGCTCTAAAGAAGAGCTGTACAAACTTTTGCTTGAAAACTCGCCCTACGGTACGCTTTTTTTTGCCTACGGCATTTGTATCGATAGTAACCCCAAGGCGCGCGAACTGCTCGGCTGTGACAAGCGTACCCTGCAGGGTATCTCCCTCGACGAGACCGGGCTCAGCGAACCCATCGCTGTTGCGGCACTAAAACAGGAAATAACCTCTGCTCTCGATGAAGGCCTCAGTGAGACCACCTGGCGACTCGTGGATGGTGACCAGCGGGAAACCATCAACCTGAATTTGCGACGCCTGGGCGAGAACGGGAGCGAATTGCTCGTCACTTTGGCTCCTGTATGTCTGTCCGGTAGCGCCGATGTCTCCGTCGAGCCGCTTTCGGATGCCACGGGATCAGCGTCAAAGTCCGAAAACACCACGACGCCCGCGAGTAGCCTGGAAGGCCTGGCATCGTCCTCGCCCGAGGCGGCGGGCAAGGCGACGTTCGAGCAGGGCCCGAATGCGCGGCGCACGGCAAGCCGACATACCTCGAAAACCGCTGATTCCGGAAGAATTATCGACAAGCTGGGTGGTTATGTTGGCATGCGACGCTACGATGCCGATCTGGACAGGGACGTTTATTTTGACCACCTGACCGGGCTGCCCAGTCGTCAATTATTAATCGAAACCATTCGTCAGCATCAGGAAGAAACCGCCTCGGGACAAATATGCGCGGCGTTGATGCTGATTGACCTGGATCATTTCAAGGATATCAACGATTCCTGGGGCCACGATGTCGGCGACCAGGTTTTATTCAAGGTAGCCCGCGCGATTGAACCGATGATTGACGAAACCGCCATGGTCGCGCGGATGAGTGGCGATGAGTTCATGCTGTTTTTTCCCCATGCCGGCGATAATTCGGAGCAGGGCGCCGCCAATGCCATGTCCACGGCCAACAGTATCAAGGAAGCGATAGCCCAGCCGATTTTTTACGATGGCAATGAGTTTATTCTGACCGCCAGTGTTGGCATCGCGTTACTGATCGACCACGAAATCTCGGCTGAGCGCGCCTTGCAATACGCCGACACGGCCATGTATGAAGCCAAACGCAAGGGTCGCAACGGTGTCGCCTTTTTTAATCAGAGCATTGCCGATAAGGCCCAGCGTCAAATCGGTCTCAATACCCGACTGCGCAAGGCTGTCGATAACCAGGAATTTGCCTTGTATATCCAGCCTCAGGTCAATGTTTTTGACGGTCGTCTGATGGGTGGCGAAGTACTTTTGCGTTGGGTCAACGCTGATCGTGTTACCAACATGCCATCGGAGTTCATTCCCCTGCTCGAGTCCTCCGGACTGATCGTCGATGTCGGTCACTGGGTAATTCGGACGGCCTGCGAATACATTCGCAATTTCATCGACGAGGGTATTTGGGAGAATCACATGCGCCTGGGCATCAACATCAGCCCGCGTCAATTCAACGACCCCCAACTGATCGACGTCATCGAACACAGCTTGCGTAGCTATGAAATTGATCCGGCTTACCTTAATTTCGAGGTCACGGAAAACCTCATGATCGAGGATGTGGAAAGCGTCATCAGGAAGATGGCCGATATCAAGGCCCTTGGCGCTCAGTTTTCAATCGACGACTTCGGCATCGGTTATTCGTCGATGATTTATCTGAAGCGGCTACCATTTGACTGGCTGAAGATCGACAGGGAGTTTATACACAATATCCATAATGACCCCGAGAGCCGCGGTGTGGTCGAGGCGATTCTCGCGGTGTCACGCCAGTATGGCCTGCAGGTCACGGCGGAAGGGGTCGAGGACCAGCAGTCGCTTGATATCCTGAAAAAAGTCGGCTGCGATACCTATCAGGGCGCTCATTTCAGCATGCCGGTTTGCGTGGATCGCTTTCGGGAATACCTCGCCGCCTGACCACCCGCTGCCCTGGCGAACTGATTCTTGTAAGCCTTTGTGTGCGAGAGTAAAATTCGCGTCCTTTTGATGGGGCGACAGCGTCTGAGCGCCGGTCTGTCCCTACCTCGCCAATATCCGCTTCGCTGGATTCTCTGGAGTATTTACATATGGCAATTGAGCGCACCCTCTCCATCATTAAACCGGACGCCGTCGGCAAGAATGTGATTGGTGACATCATTGCCCGTTTCGAAAACGCGGGTTTGAAGGTGGTGGCTGCGAAAATGCTGCAATTGACGAGCGAAACCGCCGGTGGTTTTTATGCCGAGCACAAAGGCAAGGGTTTTTTTCATGACTTGATGGCCTTTATGACCTCCGGTCCAGTGGTTGTGCAGGTGCTCGAAGGGGAAAATGCCATTGAGCTGAATCGCAAACTGATGGGTGCCACCAACCCGAAAGATGCCGAGCCGGGAACCATCAGAGCCGATTTCGCCGAAACCATCGATGCCAACGCCGTGCATGGTTCCGACTCCCCTGAATCGGCTGCCCGTGAAGTTGCCTATTTCTTTAGCGCCGACGAGATATGTTCTCGCAAGTGACAGCGCCTGCAAGCCGGGTGAGCCATGGCATCGCAAGCGTCCGATCCTAGCCTAAGCGGTGCCCCGTCCGGCAAGCCGAATCTGCTGGGCATGGGCGAGGACAGTCTGGTGCTCTTTTTCGAGGGCCTGGGCGAGCGGAAATTTCGTGCTCGACAATTGCTCAAGTGGATACACGCCCGTGGCGTGATCGACTTCGGCCAAATGACGGATATGTCCAAAGCGCTCCGCCAGCGTCTGGCTGAAACGGCGGAAGTACGCCTGCCCGAAGTGGTGAGTCGTCATGAATCCGCCGACGGCACCCTCAAATGGCTGGTTAAAACGCGTGGTGGCGGCAGCGTCGAGACCGTATTCATTCCCGAAAAGGGCCGCGGAACCCTGTGCGTTTCCTCGCAGATAGGGTGCTCCCTGGATTGCAGTTTTTGCGCCACCGGCAAGCAGGGTTTCAACCGAGACCTCGATGTTGCGGAAATCATCGGCCAGGTGTGGATCGCGGTACGGGAACTGGGTACTGACCTGAGCGAAAATGTCCGTGCCGTGACCAACGTGGTGTTCATGGGCATGGGCGAGCCGCTTTTGAATTTCGATAACGTCGTTGAAGCGGTCAATTTGATGATGCACGACTGTGCCTACGGTTTCTCCAAGCGACGGGTAACCCTGAGCACCGCGGGGGTCGTGCCCGCGTTGAATCGCCTGGGTGAGGTCACTGATGTTTCCCTCGCAATTTCGTTGCACGCGCCCAATGACGCCTTGCGCAATGAGCTAGTGCCGATCAACCGCAAATACCCTATATCCGCCTTGCTGGAGTCCGCGCGAGGTTATCTGGACAAACTGCCCGATCAGCGGCGAAAAATTACGGTTGAATACACACTTATCGATCATGTCAATGATCGGCCGGAACACGCGCGCGAACTCGCGGCGTTGTTGCGCGACACGCCGTGCAAGATCAATCTCATTCCTTTCAATCCCTTTCCCGGTTCCGGTTACCAGCGTGTCGGCAAGGGCGCCATGTACCGATTTAGGGACATCCTTATTGAAGCGGGGTACACTGCTACCATACGTACTACCAGGGGTGATGATATCGCGGCTGCCTGTGGTCAGTTGGCGGGTGCGGTCAATGACCGGACCAGGCGCGGCGAGCGCTATCGCGAAGCGCTGCTTGAAACCCGCGCCGTCAAGGTCATTGAGAGGTGAGACTGGGGATGAAAAACAAACTCGTAGTCTGCTTGATCGTTTGCATCTGTCTGGTGTCGACATCCTGCGTGCGCACGACCACGGTATCGGGTAAGCCGTTGACCACGGACAGAACCACCTCCGGTGCCGAACGTAAGGACAAAAAGGCCGAGGCGCTCGACACGTATATCAAGTTGGGCCTGGGTTATCTGAGAGATGGCAACCGTGATGGCGCGCGGCTGCATCTGCAGAAGGCGCTGGAGACGGATTCGCGATCTGGCCGGGCTCATAATGGTATGGCGCTTCTCTATCAGATGGAAAAGGAAGACGAACTGGCGGAACAACATTTTAAAAAAGCCCTCCAATACGAGCCCGATTTGACTTCCGCGCGCAATAATTACGCCGTGTTTCTGATGCGACATGACCGTTACCAGGAGTCCTACGAACACCTGCAGCGCGCCGCGACGGACCTCAACTATCAGCGGCGCTCGCGGGTCCACCTCACGCTTGGTCAGGCGGCCAAGCGGCTGGGGCGAGAAGACGAGGCGATGGAAGCCTGGGAAAAGGCCATAAATCTGAACCCCAAAATGGCGCCGGCTCATCTGGAACTGGCCGGAGAATACCTCAACCGGGGGCAGCTGGCCTTGGCCAAGCAGCACCTCGATCGCTACGATGAACTCGCGGGCCCGAGGGCCGAGGCGCTATGGTTGGGAATTCGCCTGGCGGCGGCATTTGAAAATAACGATGGCGTCGCCAGTAAGGCCTTGGCGCTGAAAAAAATGTTTCCCTATTCTCAGGAATACCTCGATTACAAAGCCTGGGCCAGGGCGCGGGCAGGCAATTAGTTGATCCATGAAACAGGACAACAGAACAGCTGATCCATCGGCTCTGCCTGGCTTGCTAATGCGCAAGGCGCGTACCGAACGGGCGCTGTCCGTTACCGATGTTGCCGAGGCCCTGGGTGTGACTGAACGGAAAGTAAAAGCACTCGAAGCCGACGACTATGCGAAATTGCCCGCGCAAGTGTATGTGCGTGGCTATATTCGCCGTTATTGCGCATTGCTGGGCATAGAGGAGGCGCCAGTGTTGCGGGGCTACGAGCACTTGTCGCGGGAGGAGCGGGAGGAAAGCCCGACCACGGAACCGCGAAGATTGCTCGACAATCGGAATTTCAAATTAGGCCTGATTGGCGTCGCGGGGCTATTGGTCCTGGTGCTGGTCGCAACTCTGGCTTTCGCGCAGCCGCTGCACGCATCCGGCGACACAAACTATCAGACGAGCCGTTTCCTTGTTCACTGAGACGCCCATGTTCAACGAGACGCCCATAAAGCGGCGGCGCAGCCGCCAGGTGATGGTTGGCAGGGTGGCGGTAGGCGGTGACGCACCGATTTCGGTGCAGAGCATGACCAATACCGATACCAGCGATGTCGCCGCGACGGTTGAGCAAATCAGCAGGATTCAGGCAGCCGGGGCCGACTTGGTCCGCGTTTCCGTGCCGTCGCTGGACGCGGCGGAAGCCTTTGGCCGCATCCGCGCGCAAGTCGATATTCCCCTGATCGCCGATATTCATTTCGATTACAAGATTGCGCTGCGGGTGGCGGATCTGGGCGTCGACTGTCTACGCATTAACCCTGGGAATATTGGTCGTGAGGACCGGGTCCGAGCCGTTATCGAAAAGGCGCGTGACAAAAATATCCCCATCCGGATTGGCGTCAATGCGGGTTCCCTGGAAAAGGAACTGCAAAGAAAATATGGCGAGCCCACTCCAGAGGCGATGGTTGAATCCGCCATGCGTCATGTGGATATTCTCGACCGGCTTGATTTTCACAACTTCAAATTAAGTCTCAAAGCCTCTGATATATTCATGACGGTAGCGGCCTATCGGCAAATCGCCTGTCAGATTGACCAACCGCTTCACCTTGGCATTACCGAGGCCGGTGGGCTGCGCTCTGGGACCGTGAAGTCGGCCGTGGGTTTGGGCATGCTGCTGATGGAAGGGATTGGCGACACGATTCGAATCTCTCTTGCCGCCGATCCGGTCGAAGAGGTAAAAGTCGGTTGGGACCTGCTAAAAAGTCTGCGGCTACGCAGCAAGGGCATAAATTTTGTCGCCTGTCCGAGCTGTTCGCGTCAGAATTTCGATGTTATCAGCACCATGAATGAGCTGGAAAATCGTCTCGAGGACATTAATGTACCGCTTGATGTCGCCATTATCGGCTGTGTCGTCAATGGCCCGGGTGAAGCTAAAATCGCCGAGCTCGGGCTTACCGGCGGCACTCCCAAACATCTCCTGTTCATTGATGGCAAACCTTCGGAAAAGCTGGGTCAGGATAATCTCGTGGACGCACTCGAGGAACGTATTCGCGAGCGTGCAAAGGAAAAAGCCCGGTCCCTGGAACAGCTGATTGCCACTGATTGAGCGCACGCGCAAGCCCCGGTCAAAAAGCGGAAAATACTTTGAGTAACATAAAATCACTGCGCGGCATGAATGATCTTATGCCCGAGCAGTCCCCCACCTGGCAATATCTTGAACGCACCGTGCGCAGCCTGCTACAGGCTTACGGCTTTCGGGAGATTCGCTTCCCGTTGCTGGAGAGCACTGAGCTGTTTAAACGTTCCATCGGCGAAGTGACCGATATCGTTGAAAAGGAAATGTACACGTGGGCTGACCGCAATGGCGATAGCGTCACCCTGCGGCCCGAGGGCACCGCCGGGTGTGTGCGCGCCGCGCACCAGCACGGGCTTTTGAGGAATCAGGTTCAGCGTCTGTGGTACAGCGGCCCAATGTTTCGCTACGAGCGACCGCAAAAAGGCAGATTGCGTCAGTTTCATCAATTTGGCGCCGAGGTTTTCGGCCTGGCGGGCCCCGACATTGACGCCGAACTGCTGGTGATGACAGCGCGGTTATGGCGGGAACTGGGATTGTCCGAACACATTCGCCTGCAAATCAATTCCCTCGGCAACGCCACTAACCGGGTGGCGTATCGCAATGCCCTGGTGGCCTATCTGAGCGCGTGCAAGGAGCAACTGGACGAAGACAGCCAGCGTCGACTGGACACCAACCCCCTACGGATTCTGGATAGCAAAAACAGCCAGACCCAGGCGCTACTCAATGAAGCGCCTTCGCTGCATGATTTTCTCGATCATGAAAGCCGGGAGCATTTTCGACAGTTGCTGGACCTGCTCGACGGAGCCGGCGTCAGCTATGAAATTAATCCGCGCCTGGTCCGCGGTCTGGATTATTACGGGAAAACGGTGTTTGAGTGGGTGACGGATTCGCTGGGTGCCCAGGGCACGATCTGTGCCGGTGGACGTTATGATGGCCTGGTGGAACAACTGGGTGGCAATCCTACCCCCGCGGTGGGTTTCGGCATGGGCGAGGAACGCCTGGTGCTGTTACTTGACGCCGTCGGGGCGGTGCCCGATAGTGTCGCCCGCCCTATCGATGCCTACCTGGTGGTGGCCGAGGGCGTGGAGGCGGCCGCCCTGGCAAGCAGCGAACGGATTCGCAGCCACTGTCCGGATTTGCGAATGCAGCTTCATTGCGGTGGCGGCAGCTTTAAAAGCCAGCTTAGAAAGGCCGATCGTAGCGGCGCGCAGGTAGCGCTTATCGTCGCCGAAAGTGAAGCCGCGCAGGGGCAGGTCACGATCAAATACTTGCGGGATGAGCGGGGCCAGCAAACCGTATCCATCGAGGATGCCGTGGTGTTGCTAAAAGCACTGCCCTGAGCCGCTGGTAAACCTATTTACTTACGAGTAACGGAATAGCACATTGGCTGAACATTTGAGTGATCAGGAACAGATCGAGAACCTGAAGCGTTGGTGGCAGGAAAACGGCCGGCAGTTACTGCTTATGGTGGTATTGGTGCTTGGTGGTTGGTTCGGCTGGCAGCAATGGCAGGATGTCCATCAGCAAAAAGCCGCGGATGCCTCGCTGGTATTTGCTGAAATCATTGATCTGGTGCAGGCGGAAAATATAGCCGATCTCAATAGTGAGCAGCAGGAACGCCTCACCACCCTGGCCGATTCATTGCGCGGTGAATACAGCGACAGCCAGTATGCTCAGTACGCGACACTGGCGCTGGCGCGTCTGGCGGTGGCCAGGAACGAGCTCGATGAGGCAGCCGGGTTTCTACAGGAGGTGATAAACAGCGCTAGTGACCGGGAGCTGGCGGCGCTGACGCGAGCACGGCTGGCGCGAGTCAGGCTGGCCCAGAAGCAATACCCCGGGGTGTTGGAGGTGCTCGACGTCGATGTTGAAACAGCGATGAGAGGACTCTACGCCGAATTGCGTGGTGATGCCTATTACCACCTCGAGGACTACCCCGCCGCCAGAGCTGCTTATCAATTGGCGCTGGACAATGCCAGCCCCACCGACCCCGCGGCCTACCGGTTGCTGGAACTGAAGCTGAACCGTGTGCTTGAAGCGGCCGCGCCCGTAACTGTCGAGTCCGTGGATACAGAGTCGGAGGACGCCGGTTAATGAATATAAAACTGGTCGCGTTGTTAGTCCTGGTGTTGCTGACCAGCGCCTGTTCCTCTCTCAAGTTTTGGGATGATGAAAGTCTCAGTGAGGAAGAGATCGCCGAACTCGAAGCCGAAACAGAAGCGAGTAAAGAAGACAAATCCGAACCTTTGCCACTAAAGGACTATGCCGAGTCGGTTCGCATACGCAAGCTCTGGAGGCGTTCCACCGGTGCGGGCCAGGAGGTTTACGCCGCCAGTCTCCAACCGGCGGTAGCTGAAAACACGGTTTTCGCGGCGAACCCGAAAGGTCGCGTGAGCGCTTTCAACAAGGCCGACGGTGATCGACTTTGGCGCACGGATCTGGATACCACGCTGATCGGAGGGGTTGGTGTTGGTGCTGGTCTGGCACTGGTTGGCAACGACGACGGTGAAGTTATAGCCCTGGCCGCCGATACCGGTGAAGAACGCTGGCGCGCGAGTCTGACCAGCGAAGTGCTGGCGCCACCGGCTGCCTTGGAAGAACTGGTTGTGGCGCAGACGCTGGATGGCAAGATTCACGGCCTGTCAGCCAGTAATGGCGAGTTGCTCTGGCGCTATACCACGGAAATGCCGGTGCTGACCCTGCGTGGTACCGCGGCGCCGGTCCTCATCGCTAATATGGTGATTTTGGGTTTGGCCAATGGGGAGCTGATGGCACTCGACCCCGACAACGGTGAGCTTTTATGGGAAAGCAAGTTCGTGAGTGGTGAGGGTAAAACCGAGCTTGAGCGCATCGTCGACGTCAATACACCGGTGGTGATTGGCGACATCATTTATGCCAGTAGTTACCAGGGTAAAGTCGGGGCCATCAGCCGCGGTGCCGGCAGGGAATTGTGGACACAGGCTGCTTCCAGCCATCACGCGCCCAGTTATGGTCCAGGTCGCCTTTACCTGGTAGGCGCGGATGACAGAGTTTTTTCATACCGCGCCTCCGGTGGCATTGAGCAATGGGTGAATGAGGATTTCCTGCGCCGTAAACTGACAGCTCCCACGGCGTTAAAAAACTTTACCGCGGTCGCCGATCGCCAAGGCTATCTGCACCTCCTGGCGCCGGAAGATGGCGAAGTGATGGGCCGCGTCAAGGTCGATGGCGACGGTGTCTCCGTGCCCATGGTGGCCTCCGAACTCGAGGGCGGTGAAGGCAAATCGAACAGGGAAACCCTGTTTGTCCTCGATAACAGTGGTGATCTGACAGCCTACCAGTTTGACTTAAAGGGTAGCGAGCAGTAGTGAATAGACGACGATTACGGCCACTGGAATGTTGTGCGTGTAATCACCGCCTGGACCGCGCTCGATTGCCGGGATGTCTGTATACCCGGATTGACTGAACTCAGCGTGCAATACGACGCCCGTATGCCTGGTTAGCGGCAATCCGCCGGTATTGAGTCGCGCCCATAAGCGCATCACGTCTGTTTGCAGTAAAATCGCTTTTTTAGCGTTTATCCGGGTTTTTTCATGCTCCCCGTCATCGCCCTGGTTGGCCGACCCAACGTGGGCAAATCAACCTTATTCAATCGTCTGACGAAATCGCGGGATGCCATTGTCGCTGACTTTCCCGGTCTTACCCGCGACCGCAAATACGGCGAAGGCGAGCACCAGGGACGGCGCTATGTGGTCGTCGATACCGGCGGTATTAGCGGCGATGAGCAGGGCATTGACCTGGCAATGGCACAGCAGTCCCGGGCGGCCATGGCGGAGGCGAATCTCATCCTCCTGCTGGTGGATGCTCGCGCCGGTCTCAGCGCGGTGGACGTGGACATCGCTCGACAATTGCGCCGGCAGTCATGCCGGGTCATGCTGGTGGCCAACAAAATTGACGGTGTTGATCCCGACCAGGTGCTGGGTGATTTCCATAGCCTGGGTTTGGGCGAGCCCCTGGCCATAACCGCGACCCATGGCCGCGGCGTCAAACAGTTGCTGGATAAGGTACTGGAAGCATTACCGGACCCCGGCGCGGTTAAGCAGCCGGTAGCCACCGGCATTAAGATCGCCGTGGTGGGTCGGCCCAATGTCGGTAAATCGACCCTGGTAAATCGCTTGCTGGGCGAACAGCGGGTAGTGGTTTACGACCAGCCGGGCACGACCCGGGACAGCATTTATATCGACTACGAGCGCAATGGCAAGCGCTACACCCTGATAGATACCGCCGGCATTCGGCGCCGCAAGAATATCAAACAGGCGGTCGAGAAGTTCTCCATTGTCAAAACGCTCCAGGCCATCGCCGACGCCAACGTCGTGGTATTGCTGATAGACGCCCACGAGGACCTGGTCGAACAGGACTTGCATTTAATGGGTTACACCCTTGAAGCGGGCCGCGCCCTGGTGTTGGCGGTGAATAAATGGGACGGTCTCGAGCCGGATAACCGGGAGCGCATCAAGCAGGAGCTGGGCCGGCGCCTGCGGTTTGTGGAATTTGCCGATATTCACTTTATTTCCGCTCTGCATGGCACCGGTGTCGGCCATCTTTATGCGTCCATCGAAAAAGCCTATAAAGCCGCCACGGATGCACTCGGCACCAATCGCCTGACCCGTATTCTTGAGGATGCGGTCGCCGAACATTCCCCGCCCATGGTGAGAGGGCGGCGGATCAAATTGCGTTACGCTCATGCCGGCGGGCGCAACCCGCCGGTGATCGTGATACACGGAACCCAGACCAGCGAGGTGCCCCAGCACTACACCCGCTATCTGGAAAAAACCTTCCGCCGGGTACTGGAACTCCATGGCACGCCGGTTAGAATCGAATACCGATCAGGTGAAAACCCCTATGCGGGGCGGACAAATAAACTCACTACGCGCCAGCTTGCGAAAAAGCGGCGTTTAATGAAACACGTGAAAAAAAAGTGAACGCCAGGGAAGTTTTATACTTGCTCAATCATTTGCCAGCAGTTTTTCGATTTCATCCATCAGTGTATTGCAGCGTTTGATCACCGCCTGATAAATCGCTGGCGAGGCCATGTCGACGCCAGCTTTTTTCAGGATGTCATAGGGGTAGTCGGAACCCCCGGCTTCCAGTATCGACAGATATTGTCGTCTTTCCCGCTCGTCACCGCCCAGAACCTTGGCCATCAGGTAATAGGCCGCGGATAGGGAAGTGGCGTACTGGTAGACGTAAAAATTCCTGTAGAAATGCGGGATATAGGCCCATTCAATGGCGTAGGCATCGTCAATGGTCATGACCTTGGCGTGGTGTCCGTAGTAGCGTTTCAGGGTTTCGCCGTAGATTGCATCGAGTCGGTCCGCGGAAAGCGCACCGCCCTTTTCGACTTCTTCGTGAATCGCCAGTTCAAATTCGGCAAACTGGGTCTGGCGAAAAAATGTGCCGCGCAGACCCTGTAATTCCTCAATCAGATAAAAGAGTTTTTCATCGCGGCTGACGGCATTTTCCACGAGATGTCGGTAAAGCAAAAGTTCGTGCGCGATGGAGGCGATTTCGGCAATAAAAGTAGCGTACTCTGATTTACTAAAGGGCTGGTTGCGTTGCGTCAACAGGGAATGCATCACATGGCCCCACTCGTGCGCGTAAATGCTGAGCGACTCAAAGTCATTGTTGTGGTTGAGCAGCACGTAGGGATGTACGTCATAGGCTGCGCTCATCGCGTAAGCACCACTGGCCTTGCCTTCGGTTGGCGACACGTGCATCCAGGGTTTGAGCGAGGCTTCCGTGAAAATACCGAGGTAGTTCTCACCCAGGGGCGCCAGCGCCTGGGCCAATAAGGCACGTGAGTGTTCGATGCCGTAGTGTCGGTCGAGCGCAACGATATCGGGGTAAAGATCATAATAGCGGAGTTTTTCGATGCCCATGAGTCGCGCGCGCAGCTTTAAATAACGGTGCAGGGTGTCAAGATTCGTGTTAACGGTGGTCACCAGAGCCCGGTAGACTGATTCAGGGATATTGTCCGCCGCCAGCGAGCGGGCTAGCGCTGAAGGGTAGCGGCGCATACGGGCCTCGAAAATCTGTGCCTGCACCTGACCGTTGAGTGTCGAAGCCAGGCTTTGTCGATAGTTGCCGAGATTGCCGAAAAATGCGTCGAAAACCAACTTTCGGTCGTTTCTGTTGGCGCTGTTTCGGTATTTGGTGTAGTTAGCGGCACTCAGTTTTATGGTCTCACCGGCGTCGAGCCTCACCTCCGCCGGTGGCAGCTCCGCGTTGGTAAGAATGGTGTAGGTGGTGCTGGCGCTAAGCAGGGGAGCGCTCGCGGCAGCCAGAATCCTTTCTTCCGGCGCGGAAAGAATATGAGGTTCGTTGCGTAGCAGGTTGCGGATAAAAAAATCGAAGTCGTTTAGGCTCGCTGATTTTTTTTGCCATTTCCGCAGCTTTATTTCGTCTATTTTCAATAATTCGGGTTCGATAAAACTGATACTTTCCTGGTAACGCGTAAACAGAATTTCAGCCAGATTATGACGCTCCCTTGCCGCGGAGCTGGCCAGGTCGACATCTTTTTCGAGGAAACTATAGGTATAAACCCTGGCCAGGCTTCTATAAATATCGGAACTGAGTTGCAGGCAATTGCCGAGGATGTGCGCGCTCTTTCCCAACTCGCCCCGGCAGTGCTGCAGTTGCTGCAAGCGCTCCAGGGTTTCCTTTCTCGCCTGTTCCCAGGCATCGATGCTGGGATACAGCTCGCTAAGATCCCAGACCATGGCAGGTTCCGGATTTTCGTTTGCACTGACTGCGAGTGGGACGCACCAGCCCAGCATGCCGTAGAGTGCAAAAATGACCCACAAACCGCGGCATGCGGCGGCGGCAAAGACCGGCCTGAACAGGGCTTTAGTTTTAATCATCCGGGGTATCCGCTTGGTTATTGGCACGGGGGTGCTTGGCGACGACCGCGCAATCGAGGCCGCCGTCCGCCAGTGTGACGACGATTTCCTGGCCGACCTCGATCTCCGAAGTATGAGTGATCACCCGACCGCTTTCGGTTTGCGCGATGGCGTAGCCCCGTTCCAGTGTGTTCAGCGGGCTGACCGCCTGTAGCAGTTTCGCCGAAGCCGCCAAATCCTCGCGCTTGCGCGCCAGCAGATGTTTCAGGACCATGGATAAACGTGCGGAAAGATAGTCAAAACGTTGCCGCAATTGCGCCAGTTTTGCCGCTGGCGCCTGACCATTGAGTCGGTGGTGCAGACGATCCAGCCCCAGATGCTTGCCGTGCAAATGTAATTGCATGGCGCGGAATAACCGTACTTCAAGGTGATCCAGATGCTGGCCCTGTTTTTCGAGCATCTCACGGGGATGACGCAAGCGTCGGCGCAAGTGGTCCAGTGCCCGAGCAGCAGCGGTAACCCCGGTGCGCGCCTGGCGCGAGAACCAGTCCCGGTAACTCTGTAGAACCGCATGGAGTTCGGCGGCGTTCGGGCTTACCAGTTCCGCTGCCGCCGACGGCGTCGAAGCCCGCAGGTCAGCGACAAAATCAACAATGGTGGTGTCGGTCTCGTGGCCGACACCCGCGACCACGGGGATAGTACTGGCGGCCACCGCCCGCGCCACGGCCTCCTCGTTAAAGGCCCACAAATCCTCCAGCGAGCCACCGCCCCTGACCAGCAACAGCACGTCGCATTCATTCCGGCGGTTGGCAAGCTCCAGAGCCCGCTGAATGCCGCTGATGGCGCTCTCTCCCTGGACGGGTGTCGGATAAATGGTCACCGGCAGGGCCGGAAAGCGGCGTTTCAATACATTGAGCACGTCTTTTATAGCGGCGCCAGTCGGCGAAGTGATTACGCCGAGATGTCGAGGGAATCGCGGCAGTTCGAGCTTGCGGCTTTGCGCAAACAGGCCTTCTTCCGCCAGCCTGGCTTTTAGCAGTTCGAAGCGCCGCTGCAGGACTCCGAGTCCGGCCGGCTCCAGATGTTCGACAATCAGTTGATAGTCGCCGCGATTTTCATAGAGGCTCACCCGGCCACGTACCAGCACCTGGTCGCCCGCCTCGATAGTATGTTTTACGCGCTGGTTGCGATTACGAAACATGGCGCAGCGGATCTGCGCTTCGTCATCCTTGAGGGTGAAATACCAGTGGCCCGAGGACGGGCGCGACAGGTTGCTCAGCTCGCCCTCGACCCAGACCAGCGACAGGTGGGTTTCCAGCAGCTGCCGGGCGCGGCGGTTGAGCTGGCTGACCGTAAATACCGCTTTGTCAGCCTCCGCCACCGTGCCGCTTTGGTTTGCAAAATCACTCATGGGCGGGGATTGTAGAGCATGGGCATATGCGGGCAAACCGGGCCAGTTTGAGCAGTCTGGAGACATTTACCGGTATTGCCCAGGGCACTATAATGCCTTGCTTCCCATTCCTCTGGTTGCCGCGGGGTCCTATGCTGAGAATCGATCAGGAAGCACTCACCTTTGACGACGTTCTGCTGATGCCCGGTTATTCCGAGGTGGTCGCCACCGGTGTCGACCTCGGCACCCGGCTGACCCGCGAGATCGGTCTCAACATCCCCATGGTATCGGCGGCCATGGATACCGTTACCGAATCCCGTCTGGCCATCGCCCTGGCTCAGGAAGGCGGCATCGGCATCATCCACAAGAACATGACCGCGGCGCAGCAGGCGCTGGAAGTGCGGGCGGTAAAAAAATTCGAGAGCGGGGTGGTAAAAGACCCCATCACCATCGAAGCGGATGCTTCCATCCGCGACCTGGTCGGGATCACCAAGGAATACAATATATCCGGTGTTCCGGTGCTTAAAAACGGTGAGTTGGTGGGCATTGTCACGCGCCGGGATGTACGCTTTCAGACCGATCTCGATGCCCCGGTTATTTCGGTAATGACCCCCAGGGAGCGCCTGATCACCACCCGGGAAGGCGCGCAACCCGAAGAGGTCAAACGCCTCCTGCACCAGTACCGCATCGAGAAAATCCTGGTGGTCAACGACCAGTTCGACCTGCGCGGCCTGATTACTGTCAAGGACATCGACAAGGCCGAGCGCTATCCCAACGCCTGCAAGGACGATCAGGGTCGCCTGCGCGTCGGTGCATCGGTGGGCACCAGCCCGGACACCGAGGAAAGGGTCGAAGCCCTGATCGGCGCCGGAGTCGATGTCCTGGTGGTGGATACTGCCCACGGTCATTCCCGCAATGTGCTGGAGCGGATACGCTGGCTCAAACGCCACCATCCCGACATACAGGTCATCGGTGGCAACATCGCCTCGGCCGAGGCCGCGCTGGCGCTGGTGGAAGCCGGCGCCGATAGCGTCAAGGTGGGCATCGGCCCCGGCTCGATCTGCACGACACGCATTGTCACCGGCGTGGGTGTGCCGCAAATCAGTGCCATCGCCAATATCGTCGCCGCGCTCAAGGACACCGGCGTGCCGGTGATCGCCGACGGCGGCGTGCGCTTTTCCGGCGATCTCGCCAAAGCCATCGCCGCGGGCGCGGAAGCCATCATGGTGGGTTCGCTGTTTGCCGGCACTGAAGAAGCGCCCGGCGAGATCGAGCTCTACCAGGGACGCACCTACAAGGCCTATCGCGGCATGGGCTCCCTTGGCGCCATGGCCCAGCGCGACGGGTCGAGCGACCGTTATTTCCAGGACGCCAGCGCCGGTGTCGAGA
This sequence comes from Porticoccaceae bacterium, assembly GCA_040235495.1. Classification (GTDB taxonomy): domain Bacteria; phylum Pseudomonadota; class Gammaproteobacteria; order Pseudomonadales; family Porticoccaceae; genus HB2-32-21. Next base: position 22,275 of record JBECKV010000081.1, read on the forward strand.
AGCTGGTGCCGGAAGGTATCGAAGGCCGCGTGCCTTATAAAGGCCCGATTTCAGCCATTATTCACCAGCTTATGGGTGGTCTGCGTTCGGCGATGGGTTACACCGGCAGCCCCGATATTCAAACCATGCGCACGGTACCCAAATTCGTGCGCGTCACCAGCGCCGGCATGGGCGAGAGCCACGTCCACGATGTCGGCATTACCAAGGAAGCGCCCAACTACCCGGTGGGCGATTACTGATACGGCAGCGATAGTGCCGGTGCGCGCCACTCGATTGCCACCGACAGATAAACGGGGCCGTGGGGCTCCGTTTTCATTTGCTCAACCAGGATGCTGTTAACCCCCTATGACCCAGGATATCCACGCACAGAAAATACTGATTCTCGACTTCGGCTCGCAGTACACGCAGCTGATCGCCCGGCGCGTGCGCGAGCTCGGCGTCTACAGCGA
>JBECKV010000154.1:0-5210 GCA_040235495.1 Porticoccaceae bacterium
TGATTGCACTCAGCGTCAACGTCAACAAGATCGCCCTGTTGCGCAACTCGCGAGCGGGAAACCACCCCGACGTCGTGGCTCACGCGAGGGTCTGTATCGAGGCTGGCGCCGATGGCATCACCGTCCACCCTCGCCCCGATCAACGGCATATTCGGCCCGCTGACGTTACCGACCTCGCCGCCTTGACGGCAAGGTATCGGCATCTGGAATTCAACATCGAAGGCAACCCTTTCGCTCCCCCCCAGGGAGACTATCCCGGCCTTCTGGCCATGGTGGAATCAACTAGGCCCCAGCAATGCACCCTGGTGCCGGACAGCAATGATCAGCTGACTTCCGACCACGGCTTCGACCTCACCCGCAGTGCCGAAACCCTGGCCCCGATACTTGAGCGCTTGCAACAACTGGGGGTGCGCAGCAGCCTGTTTATGGACCCGGACATCGAGCAGATCAGTCTGGCGGCCGAGCTGGGTGCCGACCGTATCGAGCTTTACACCGGCCCCTATGCCGCCGCCTGGAATGAACCGATACGCCGCAATGAACTGTTTGAAGACTACCGTACGGCCGCTGAACATGCGGCAAGCCTGGGTCTGGGCCTGAACGCCGGACATGATCTCAACCTCGACAATCTGGGCCTGTTTGCCACCGTGCCCGGCCTGCTGGAAGTCTCCATCGGCCATGCCTTGGTTATCGATGCCATCGACCAGGGCCTGAAAAACGCGGTACGCGCCTATAAGGGCGTGCTCGCTGCCGCTACGGTCTGAGGATCCGGTGGCCCTTCCTTGTCTCAACGTTGTCGGCACGGGCAAACTTGCACGCACCCTGGTGCGCCTGTTCGTCGAGCGCGAACTCGTCCAGGCCGGCGATTTTTATAATCGCACCGAGGCGAATACGGAGGCGGCAATCGAGTTCTGTGGCGGTGGTAGCCTAGCCCACTCGTTGCAGACCATGGGCCAAGCCGATATCTGGCTGATCGGCACTCCGGATGACGCCATCGCCGAAACCGCAAAAAAGCTGTCGCGGGCAAAAGCGCGGTGGCGCGGTACTGTGGTTTTCCATGCCAGCGGCCTGCACAGCTCCGCGTTGCTGGCGCCATTGCATGATAAGGGCGCTGCCGTGGCCAGCGCCCACCCGGCCCACAGTTTTGCCAGCCCGGAACAATCACTCCACAGCTATGCGGGCAGCACCTGCACCCTGGAGGGTGATGACGAGGCCACCGCCCGGCTCCGCCCCCTGTTCGAACACATCGATAGCACGGTAATCACCATCCGTGGAGAAGGAAAAGCCCTCTACCATGCCGCGACCGTACTCGCCGCCAATTACCTCGTGGCCCTGCAACGGGCATCCCTTGACCTGCTCGATCGGGCGGGCCTGGAAATCGCTCCGGCCACCCACCTGATACAAACCCTGATGAGCGCCGCGCTTGCCAATACACAACGGCTGGGGGTCACCGAGGCACTCACTGGCCCAGCGGCTCGCGGCGACCTGGACACCCTGAACGCCCACCTCAATGCCCTGACCAGCGACTCGCCCGAGACCGTGGCGCTCTATCGGGCGCTGGGCAGAGTGGCGGCAACAATCGCCAGGGATCAGGGACGGCTCGGCACCGAGCAATTGGCAGCCATGGAAGATTTTTTTGGCGACTGAACCGTCGCGAGTTCAGGAAAAATCTCGCTCGCGCCACCAGGGGTAAAAGGCCGGCATGTCCTTGCCGGGCGAATTACTGAATCGGGCCGGGCGTTTTTCCAGAAAGGATTCCACACCCTCCCTGGCATCGGCGGTTCGCCCCAGGGCCTGCACCGCCCGGGAATCGATTTTATGGGCTTCCATGGGGTGATCGGCGCCAAGCATCTTCCACAGCATCTGTCTGCTCAAGGCGATGGACAGCGGTGCGGTGTGGTCGGCGATTTCCCGCGCCAGCGCCCCTGCCGCCGGCAGCAGCTCATCCTCCGGGTAAACCGCCGAGACCAGCTTTTCCTCCAACGCTTCGGCAGCGGGAAATACCCGACCGCTATAGACCCACTCCAGTGATTTGGCGATACCGACGATGCGCGGTAAAAACCACGACGAGCAGGCTTCCGGCGCAATCCCCCTGCGTGCGAATACAAATCCCACGCGCGCTTTTTCCGAGGCCAGACGTATATCCATGGCCAGGGTCATGGTGATGCCTACCCCCACCGCCGGCCCATTGATCGCCGCAATGATCGGCTTTTTCAGGTCAAAAATGCGCAAAGTCAGTAAGCCACCGCCATCCCGGTGCACGTCGGCGGTCGGCTTTTCTCGCCCCGCGCCGCCAAATTTATCAACGGCCTTGAATGTTTCGCCTCCGGCCGATAAGTCAGCCCCGGCGCAAAAAGCCCGGCCAGCACCCGTGACAATAATGGCGCGCACGTGATCGTCGGCATCGGCCCGGTCAAAGGCATCGAGCAAGTCTTTTAACATCGGCCCGTTGAAGGCGTTTAATTGCTCCGGGCGGTTCAGAGTGATGGTCAGGACACTCTCTTCCACCTGGTAGAGAATGGTTTGGTAGTCGGACTGTTTCGTGGACATAAATACACCCCCCCTGTATTGAGCGCACTATCATAGCCGCTCCCAGCCTTGGGCGCGTGCCGTTGTTCAGTGGGGTTCGTTCTCTAGTTCAGTGCGGTTATGGATAGTGCTAAGATCACCCGGCCCTATTATTCTCAGGCGGCGCCATGCTCACCCCACGCGGTGCCAGAGTGGGTGGCGAGAACGTCGTCTCGCAGGCAAAAAAACAGATTCAAACTGGAATTTTAAAAGGTATGACATGTCCGACGATCTGAAAAAGGATACGCCCGAACAAGCGGATTTCCGTGCTTATTGCCGCGACTGGCTGAGCAGGCATAAAACCAAGACTCCTTCCTCGCGCCTGCCGCAATCGGCGATCGAGATCATGCACACTGAGCAGATGGAATACCTGCGGGAGTGGCAGTACGAGGCCTACCAGGCCGGCCTGGTGGGTTGCGACTACCCGGTCGAGGAGGGCGGCGCCGGGCGCAAGGACTGCCAGATCATCGCCAATCAGGAGATGCAGGCGGCCAATAAGCCCTTTCTTCCCAATATTCTCGGTCTGGGCATGGCCGCGCCCACCATTCACTTTCACGGCAAGCGGGGGATTAAGGAAAGCCTGCTACCGCGCTTGTTTTCCTGCGAAGACGTCTGGTGCCAGGGTTTCAGCGAGCCGGGCGCCGGCTCCGATCTGGCCAATGTGCAAACCTTTGCCGAGAAAAAAGGCGACAAATGGATAATCAACGGCCACAAGGTCTGGACCTCCCTGGCCCACTTCGCCGACTGGATGATCCTGCTGCTGCGCACCGACAAATCGCAAAAATATGATGGTCTGTCCTATTTCGTCGTGCCCATCAAGTCCGAGTTGGGCAAAAGCGTTGAAGTACGGCCGCTGATCAAAATCACCGGCGAAACCGGCTTCAATGAAGTCTTTTTTGAAAATCTCGAGATCACCGAGGATTACCTGCTCGAAGACCTGGGCAAGGGCTGGCAGGTGGCCCAGACCACGCTCTTGCACGAACGCGGCGCCGGTCCCATGGTAACCCCATCGAGTGGCGGCAGCACCAGTGGCGGCAGCGGCGACCGGGAGGGCCTGAGCGTGGGCGGCGCGTACTCCCTGATCAATCTGGCCAAGGCCTCGCCACGCCATGGCCGCACCGCCGCCGACGACCCGGTGATGCGCGACAAGATAATGGAAATGATTATTCGTCAGGAAGGCTCGAAACAGGGTGCTCGGCGCGCGCGGGTCGAAGGGCTGTGCGACCACCCCATGCGCATCCCCCTGCAGTCTAAGCTGGTGATGTCGGAAATCCGCCAGGATTGCGGCGCTCTGGCCATGGAGATCGAGGGCGCGGCCAGCACCCTCTACATCAACGACGACAATGCGCCGGTGGGCGGTGAATGGCCCCTGGCTTATATGAACTCCTATGGTGTCACCATCGCCGCTGGCGCCAGCGAAATCCAGCGCAATATTCTCGGCGAGCGGGTGCTGGGAATGGCCAAATCCAAATAAGCACCACTGATCAGCCTGAATAATCGGCAAAAATAAATGAGCCGCGGATTAATAAGAGAATTGACATGACGCAACCGAAAAACTTTGCCTTTGGCGAAGACGAAAAAATGCTCCGCGACACGGCGCGGAAATTTCTTGCGGACAACCTGCCCACCGACAAACTGCACAAACTGGTGGCCAGCAATCCGGACCTGTACCGCGCGCCCGAAAGCAACTGGGATCGGGAGCTGTGGCGCCAGATCGTCGAGCTAGGCTGGACCACCGTAATCGTACCCGAGGAAAACAATGGCATGGGCATGAGTCTGGTGGCGCTAACCGCGTTGGTCGAGGAAAGCGGCCGCGCCGCCCTGCCATCGCCCTTTATAGTCACGGCCAATTCCACTCTGGTGTTGCGGGAATGCTCGGCCCCGCCCGCCGGTCGTTTGCTTGAGGAAATCGCCGGTGGCAAAACCGCGAGCCTGGCCCTGACTGCAAAAACCGGCTCCTGGGAACACGATGACTGTGACGTGATTGTGGATGGCGACATTCTCAGCGGCACCGCCTGGTTCGTGCAGGATGCCCGCAAGGTGGACAGCTTCATCGTCAAGGCCAAAAGCAATAAGGGCATTGCCCTGTATGAAGTACCCGCGGCGGCCGCGGGCGTGGAAATCGTGGCCGACACCATTGTCGACCTGACCCGCGATCAGGCCCATATCAACTTCAAGCGGGTGAAAGTCCGCGGCGACCAATTACTCGCGGAGGCGGGGCAAGGTAGCGCCGCGCTAAGCCGGGCCGAGCCCGGCATCCTGACCCTCGTGGCCGCTGACATGTGCGGTGCCGCTGAATGGCAGCTGCAAACCACCGTGGAATACGCCCGCGTGCGGGAGCAATTCAATCGCCAGATCGGTTTCTTCCAGGCCATCAAGCATCCCCTGGTCAACGTCATGATCATGATCGATCACGCCAAATCCCTGACCTACAATGCCGCCTGTGCCTACGACACCGAGCCGGAGCATGCGGAAAAATTCGCTCGCATGGCCAAGTCTCGCGCCTCGGATGTGGCGGCCTACGCCTCCAACCGCTCCATTCAGTTCCACGGCGGCATCGGCTTTACCTGGGAGTGCTTCGTACACCTTTACACCAAGCGCCAGAAGCACAATCAGATTCTCTACGGGGATGCCAGCTATCAGCG
>JBECKV010000187.1:0-14330 GCA_040235495.1 Porticoccaceae bacterium
GGTATCGGCAGCTACGAGCGCTTTGCGGCGATGTTTGAGAAATTCAGCAAAAAGGCCGGTAAAAAGCAGTATCTGATTCCCTACTTTATCGCCGCCCACCCCGGCACCAGCGAGAATGACATGGTCGAGCTGGCACTATGGCTGAAGACCCACCACTTTCGTGCCGACCAGGTGCAGACCTTTTATCCCTCGCCGATGGCCACCGCCACCGCTATGTACCACAGCGGCCGCAACCCGCTGCGGGCTTTGAGCTACAAGCGCGGTGAAAAAGTCAGCCGGGTGCGGGATCTCGACAAACGGCGCCTGCACAAGGCGCTGCTGCGCTACCACGATCCGGACAACTGGCCGCTGCTTCGGGAATATCTGAAAAACGCCGGCCGGGGCAATCTGATTGGCGACGGTGAACACTGCTTGATACCCGCCGAGGCACCTGCTCGGCGCGCTCGCGGGCGTGGGCAGGGCGGCAAGGCGAGGCGCTTCCGTACCCAGCATGTGCGTCCCGTTGGGCGCTAGCGGCGCGCATGGTCATGACCTGTTGACGGCCGTCCGGAGAACAGCTCGAACGGCCGGTCAATCCAGCGAGGTAGTACCTGTAACAAACAGCACCTGCGGAGTCGAGGTGCTATCTGTTTTTTGGCCTGACACCTTTGCCGCGCCGCGGGCCCATATGCCCAATACCTATATGCCTAATGCCCATATATCCAATAACCGCGCCGGTACCGATCAGTCCCAGTGAGGTGACGAGCCAGCCAATGGCGTAAACAAAAAAATGCGCGCCGCTGTAATGCAAGGCAATCCAGGCCAAGAGCCCGACGAGCGTCAGCAGGCCAGTGTGCCTTTGTCTGAGGCGCGGCGCGATGGCGACCGGCAGTGCCAGCAGAACCCCTAGCAGCAGCAGAACCGCGATATGATCGAGGCCCGTGAGCGGATGCAGGAGTCCCGCGAGCAAACTCGCCTGGGGCAAGCCGGCATTAACGTGGGCGAAGCCTGTGACGGGGGCGCAAACAGCGGCAAGCGTCAAAAGGGCGATAAGGGATTTGGTTGTCCACATTGGCTAGGGTCTCCTCTGTCCTGAAATGACGATCGATGTGCATGGTATTTGGGGCTTACGTATCACGGGCTGTAGTAATAGTAATAGTAATAGAAGAGGTTAATTGCCGACCATTACCCCAATTATTATGCAAGTGGCATGTTAACTCAGCAAATTATGTGGGCAAATTATGTGCCGACCACCAATGCCTGCTTCGTGCTCGGTAATCGCCGGCGCCGAGTAACTTGCCGCCGGCATGTAAATTGCGTTTTATCTCGTCACTTAAGCGGGTTAGGATTTTCATGGATGCTTTTCATGGGTGCTTTTCATGGCTAGGGGGTTGGTTCAAGCGGAGCCAGAGGCTTTGAAGGGCTGGCTCGCTTCTCTTGAACTGGTCGCCAGCTGCCGGGGTGATCGAACCGTCCTGAGCCGTAACCGCCACCGGGGGCCATTGCGGGTGCAGCGACCATTTTATCCGGAGGGCGGTATCTGCCACGCGTATATACTCCATCCGCCGGGTGGCCTGGTCGCGGGTGATGAACTGGACATTACAGTGCACTGCGAAACCGGCGCGCAATTGCTGGTGACTACGCCTTCGGCCGGCAGAACCTATGGTTCCAACCGGGACAGGCTGACGCAGAGTCAGCGCGCGGCGATTCGAGTGGAGGCCGACGGCCGATGTGAATGGCTACCGCAGGAGAGTATCGTTTTTAACCGTGCGGAGGCCAAAAGCAGTATTCATGTCGTTCTCGCTGAAAATGCGCAATTCTGCGCCTGGGAAATTACCTGCCTGGGCCGGCCGGCCGCAAATGAGGATTTTGATGGCGGTAGTTTGTCCCAGAGTATTGAGATTTGGCGGGAAGACCGGCCCCTGCTGATAGAGCGAAGTGAATATCCGGGTGGGGACGCCCTGCTGCGCGCGCCCTGGGGGCTCGGAGGGGCAAGGGTGTTTGGCGTACTCGTGTCCACGGCCAGTCAGGCGGGCGTCGAGACACTGCGCGAAGTGGTCGAGTGGCAAAACAAGCGGGCCAGTAGCGTAACGGCCGGTGATCTGCCTTTTAGCCGGCCGCTGGTCGCCCTCACCGCGTTGCCGGAGCTGGTGGTGGCGCGGGCTTTTGGCGCCAATGCCGCGAGCGTGAAAGCGGTCTTTGTGGCGCTGTGGCGAAAGATGCGCCTGGTTCAGAGCGGGCGGGAGGCGGCCGCGCCCCGAATATGGTTTACCTAGGACCTGTTGCAACCTATCCATGATGATTTTTGGGATTTGCCGATGGAATTGACACCGAGAGAAAAAGACAAATTATTGCTATTCAGCGCCGCCCTGCTGGCCGAGCGACGCAGGGCTCGCGGGCTTAAACTGAACTATCCCGAAGCGGTGGCGCTGATTTCCTTCGAGATCATGGAAGGCGCCCGCGATGGCAAAACCGTCGCCGAACTGATGGACCTTGGCCGCACCCTGTTGACGGTGGATGACGTGATGGACGGCATCGCCGACATGGTTCACGAGGTGCAGGTGGAGGCCACCTTTCCCGATGGCACCAAACTGGTGACCGTCCACAACCCCATTGTTTAAACAGATCAGGAGCAAAGGATGAAACCCGGCGAAATCATCACCGAGCCCGGCGAGCTGGAAATCAATGCTGGCAAGCCGGTAACGACCCTGAGTGTGGCCAACAGCGGCGACCGGCCGATTCAGGTGGGTTCCCACTATCATTTTTACGAGACCAACAACGCGCTGCTGTTTGAGCGCGACAAGGCCCGCGGTCTGCGCCTCGATATCCCCGCCGGCACCGCCGTGCGATTTGAGCCGGGGCAGAGCCGCGAGGTGAATCTGGTGCCCTACGGCGGCGGGCGGGCGGTGTACGGATTTCAGGGTAAGGTCTCGGGCAAGCTTTAGCAGCGGGAGTCGCAGGATGTCGAAAATAGAGCGCCGCGCTTACGCGGAAATGTACGGCCCCACGGTTGGTGATCGGGTGCGCCTCGGCGATACCGAGCTGTTGATCGAGGTCGAAAAAGACCACACCCGTTACGGCGAAGAGGTCAAATTCGGCGGCGGCAAGGTGATCCGCGACGGCATGGGTCAGAGCCAGCGGCCCCGGAGCGAGGCGGTGGATACCCTGATCACCAACGCGCTGATTCTCGATTACTGGGGCATCGTCAAGGCCGACGTCGGCCTGAAGGACGGCCGCATCGCCGCTATCGGCAAGGGCGGTAACCCCGATGTCCAGGACGGCGTCGACATCATTGTCGGTCCCGGCACCGAGGTCATCGCCGGAGAGGGCCAGATTCTGACCGCTGGCGGCATCGACGCCCACATCCACTTTATCTGTCCCCAGCAGGTGGAGGAGGCGCTGATGTCCGGCATCACCACCATGCTTGGCGGCGGCACCGGGCCGGCCACCGGCACCAACGCCACCACCTGCACGCCGGGGGCCTGGCACATCGGTAACATGCTCAAGGCGGCCGAGGGCATGCCGATGAACTTCGGTTTTCTCGGCAAGGGCAACGCCAGTCTGCCCGGCGCGCTGGAGGAGCAATTGGTGGCCGGCGCCATGGGCCTCAAGCTCCACGAGGACTGGGGCACCACGCCGGCAGCCATCGATACCTGCCTGGACGTCGCCGAGCGCTTCGACGTGCAGGTGGCGATCCACACCGATACGCTGAATGAGTCAGGCTTTGTCGAGGACACGGTGGCGGCCTTCAAGGGTCGGGTGATTCACACCTACCACACCGAGGGCGCCGGTGGCGGCCATGCGCCGGACATCATCCGGATCTGCGGTGAGCCCAATGTGCTGCCCTCGTCCACCAACCCGACCCGGCCCTACACCATCAATACCGTCGACGAACACCTCGACATGCTGATGGTCTGCCACCATCTCGATGCCAATATTGCCGAGGATGTCGCTTTCGCCGACTCGCGTATTCGCCGCGAGACTATCGCCGCGGAAGACATCCTGCACGACCTCGGCGCGTTCAGCATGATCGCCTCCGACTCCCAGGCCATGGGCCGGGTCGGCGAAGTGGTGTGCCGCACCTGGCAGACCGCCCACAAAATGAAAGTCCAGCGCGGACCGCTGCCCGAAGACAGCGATCGCAACGACAATTTCCGCGCCAAACGCTACATCGCCAAATACACCATAAACCCGGCCATTACCCACGGTATCGCGAGCGAGGTGGGCTCGGTCGAAGTCGGTAAGATGGCCGATCTGGTGCTCTGGAAACCGGCCTTTTTCGGTGTCAAACCGGCGCTGATTATCAAGGGCGGCGTCATTGCCGCGGCGCCGATGGGCGATCCCAACGCGTCCATCCCCACGCCCCAGCCCGTGCACTACCGGCCCATGTTTGGCGCCTTTGGCAGGACCGTGATCGACACCAGCGTGCATTTCGTATCGCAGGCGGCGCTGGCGGCCGGTGTCGATGCCTGCCTCGGTCTGGAGCGGCCCCTGCGGGCGGTGGCCAACACCCGCGGGATCGGCAAAAAGGACCTGTTGTTGAACAATGCCCAGCCTCAGTTGGAGGTGAATCCGCAGACTTACGAGGTTCGCGCCGACGGTCAGTTGCTGGTCTGTGAACCGGCCAGGGTATTGCCACTGGCCCAGCGCTATTTTTTGTTCTAGGGAAGCAGTTCCAGAGGGGCTGTTCCCAGGGGGGCTGTTCCAGGCAGGCCCTACCGGCAGCGCTGGAGTGACTGAGAGTGACTGAAAGACCGCTAAAACACCTGACTGGTTTCGCGCAAGCAAACGGCTCGGTTGCAGTCGTGGACGAGTTGCTGCTGCCCTACGATACCCGCAAGAAAAGCCGTTTCAAGGCTCGGGCGCGCAGTGGCGTATCGTGGGCTGTATTGCTCCCCCGCGGTCAAACCCTGCGCCACGGGACCCTCCTGAAGAGCGAAGCGGGTGAGCTGGTGCGCGTTCTGGCTGCCGGCGAAACGTTGAGCCACGTGACTGGCAAGGATCCCTGGGCGCTGGCCCGGGGCGCCTATCATCTCGGTAACCGCCACATGCCGCTGCAGCTGGGTAAGGGTTGGTTGCGCTATCAGCATGACCATGTGCTGGACGATATGGTGCGGGGCCTCGGTCTTGAGGTAGAGATTATCGAGGCTGGCTTTGAACCCGAGGACGGCGCCTACTCGGGCAGTGGTCACGGGCATGACCACCAGCGCTGATTGTTTCGGCTGTAGCCAATGAATGCGGATGCTCTAAAACTCCTCCACCTCATGCGTCTGGCCAGTCCGTCCCTGCCGGTGGGTGCGTTTTCGTGGTCCCAGGGCCTGGAATCGGCTATCGAGCTGGGCTGGCTCAGGAACACGGATGATCTGCGGGCCTGGCTGGAGGCGGTGCTGATGCACGGGTTCGCGCGCCAGGACCTGCCGCTGCTGCGGCGTCTGTTAGACGCCGAAGGGTGGCCCTCACTGCTCGAACTCAATGCCAGATCGCTGGCGTTGCGGGAAACCGCGGAGCTGTTGCTGGAAGACCGACAGACCGGTCAGGCGCTATTGCGTCTTGCCCGGTCGCTGGAAGTCGTCGAAGCCGCGCACTGGCCGGATGCCCAGGCAATCAGTTTCATCACTGCCCATGCCTTGATGTGCAGGCACTACCAGCTCGATATCGTCGCCTCGGCGAGCGCCTTGGTGTGGAGCTGGCTGGATAATCAGATTGCCGCGGCGATCAAGCTTTTTCCGATCGGGCAGACGGCGGGACAGCGGCTGATTGAAGCCCTGATTCCCTTGATCCCGGTCGCGTTGGATAGGGCGGCGCTGATTGCCGACGAGGCAATCGGTATCAGTCTGCCCGGCCAGGTGATGGCCAGCATGTTGCACGAAACCCAATATAGCCGCATGTTTCGCTCCTGAATCGATTTTCTCGGGATCGGCGAGGAAACGGGTAAACGTTAAGAAGTAACAACACCAGGAGGTGTGAGATGACTAAACAAGCCTTGCGGGTGGGCATTGGTGGACCGGTGGGTTCCGGTAAAACCGCACTGTTGCTGCGCCTCTGCGAAGCGATGCGCGATGACTACGATATTGCCGTGGTCACCAATGACATCTATACCCGCGAGGACGCGGAATTCCTCACTCGCCACGAAGCCCTGCCGCCGGAACGCATCGTCGGGGTGGAAACCGGCGGTTGCCCCCATACCGCGATTCGCGAGGATGCTTCCATGAATCTGGCCGCGGTGGCCGAATTGATTGAGCGGTTTCAGGACCTGGATGTGGTTTTTATTGAAAGCGGCGGCGATAACCTGAGTGCCACCTTCAGCCCGGAGCTCTCGGATTTCACCATTTATGTGATCGATGTGTCCGCCGGCGACAAGATTCCCCGCAAGGGTGGGCCGGGTATCACCAAATCAGACCTGTTGGTAATCAATAAAATCGACCTCGCGCCCATGGTTGGTGCGTCGCTGGAGATCATGGATAGGGATGCCCGAAAGATGCGCGGCGAGAAACCGTTTTTGTTCACCAATATGAAACAAAGAGCCGGACTCGATCAGGTGGTCGCCATTATTTGCGATCAGGGAATACTCTGAGGTTTGGCCAGGTGATCATCAATCCCTGGTTTAGCGGGGCCGCGGAGTAATTCCTGAACACCTTGTACAAACCCGCGCCCTGGTGCGAGGCATCCATGATCCATTATGGTGCCATTTTTGGCCTGCCTTGCCCCACAATCAATCTTTAAGAATAGCACTCTCCCCACGTGCGCATGAATTTATCATGTTTTAAATACTGGCATGACTCATGCTTGGCTTAAAAATGTTGAGTGATTGCCCTGTCGGCATCACCAACAAACGCTAACCGAGGGAGAATTAAGGCATGAGTAAAGATTCCATAACTTCCATATCGAGGTTGACCAAACGTGCATGGCTAAAACGTGCGTGGCTAAAAAAAGTAGGCCAGAGCGCGATTCTTGCCGCGGCCACGGTCTCGGCGGGGGTGGCGCAGGCCGCCGACACGATTAAAGTCGGTGTTCTGCATTCGCTGTCCGGCACCATGGCTATCAGCGAAACCACGCTTAAGGACACCGTCCTGATGCTGGTGGCAGAGCAGAATAAAAAAGGCGGGCTGCTGGGTAAAAAACTTGAAGCCGTGGTCGTTGACCCCGCGTCCAACTGGCCGCTGTTTGCGGAAAAAACCAAGGAGCTGCTCGGCAAGGAAAAAGTTGATGTGATTTTTGGTTGCTGGACGTCGGTTTCGCGCAAGTCGGTGCTGCCCGTCATTGAAGAAATGAACGGCCTGCTCTTTTACCCCGTTCAGTACGAAGGTGAAGAATCCTCGAAAAATGTTTTCTACACGGGCGCCGCGCCGAATCAGCAGGCCATTCCGGCCGTTGATTACCTGATGAACGAGATTGGCGTCAAACGCTGGGTGCTCGCGGGTACGGACTACGTTTATCCGCGCACCACTAACAAAATTCTCGAGTCCTATCTCAAGAGCAAGGGAGTGGCGCCCGGCGATATCATGATCAATTACACACCCTTCGGTCATTCTGACTGGCAAACCATCGTATCCGACATCAAAAAGTTCGGCGGCGCGGGTAAAAAGACGGCCGTGGTTTCCACCATCAATGGCGACGCCAACGTGCCTTTCTACAAGGAACTGGGTAACCAGGGGGTTTCCGCCGAAGATATTCCGGTCATCGCCTTCTCCGTGGGCGAGGAGGAGCTGTCGGGCTTTGATACCTCGCCTCTGGTTGGCCACCTGGCGGCCTGGAACTACTTTATGAGCGCCGATGCGCAAGCCAACGCGGATTTCATCAAAAGTTGGCATGCCTTTATCAAGGATGAAAAGCGCGTGACTAATGATCCCATGGAAGCCACCTATATCGGCTTTAAGATGTGGGTCAAGGCGGTCGAAAAAGCCGGTACCACGGAAGTGGATAAGGTTCGCGCGGCCATGTACGGCATCACCGTGCCAAACCTGACCGGGGGTACCGCGAAAATGCTGCCCAACCATCACCTGACCAAGCCGGTACTGATCGGCGAGATTCAGGAAGACGGTCAGTTTGAAACGGTCTGGCAGACAGACGGCGAAGTGCCAGGTGACGCCTGGACGGACTTCCTGCCCGAGAGCGCCAAGATTACTTCTGATTGGCAGGATCCGAATATCATGTGTGGCAACTACAACACCGAAACCAAGACCTGCTCCGGACAAAACTACTAGGGTTCTGGTGGCCTCGCGGCCACCGGCGACAGGTTTTGAATGGGCATCATGTAGTAAATTCGCCCAGGCAACAGACGTTAGCTCCGTGTCGTTCCGGTAACAAATCGGTGCGGGGCTGGCGTTTTTTTTAACTTAAAATCCCCGGTTTTAACGTGAAAAATAGTCTCATGAAAGTACGCCTGTTTGCCCTGCTCGTTGGCGTCGGCTTGAGTGTTTCAGCCTTTTCCGCCCAGCCTCCAGGCGAGCCCGGTGTTAGTGAAGACAGTGACTTCTCGACCATGGTGGGGCGTTTGACGACTAGCGGTTTCAATGAAAAAGCCCTGATTGTTGAACGGTTGTCCAGTCTCGATGATCAACGAGTCCCCCTGGTGCTGGAGTCGCTCCTAAATGGCGATTTGTACTACGACAAGAACAGTGGCGCGGTACTGGTGCTCAAGCAAATCGACCGGGAATCCCTGGCCACCGAGGTGGTCAGCGGTAAGCTGTTGGGCAAGGTAAGCAAAAGCAGCGTCAAAAAGGTCAGTGTCAATAATTCCCTGCGCAGGCAACTGCGCGTGGTGTTGGCGGCTTTTCGCCTCGCTAGCGAGGATGCCGAACTTCGGCTGGCGGCGGCCCAGGAAATTCTCAAGGCCCCGTCCCGGGAGTTTCTGCAGACACTGGATACGGCCCTGTCGACGGAAAAAACGGATGCGGTTCGCGACGCCATGGAACTTGCCCGGGCCGCGGTCCTGCTTGGCAGCGACGCTGCCGCGGAGCGTCTCGAGGCCGTGGCAACCTTGGCCGATGCCAGCAACCACAGAGTTGTGACCATGCTTGAATTACTGCTGGTTCAGGATCAACAGGGTGAATATGCCGAGCCTGACGCGGCGGTGCGAGCGGCGGCAAATAGGGCACTGATTGATTTGCGTACACGGGCAAAGATATACAAATTTGTCGAGGATTTGTTTTTTGGTGTCAGTCTCGGATCCGTGCTGTTGCTGGCGGCCGTGGGTCTTGCCATTACCTTTGGCGTGATGGGAGTGATCAACATGGCCCATGGCGAGATGATCATGCTCGGCGCCTATACGACCTACGTCATTCAGCTGTTGATGCCCAACCAGATTGGCCTGTCCCTGGTGGTGGCCATTCCGGCTGCTTTTCTGGTTTCCGGTTTGTTTGGCGTTGCCATAGAGCGCGGTGTGATTCGATTTTTATATGGTCGTCCCCTGGAAACATTGCTGGCGACCTTTGGTATCAGCCTGATATTGCAACAGTTGGTGCGCTCGATATTTACACCACTCAACCGATCGGTGATTACGCCGGACTGGTTGAGCGGATCATGGCAGGTAAACGGCATGCTATCGCTTACCTATAACCGCCTGTATATCGTTATCTTCGCCATGTTGGTGCTGTTTGCCCTGATCCAGTTGTTAAAGCGAACCTTTTTCGGTTTGCAGATGCGAGCCGTGACTCAGAACCGGGCCATGGCCAGTTCCATGGGCATTCGCACCGGCTGGGTGGATGCGCTTACTTTTGGTCTTGGGTCGGGTATTGCCGGTGTCGCCGGCGTCGCTCTGAGTCAGCTCACCAATGTCGGTCCCAATCTCGGGCAGTCCTACATCATCGATTCCTTCATGGTGGTGGTATTTGGCGGCGTCGGGAATCTCATGGGTACCTTTGTCGGCGCCATGAGCCTGGGGATCGTCAACAAATTTGCCGAACCCTTTACCGGCGCGGTGTTGGCGAAAATTCTGATTCTGGTGTTTGTGATTCTGTTTATTCAGCGTAGACCCCGCGGCCTGTTTGCCCTGAAAGGCCGCTTTGTCGAGGATTGATCGCTTATGTCAGGTTCTTCCGAACACAGATATCTTCAGGATCGGGGAGGCGCCTGGTTGATTGCCATGGTGACGCTGACCATTGTTGTCGTGCCGATTTTAAACCTCGCCGTGCCGCCGGAATCGCCCTTGCATATTTCCACCTACACGGTGAGCCTGCTGGGGAAATACCTGTGTTTCGCGCTGCTGGCCCTGGCGGTGGATCTGATCTGGGGTTACGCCGGCATCCTGAGTCTTGGCCACGGTGCTTTCTTTGCCCTGGGCGGCTATGCGATGGGTATGTACATGATGCGGCAGATCGGTGATCGCGGTGTCTACGGCAACCCTGAACTGCCAGACTTCATGGTGTTCCTGAACTGGACCGAATTGCCCTGGTACTGGTACGGCTTTGACAGCTTTTCATTCGCGCTGTTGATGGTCATGCTGGCGCCGGGTTTGCTGGCCTTCGTATTTGGCTGGCTAGCCTTTCGGTCACGGGTGACCGGTGTTTATTTTTCCATCATCACCCAGGCCCTCACCTACGCACTGATGTTGGCGTTCTTTCGCAATGACATGGGTTTCGGCGGCAACAACGGACTCACTGATTTCAAGGACATTCTGGGTTTCAGTCTGCAATCGGCCGCCACCAAAAACGCGTTGTTTATCGGTTCGGGTATCGCTCTGATTGCCGCTTATCTGCTCTGTCGCCAGGTAGTCGATTCAAAGCTCGGCAGAGTGTTGATTTCGATCCGGGATGCCGAAAGCCGTACCCGTTTCATGGGTTATCGTGTCGAACACTACAAGCTGTTTGTTTTTGTCCTGAGCGCGATGATGGCGGGTATCGCCGGCGCCTTTTACGTGCCGCAGGTGGGCATTATCAATCCCGGTGAATTCGCCCCTATCGGGTCCATCGAAATAATCATCTGGGTGGCGGTCGGTGGCCGCGGTTTTCTTTACGGCGCGGTGATAGGCGCCATTCTGGTGAATTATGCCAAGACTTTCTTTACCGGCGCCTTTCCCGAAATCTGGCTGTTCATGCTCGGGGGCTTGTTTGTGGTATCGACCCTGTTTCTGCCACGTGGTGTTGTCGGGCTGCTCCAAGCCCGAAACAACAGCCTGGCCAAAAACCGCTTAAAGGACGCGGATGACGCGGCATCCCTGGTAGAGGAGAAGGCCTGATGGAAGGGGGAATTCATATACCGACCAATATCCTCTACATGGACAATGTGACAGTGTCCTTTGATGGCTTCAAGGCGCTTAACGCCCTGTCACTGGTGGTTGCCCCCGGCGAGCTGCGCGCGATCATCGGGCCCAATGGCGCCGGCAAAACCACCATGATGGACGTTATCACCGGCAAGTTGCGTCCCGATACGGGCGAAGTCTTTTTTCGGGACCGAATAGATTTGACCCAGTACGATGAAGCTGAAATTGCCAATCTCGGCATCGGTCGCAAGTTTCAGAAGCCCACCGTCATCGAGAGCCTGCGCGTCGAGGAGAATCTTTATCTGGCCATGGCCGGTGATCGGCGCGTGTTCAGTACCCTGTTTGCCCGGCAGACAACGCAACAACGCGGGAGAATCAGCGAAATTCTTGAGCTGGTCGGCCTGGCGGAGAAAATGGATGACCTCGCGGGTTCTTTGTCTCACGGACAAAAGCAGTGGTTGGAGATCGTTATGCTGATTATTCAGGAGCCGGAATTACTGCTGGTTGATGAACCCGCGGCCGGGATGAGTGATCATGAGACCGAGCTGACCGCTCGCCTGCTGCGCGACATCAGCGGCGAGCGGTCGGTGATAGTGGTTGAACATGACATGGCGTTTATAAAGGCGCTGGATTGCCACGTCACCGTCCTGCACGAGGGGCACCAACTGGCCGAGGGCTCGCTTGAGCGTGTGCAGCGTGATGAGCGCGTCATCGAGGTTTACCTGGGGCGCTGAATATGCTGGAAGTTCGTGATATCGACGTGTTCTATGGCGCCAGCCAGGCGCTGAAAAAGGTATCCCTCGAAGCGGAAAAAGGTCGGGTTACCTGTGTCATGGGGCGTAATGGAGTGGGGAAAACCACCTTGATGCGGGCTGTGGCGGGTCAGCAAGCGGTGCGTTCCGGCGGCGTGTTTTGGGAACAGCGCGATATCAGCGCCATGGCCTGTTACGAGCGGGCGAAACTGGGCATTGCCTATGTGCCCCAGGGCAGGGATGTATTTTCCCAGTTGACGGTCATGGAAAACCTGAAAACCGGGTTTTCCGTATTGCCCCGCAAGCAGCGGAGTGTTCCCGACGAGATTTTCGAGTTGTTTCCCGTACTCAAACAGATGCTGCGCCGTCGCGGCGGCGATCTTTCCGGTGGGCAACAGCAGCAACTGGCCATCGGTCGGGCTCTGGTGGCTCGCCCGCGACTGTTGATACTGGATGAACCTACCGAGGGTATCCAGCCCTCCATCATCAAGGACATCCAGAATGTCATAAGCGTGCTCAGGGATCGGGGCGAGATGGCGATTTTGCTGGTCGAGCAATATTTTGAATTTGCGCGGGATCTGGCTGATACCTATATCGTTATGGATCGCGGCGAGGTGGTACTTTCCGGCCTCGGCGCCGATATGGAGGAGACCAAAGTGCGGCGATACATCGCGGTTTAAAGTGACTAACGGACTTTCTATTCGATCCACCATTGCTCCCTTTGTCTCGAGTGTCTAGTATGCCTCCCCGTTTCTGCTGCCTGACCCAGTGGCTCCACCCGTTGGCGCCCTTTCGTGGCAGTTGGCAGTCGATTGTCGATGACACTGAATCGTCGGTTTACCTAGTGGAAATCCCTTATGAAATACCTGCCTGCTGTTAGTCATCCCGCTCTGATCGGGCTGCTGTTGTGTTTTGTTTCGGCACCGGCCTGGCCGGTGGAGCGCTTGCATGTCAAGGCCGGCGAATCAAAAACCCTGAGCGGCATACAGCGGCAATACGTCTTTGATGAACTGGTGCTCGAAGATGGTGCAACCCTGCTCCTAATTGGTTCGGGTGGCCACTGGGAGCTGGAAGCGCATCACGCCCGCATTGGCAAAAATGTGAAGATTATTGGCCACGCAGCAGCCGGAGCCGGGGGTGCTGATGGAAAATCCACCCCTGGCCAGGCGGCTGTGTGTAAAAAGGGTCAGGGGGGAGAACAGGCGAGCCATGGTGGTGCGGGCGACGATGGCACGTCGCTGGTTTTGACCCTGAGTCTGGCCAAGCTCGAGTCGCTGATCGTTGACGTTAGCGGTGGTCCTGGCGGCCCTGGTGGACAGGGGGGAGACGGACAAAAAGGCGGGGATGCCGACAAGTGCCCCGGGGCTTCTGGTGGTGATGGCGGCGATGGCGGTGATGGTGGTGATGGTGGCAACGGCGGCAATGTGCGGATGTATTACACCCTGCATCCCGAAAGTGGCCTCGGAGCCAGCATCACCAAAAGGGTCGAGATCATAAACAGCGGTGGTCAAGGCGGCGAGGCAGGCCCCGGAGGTAAAGGTGGGGAAGGCGCGGGTGGCCACTACATCCAAATGAGGACGCTGACCGGAAACAAAAAATGGGTGCCCGGGGGGGATGAAGGCAAGCCTGGACGCGATGGCAAGAAAGGGCGTAACGGCGTCAAGGGCCAAGCTTTGATCGAGCGAGACCTCAACCGGCGAATCGACGAACTAATACAACAGCAAAGCGCCTTGCCGGCGTCAACCAGGCCTGGCCAACAGGCAGGTTCGGCGGATTTGGAAGCACTGAGGAAAAATCAGCTGGAGATTCTCAAACGCCTCGATGCCTTGGAGCAGCGCGTTGGCATGTAGCTTCCACTCAATTGCACCTAAATGGTGCAATTGAGCTGCATCGACGTGATGATTCCACCCATTGACCGAAAGCTAGTTCCCCCAGGATGGCTTTTGTCTCCATAAAATCTAAGTAAATCATTAACTTAACAACATGGCACGGCTCGTGCTTATCGATAGTTGAGGGCGTTGGAACTCTTACCCCTTAACTCTTTTATTTGATTGATAAGCAGAGGGAAAAACTATGTTGTTAAACAAATCCAAGGTAGCGCGTGCAGGTGTTGCGGCTCTGGCCATGACGGGTGCGGTAGCCCTTTCCAACCCAGCGGTTGCGGAAGTCTCAGCTTCGGCTGCGGTGGCCAATATGTACCTTTGGCGCGGAATTGATCTGGGGAACGGCAGCGCGGCGGTTTCCGGTGACCTCATCTATAGCGTTGGCGGGGCCTACGCGGGTATTTGGGTTAGCAGTGGCGACGATACGCTCGGTAATGAGTATGACTATTTCGTCGGCTACGGCGGCGAAGTCGGAGACTTTTCCTACGACGTCAGCCTGTGGAACTACAACTATTC
>JBECKV010000060.1:0-4662 GCA_040235495.1 Porticoccaceae bacterium
GACGATAGAGACGTGGAACCACCTGACCCCATCCCGAACTCAGAAGTGAAACGCGTTATCGCCGATGGTAGTATGGGGTTTCCCCATGTGAGAGTAGGTCATTGCCAGGCGCTTAATCCGAAAACCCTTCAGTGGATCACCGCTGGAGGGTTTTTTGTTGTTCCCTGGAAGAGCAGAGTCCGTTCTTTAAAACGTATGTTCTCTAGATTGACCAGACTAGATTGGCCAGACTGGCGCACGGCACACCCCGTATAATCCCCCAGCGCAAATGATCATGCCTATCACGAAGACAGTGCAAACGGGGTTTTATGGAAATTATGTTTGTATATCTGCTGGCCGGAGTGGTCGCGGGTTTGCTTGGGGGCTTGTTTGGCCTCGGCGGTGGAGCCATTGTGGTCCCGGTGCTGATCTACAGTTTTACGCTCAGCGGGTATGAAGACAGAGTGTTGACCCACATGGCGATTGGTACTTCTCTGGCCACCATCGTTGTCACCTCGCTGAGTTCCGTATACACCCACCACCGTAGGTCGGCGGTTCTGTGGCGCTTCTTTGCTTGGATGGCGCCGGGAATTGGCCTCGGAGTTATTGCCGGCGGGTTGCTGGCCACCGCGCTGTCTGGGACTCTCTTGCAGGCTTTGTTTGGTATCTTCCTGATTGCCGTGGGTGTGCAGATGGCGTTTGGTGGTACTCCCAAGCCCCATCGCGAATTGCCGGGACCTGTCGCCAGCTTCGGGGGTGCGGCCGGCATTGGTTTTGTGTCCGGAATTTTCGGCATCGGTGGTGGATCCCTGAGCGTGCCTTTTCTGGCCTACTGCAATGTCGATATTGCCAGGGCCATAGGCACTTCGGCCGCGCTGGGCTTTCCCATCGCGATCCTGGGTTCCTTGACCTATATCATAAGAGGCTGGGCGGCTCCTGACCTGCCCAGTGGCGCTTTCGGCTATGTGTTTTTGCCGGCCTTGTTGGGCATAACCTTGACCAGCATCCCCGCCGCCCGTTTGGGAGCTTCCCTGGCCCATCGTTTGCCGGCGAGGTTCCTGAAGCGTTTATTCGCGCTGGTGGCGCTTTTGCTGGGTTTAGGTTTTATTGTTCCGTGACTGGAAAAGACCCCGTGTCCCGGGCAGCTTTCCATCGGCTGGTTTGGTAAATCAATAGAGTTCGAAATGAGTGATACCTGGAAGACAGTCCTGAATCTTCTGGCCAGCGGAGAGCGCTTGTCAGGCTCTGCCATTGGCGAGCAATTAGGCATCAGCAGGACGGCGGTCTGGAAACATGTGCGGCAACTCCAGGAGTGGGGAATTCCCGTCCGCAAACTCCGCGGCCAAGGTTACCAGATGGAGGGCGGGATCGAGTTGTTGTCCCACGACCGTATTACCTCGAGGATGTCGCCTGACGCGACGGAATTATTGCGTAATCTTCATCTCCTGGACCATATAGATTCGACTAATAGCTATGCGAAAAATCTGATCGAAGCCGGATGCGGCGCCGGACAGGTTTGCTTGGCCGAGCGACAAACCCAGGGCAGGGGTCGGCTCGGGCGCACCTGGGTCAGCCCGTTTGGGCGCAACATTTATCTATCCGTTACCTGGGAATTTGATCAGGGTGTAGCGGTTATGGAAGGCCTCAGCCTTGCGGTGGGTGTGGTCGTATGTCGCGCCATTCGAGAACTCGGTATTCAGGAGGCCGGACTTAAATGGCCCAACGATATCCTCCTGGGTGGTCGTAAGGTAGGTGGCATTTTGCTGGAAATGCTCGGCGATCCGGTGGGTCCCTGTCAGGTGGTGGTGGGGATAGGTATCAATTTTGCCATGCCCACGGATGCGGTGATTGATCAGCCCTGGGCTGACCTGGGTGGCTATGCGACCTTGAGCCGCAATGGCCTTGCCGCTACCGTCATTTCAAAATTACTGCCCCTGTTGTCTACCTATGCGGACCTGGGTTTTACCGCCTACCGTGATGCGTGGGAAGGTTTCGATACCCACCGTGGCGAAAGCGTGTGCCTGATATCGTCGGGCAAGACAATCTCTGGAATTGCCCGCGGTGTGTCCGATACGGGTGCAATTCGTCTGGAGGTGGACGGTGAAGAAAAGTACTTTAGTGGTGGTGAGATCAGCCTCAGGAGAGCCCATTGATTTTAGAGGTTGATGCGGGAAACTCCTCCATAAAATGGCGCATCGTTAATGGTAGCGCTACCCTCGCGCGCGGTTCAGTGACGCACGAACCCCGGGCATGGACGCCCATGCTGGCAGGCGCAGGCACCCTGTTCAGGGTGCGTGTTTCCAACGTCTGCGGTGCCGAACTGGAGCAGAGCCTGCGCCGATGGGTGCGACAACACACGGGTTTGAATATCGAAGTGGCAGTTTCCGGGCCAAGTATGGCAGGCGTTACCAACGGCTACGAGAAACCTGAAAAACTCGGTGTTGACCGTTGGCTAGCAGTGCTGGCTGCTTGGAATAGCGTAGCTAGCCCCTGCGTGGTGGTCGATGCTGGAACCACCGTGACCGTAGACTTCATCGGCGCTCGTGGTATGCACTTGGGCGGCTACATTGTACCGGGTGAACAGATGATGTACCGGGCGCTATTCAGCGGGACGAACGGGGTGCGGTTTGAGGCAGGTCCGTGCGATAGCCACCAGCCGGGACGGGATACCGGTGAGGCCGTTCAACACGGTTGTCGCCTCATGATCGAAGCGATGGTCGCCAGAAGTCTGTCCTGGTTGCAGGAGAAAGAGGGAGCGGCGACTTTAGTGCTGACCGGTGGGGGCGCTGGTTGGCTGCTGCCAGTATTCAGGAAAAATACCCACCATATCCCCGATCTGGTGCTGGATGGCCTCGGTTATGCCCTGCCCTAATTGCCAGCTGCTGGAGCGATCATGAAATGGTTCGTGGCGGTACTCGTACTCCTGAATGCTTTAACCTACTACTGGCTCGACGGAGGGCCCGAGGCCTCCAGCTTGATGTCTCCGCGGCCCGGGGAGGTCAGTAAAGCGACGTCTTTGGTTTTGTTATCTGAACTTCCGGACCATCAGCATGGTACTGAGGTAGTAAATGTTTCCCCCGGAACCCAAGCGGACGGCTCATGTTGGGTTCTCGGGCCTCTCGATAAACCAAGCATAGAGCGTTTATCCAGGGAAATGGATGCTGCCGGCCTTTCCGTGACCGCTCGTGGGGATGTCGATATGGGGGCCGAGGGTTACTGGGTATATCTGCCTGCGCCCACTACGAGGAGTGAAAGAGAAGCGCTCATCAGTGCATTGCTTGCTAACAACGTGGACTATTTTGTCTTTGGCGATGGCAAATTCGGCAATGGCAAAGTGGAAAACGCTATCTCTTTGGGGTTTTTCAAACTGCGAGAAAATGCCGAGAAAAGGCAAAAAGTGCTAAAGGAGGTGGGGTTTTCCACGATAATAACGTCAACGGCAAGTTTTAGTGATAGTTTCTGGGTGTCCATGCCGAGCGTGACTTTTGGCGCACTGTCAAAAGAATTTTGGCGGGATATAGGCATGGCGAGTCCCGGTTTGATGGTGGATACCGTCAAATGCGCCAGGGCCAAGGGTTGAACGGCGCATACGAAACACAACGCACAACCCTTGGCGAAGCGCCATCCAGCAACCCGGTCAAGGACGCTGGAATTGGTGCCCTGTTTCTGTACTAAGCGGTTGAATTTGTTGCGTGATCAATGCAATTTCAATAAAATTCCGGTTCTTTTTTAGCCGGATATTGCTGGCGTAGCTCAGTAGGTAGAGCAGCTGACTTGTAATCAGCCGGTCGGGGGTTCGACTCCTCTCGCCAGCTCCATATTCAGCCAGGCGGAGAGCCCGGTGCTTTGACAGGGATTGAAGTTGACAAAGGGTGGTCGAGTGCGGACAATGCTCGCCCTTTTCCGGGAGGGGTTCCCGAGTGGCCAAAGGGATCAGACTGTAAATCTGACGCGCAAGCTTCGGTGGTTCGAATCCGCCCCCCTCCACCAATATTTGATTTGCAACAAGGGTGCCGACAATAACGGTTGCTCACGGGACTGAATAGCGGGTGGATGCCGCGGGTATGGTTCAATGGTAGAACCTCAGCCTTCCAAGCTGATGATGCGGGTTCGATTCCCGCTACCCGCTCCAGAAAAGTAGATATCGGGATTGCGGCTCATATAGCTCAGTCGGTAGAGCACTTCCTTGGTAAGGAAGAGGTCACCGGTTCAAATCCGGTTATGAGCTCCAGCTTGCCGCCGGCACTGGTGGACGCTGATGCGGTAATAGATTGCCCAGGCGTCGACGATAAGCCGTCCATGAGAGAAGCGGGAGATCCATCGGGCCTGTAGATAGTTGGGCCCGCGGATATTGAGGATAAAGTAGATATAACCAGATGTAAAACGGCAGTCATAGCCGCCCGATAAGTGATTGGCCATACGTTTTTTATTAACCGTGAATATTATCCAGGGCAATGGAACTCTGTTGTTAGTTGGTCCTTGAAGAGGAGAGGCGCGTAATGTCAAAAGAGAAGTTTGAGCGGCTGAAGCCCCACGTCAATGTTGGGACGATAGGTCACGTGGACCATGGCAAGACGACGCTGACGGCGGCGCTGACGCGGGTATGTTCGGAGACCTGGGGAGGGCAAGCGGTAGCCTTTGATGGCATTGACAACGCCCCGGAAGAGCGCGAGCGCGGCATTA
>JBECKV010000209.1:0-15511 GCA_040235495.1 Porticoccaceae bacterium
CTTCCTCTACCGCGGCAACCTTCCCAATTGGTGCGTCTTTAAACCAAGGAAAATCTTCGTATGATAGAAA
Organism: Porticoccaceae bacterium; assembly: GCA_040235495.1. Taxonomy (GTDB): domain Bacteria; phylum Pseudomonadota; class Gammaproteobacteria; order Pseudomonadales; family Porticoccaceae; genus HB2-32-21. The sequence goes on from JBECKV010000209.1 coordinate 71, forward strand.
CAACTCCTTGCCATGGCTAAGTAGCCACAGGCCGTGAGCTGAGACGTTAGTAACTTCAGTTTCTGAAGTGGGAATCCCATGCGCTGATGAGCCCATCTTTGTGATCCTCCACGATCTTGCCAATTTTGGTCAATTGCACATCAGAAAGTCGATGATTCTTAGCGAGTTCTATATCAGGCTCTAGCCAGAACTTTGCCTCTCCGTCCGGGCCTAGCACATGCACATACCGTCGCTCCTCCTCTCGCGAGAAAAAGAAAAAGCGGTATCCGGCTTCTCTAATACTGTTGGGCTCATCGTTAAAACTGGGTAGAACCCCGGCATTACGCCGGCACAAAAAGCCTGCTGGATCTACTTTAATAAACCAACACGCACACGCTGCTAGTTTATCTCCATGTATCGAAGGTTTTTCACGCCAGGGCTGCCAGCTAAACCCTAAAAAGTATCCCCCGGCACTCTCACCTACCCTTCCAATCCAGGTGTCAAATACCGTCTTGATTTTTGTCCTCCCATCGGAACTAACACAAACCCGGCCTTAACTGTGACAGCGGGAATACACAGGCACCTAAAACTTCACGCAGTGCTTAGCAAAGTTTGCCGCATCCTCGATGGACCATTCGACCGTCGGTTTGTCCTTCATGTTTTCACACCAGCGCTCGCTACCCACTTTAGCGCAGGATGAAAGTGACAATGCGGCAAGGGTTATGGCAACCGCGGCGGCGATTCTCGGTTTCATTATCGTTCCTCTTTTAATATCTCGTGCTCGATGATCAGGCACGGCGCAATCACGGACTTAGGCCCGGCGACCTTGTGGCTGTGGCGGTTCCGGCTCCGGTTGCGGAACTACCACTTTTTTGATCTCCGGCTCTCCGGCTTCGTCCTTACCGAAACCCCGGCGTAATTCGGCGAAATATTTCAGCCGCGCCTGCACTTTGCCGTTGACGCTATCCGGGGGGAATTCACCGTCTTCATTCTCATCACCCGCACTGATACCGGTGAGGATTTCAATAGCCTGATCAACGTGCTCAACCGGGTAAATACTGAACTGCCCGTGTTCGATGGCTTCGGTCACTTCAGGGTTAAGCATCAGATTGGTGACATTTTTGGCGGGAATGATGACACCCTGACTACCGGTAAGGCCGCGGGCCTTGCAAATGTCAAAAAAACCTTCGATTTTTTCGTTCACCCCGCCGATCACCTGGGCGCGACCGAGCTGGTTCATGGAGCCGGTGATGGCAAAGCACTGCTTGATGGGTACGCCACTGAGCGATGAAACCAGGGCGCAGAGTTCAGCCATGGTGGCGCTGTCGCCATCAACGCCGCCGTAACTCTGTTCAAAGGCTATGCTGGCAGTCAGTGACATGGGTGCCGTCTGGCCATAGCGGGCGCCGAGAAAAGCAGACAGGGTAAACACGCCCTTGGTATGGGTCGGCCCGCTCATGTCGGATTCTCGCGCAATGTCGATCAGGCGGCCATCTCCCAGACGGGTCGTGGCAGTGATGCGCGAGGGTTGGCCAAAGGCAAAGTTGCCCATTTGCAGAACCGACAGGCCATTGACCTGTCCGACCACCTCGCCCGAGGTGTCGATCATGACCTGTTCGCGCAGTATGCCTTCCTGAATCCGGTCCCGGACCCTGTCCACCCGCTCTATCTGGGTACGGATACCTTTCTGCACGTCGTCACTGGTGACCACGTTGCGGCCGGCCTGGCCGGCCCAGTAACTCGCCTCGCTGATCATGTCCGCGATGCTGCCCATGTGGGTCGAGAGTTTTTCCGAGTCCTCGACCTGGCGCATGCTTTGGCGGATCACGGCCGCGACCGCGGTTTTATCAAAGGGCAGCATGCCCTCCTTGCGCACCATGCTGGCGATCATGCGGGCGTAGAGAAAATCGTTATCGGGATTACGATCCAGACGCGCCTCGAAATCCGCCGGCACCTTGAATAGCTCGGCGAAGTCGGGATCGTAGGCGTAGAGCATGTAGTAGAGCGTACGGTCCCCCAGCAGTACAACTTTCACATCGAGGGGGATGGATTCCGGTTCCAGGGACATGGTGCTGGCGAGGCCCAGGCTGCGCTCCAGCGGTTCGATGCGCAGCTCATGGGAATAAAGAGCCTGTTTTAGGCCTTCCCAGGCATAGGGTTGCATCAGCAGTTTACGGATTTCCAGGACCAGGTAACCGCCGTTGGCCTTGTGCAGGGCACCGGGTTTAATGAGTGTGAAATCGGTGGTGAGCATACCCATGTAGGCTTTGTTTTCCACCCTTCCCAACAGGTTGCCGTAGGTGGGATGCTCCTCGTAAACCACCGGCATGCCCGTGGTCTCGCTGTTGTCGAGCATGACATTGATTTCAAAGCGACTCAGTGAATTGGCCACCGGTGGCATGCCGGGCATCATGGCTTCGGCGGGTCGGAAGTCGGCGGCATTGGCAATGATGTCGGCCTGCACATCGCTCAGGTAGCTGAGCATCTGCGGGAGGTCGGCGTACTTTCGCGTCAGGGTGTCGATATACGGACCCACGGCCTCCATCGTCACGGCGTGATTGACCTTACGAAATTTTTCCCGCGCCTCCTTGCGCCACGCGGGGATAAGCTTTTGCAGGATTTCACGCAATTGCTCGCGCAGGGCCTGATTGTTCTGTTCAAGCTTGTTTTGTTCCGACTCGCTGAGCTTTTCAAAAACCTCCGGTGTGATTTCCTCGCCATTGACCAGGGGGACAAACGAAAATCCTTCCGGACCCTGGTAGAGCTTTATGTCCTTCTCCTTGGCGGATTCGTGCAAAGCCCGAAACGCACCCTCCTGCTTTTCCTGGAGCGCTGTCTCAATCTGCTGCGCGCGGGCCTTGTATTCGTCACTGTCAAAGGCCTGGGGGATGGCGGTTTTCAGATCCTCAACCACGCGCAGCATGTCCTGCTGCAGGATAATGCCCCGCCCGGGAGGCAATTCCATGCGCAATGGCTTGGAGGCATCCTTGAAGTTATTAACATAACACCAGTCATTGGGGACCGGGCCGCGATGCGCCAAACCCTGTATGTACTGGTTGACCGCGGTAAACTTGCCCACGCCCGGTGGGCCGAGCACATAGAGATTGTAGCCATTGCTTCTCATGCCCAGGCCAAAGTGGATCGCTTCGAGGGCACGATCCTGACCAATGATTTGGGTCAGCGGCTCCAGGTCATTCGTGGTCTCGAAATCGAACTCCTCGGCTTCACAGCATTTAGGGAGGTCCTCGACGCTCAAGGCACTGACATGCTTTTTTACTCCGTCCATCTGGTAATCCTTGTTCTGAATGGAATCCGGGGATTCAGCCGGGAAAATAAAGAATAAAACTAGAAGATCAGGCGCATCAACCAACTGCGGTCGAGGCGTTTTTCGCAACTGTTGTACTGGGCGGCATAGACGCTGGCGCGAGAGTCCACCTTACGCGCCACCGCGATCAACCAGGGCTTGTCTTTATAGGTGGCACGGGCATAGCCACCATGACCCTCGTGATAGTTCAGGTACTGGGCGCGGGCATCCCATTTGGACACGCCGTTGATCCGGTAACTTTTATCCATGTACCAGAACATGAAATCGATGGCGTCAGCGAAATCGTCCCGGCTTTTGAACAACCCGCCCGCCTCGCGCTGATAGTGCGCCCAGGTGGTATCCAGCGCCTGGGAATACCCGTAAGCCGAACTCGCCCGTCCGAGCGGAATAACACCCAGAAACCAGCGCATCGGCGGTTTGGCGTCATTGCGAAAACCGGATTCCTGGTACATCATGGCCATGGGCACATGAATGGGGCCACCCCAGCGATCGGCGGACGCCCGGGCGGCGGAATACCAGCCGCGCTTTTGCTCAAAAATATCACAGAGGTTATGCGGGTTGTCCGGTGCCGTCGCGCAGCCCCCCAGAACCAGCACTACCAAAAGCAGCGGGCCGGACCTGTTCATCATGGATGGCTTATTGAGCCTTTTGCCGGGCCTCGAACTCAGCCAATTGCTCTGGCGTCGCTTCAGTCTGATACTTGTCTTTCCACTCCCCGTAGGGCATGCCATAAACCCGCTCGCGGGCCACTTCGTAGTCGACCTCGACCCCACGTTCCCGGGCGGCGGCCACATACCACTTTGATAGGCAATTGCGGCAAAAATCGGCCAGGTTCATCAGTTCGATATTCTGCACGTCCTTATGGTCATCGAGGTGTTGCAGAAACCTGCGAAAAACCGCCGCTTCGATTTCAGTTTCAGTGCTTTTGTTCATACTCATCAGGTAATCTCCTCGCCCTTGGCCTGACGGTCCGCGTGGTACGAAGAGCGCACTAGCGGCCCGGAGGCGACATGGTCAAATCCGATTGAATAGGCAAATTCTCGGTATTCGGCAAATTCATCGGGGTGCACGTAGCGCTGCACCGCCAGATGGTTTTTCGACGGCTGCAAATACTGCCCAAGCGTGAGCATATCGACGCCATGCGCACGCAGATCATCCAGGGTTGTCAGTAGTTCATCCTTGGTCTCACCCAACCCTACCATCAGACCCGACTTGGTGGGTACGCCGGGCTGGCACTTTTTGTAGGCTTGTAACAAGCGCAACGACCACTGGTAATTGGCGCCCGGACGCACCTGGCGATAGAGCCGGGGGACGGTTTCCAGATTATGGTTGAAAACATCCGGTGGCGTAGCGCCGAGAATATCCAGCGCCGGCTCCATGCGCCCGCGAAAATCGGGCACCAGAATTTCGATTTTTATCTCCGGGCAGGCGCCACGGGTGGCGCTGATACAGTCGGCAAAGTGCGCCGCGCCACCATCGCGCAGATCATCCCGATCCACCGACGTGATCACCACGTAACGCAGGCCCATCTCGGCAATGGCCCTGGCCAGGTTGTCCGGTTCGTCGATATCCAGTGGTCGGGGCTTGCCGTGGCCGACGTCGCAAAAGGGGCAGCGGCGAGTGCATATATCACCCATGATCATAAAGGTGGCCGTGCCACCGCCAAAGCATTCGCCCAGGTTGGGACAGGCGGCTTCCTCACAAACGGTTGCGAGCTTGTGTTGCCGCAGAATCGACTTGATCCGCTGAACTTCGCCGCCCTGACCCAGACGCACGCGCAGCCAGGGCGGCTTGCGCGGGTGAGTCTCGGTGGCGATGACCTTGACCGGAATACGCTCCACCTTGGCGGCGCTGCGCAACTTTTCGCCCTGGCGTAATCGGCGGGTGCGCCGGACCGGCGTTTTCGGCTTATCTGTCTGGTCTGATTGATCCACGTGTTTCATATTTTGTTGCTGCACGACCTTATTGCTGCACGACTTTATTGCTGCACGACTTTTACTGATTGTGCACGATCACCGCACACCCTCAGCCGGCCGGTTGGCCGACGCTGTCCAGGCTATACCAGCCATCATAACCGAGCTTAGCACTGAGTCCGTCGAGCAGGGCGGCAATCAGTTCATTTTTTGCCGGCATGCTGGCAGCGGGCAACAGATCGGCCAGGCGCGTCATCGCCAGCCCCGGATATCCGCAGGGATTGATGCGTTGAAAAGGCTCCAGAGCCACATCGGCGTTGAACGCCAGACCGTGGTAGCTATTGCCCTTGCGGATGCGCAGCCCCAGGGACGCGATTTTGGCGTCACCGACGTAGACACCGGGCGCGCGTTCGCGGGTCTGAGCATCGATGCCATAGGAGGCGAGCAGCTGTTTGATGCTGTTTTCGATCGCGCACACCAGCTGTCGGACATTCAGTGACGCCGCTTTCAGGTTGACCAGAACATAAACCACTACCTGACCCGGGCCATGGTAAGTGACCTGGCCACCGCGATCGGTCTGTATGACGGGAATATCGCCAGTTTCGAGCAGGTGTTCGGCCTTGCTTGCCTGCCCGAGGGTAAACACCGGCGGGTGTTCCACCACCCAGAGTTGATCCGGGCTGCCGACATCGCGCTGTTCCGTAAAAGCCTTCATGGCCTCGAACACCGGGCCGTAATCACACAGGCCCAGGCATCGAACCGCTAGGCAACGGTCGACCATGGTAATTCCAGCCTGAAAGGACCTGGCGTAATAACCAAGACAGGAACCAGCACTCTACAGCACCATGCGCACCAGCGAACTGGATTTCAAATCAACAAAAATTGCCCGGAGCTGATCTTCCCCGGTGGCGGTAATGGTGACGGTGAGGGACTGGTAGGTGCCTGCGCGACTGTCGCGTACAGTCACCTTCATCGTGTCGAAACCGGGTGCATGACGCTCCATCACTGTCAGTACGTGGCTGCGAAAAGCCTCGCACTTATCACCCATGACCTTGACTGGATAGTCACAGGGAAATTCGATCTTTGGAGCTTTCGGCTCGTCCCAGTCGCCACTCATCCGCCAAACAGCCCTTTGATAAACAGGACGAGGTGATCCCAGAGCCGGGCAAAAAAACCTGCCTCCTCAACGGCCCGGGCGACACGCAGGGGTGTGCTCAGCAGTTGTTCCTGCTCCTGGGAAACGATCAGGCGCCCGGCCTCGTCCGCGCTGGTCAAGGGCGCGCGCAGGATGTCGTCAATCAGCACCTCAGCGTTGAGCTTCTCCCTCGCCCCGCGCGGATGGGTCAGATAGATGTCCTGATCGACAATGAGATCGACACTGTCCTGCTTGCCAAACCAGATCCGGTTAGCAGGTTTAATAACATCACCAGCGCTATATAGCCGACTGGTTTCATAGTAGCGAAAACCGTAGGCGAGCAGCTTCTGCGACTCCCTGGCGCGGGTTTCCTCGCCGTCCGTACCCATAACCACGGCGATCAAACGCATGCCGTCACGCTCCGCCGAGGCAACCAGACAGTACCCGGCCTCCTCGGTATGGCCGGTTTTAACACCGTCCACTGAGCTATCACGCCATAAAAGACGGTTGCGATTCGGTTGCTTGATGCCGTTGTATTCGAAATATTTTTCCGAATACAGATCATAGTGGTCCGGATAATCCCTGATCAGCGCCCGGGACAGCAGAGACAGGTCCCGAGCAGTTGTCAGGTGTCCCTCCGCGGGCCAGCCGGTGGCATTGGCGAAATGGCTGTTACTCATGCCGAGCAACCTTGCCTGTTGATTCATCACGTCGGCAAACGCCGATTCGCTGCCCGACACGTACTCGGCCAGCGCCACGGTCGCGTCATTGCCTGACTGGATGATGACACCGCGAAGCAGATCCTGCACGGGGACTTCCGTGCCCTCGCGGACAAACATTTTCGAGCCACCCATCCGCCAGGCGGTGACGCTGACCGGCACCATGTCGGTCAAGGATATTTTGCCACTGTGGACTTCGCCGGCCACCACGTAGCTGGTCATGATTTTGGTCAGACTGGCCGGCGGCAGGGCCTCATCGGCATTATTTTCGACCAATACCCTGCCGGTTTGAGCATCGATCAGAATCCAGGATTTAGCGGCGATCTGTGGCGGCGCCGGAATCAGGAGTTCCGCCTGAGCGGCGCTGACCATGGCCATCGCCACGCCAATGACTGCCAGAGACCGAACCATCGACCTCGCCGTTTGCTTAACTCTCGACATAAATTATTGATCCTGTAAAACCCTTGCTACTAACCGCGGCTACGACATTTTGACAAACCATCCATCAAGCGATCTACGATTCCCACGATCCGGTATCGTAGACGACAAAGGACTTGAAGGGCCCCAGGGTTTCGAGTCGCTCGCGCACCCGGGCAATCTGGAGATGGTCGACAATGGGGCCCACCATCACCTTGAACACCGAGCGGTTGGGCTTGTGCGTACTGGTTTTTTTGATGTGGACAGGGTATTCGGTATGGTTGGCGACCTGGTCCCGGTGCTGCACGGCAAGCTGATAGGTGGTGTACGCTCCCGTCTGTAAAAACGCGGCCTTCGCCGGCTTTACCTCGGTGCTCGCCGTAGCACCGGTGTCGGCACGCTTCGAGCCGGCCGCGTTCATAGCCAATGGCGGTGTCAGGGCGGTCGCCCTGCCATTCTCCAGGCTGGGCGCCTGAACCGTATTGGTCTGGTAGTCCCTGGGGTCGATCGCCGTTACCTCGACCCTGGCCGTACCCGTCTTTTCGTAACCCAGTTTCTTGGCCGCCACGTAGGATAAATCGATGACGCGATCATCATGAAACGGCCCGCGATCATTGACCCTGACAATGACGCTGCGATTGTTATCGAGGTTTCGGACGCGCACATAGCTTGGAATAGGCAGGGTCTTATGGGCCGCCGTCATCCCGTACAAGCTGTAGATTTCGCCATTTGAGGTGGTATTGCCGTGAAACTTGGTGCCGTACCACGAAGCGATACCCACCTCCCGATAACCCTTGGCCGTGCCCAGAAGGTTATAGGTGCGTCCCAGCACAGTGTAGGGATTCTTGTTGCCCGCCCGCCCGATTGCCTCGACCCTTGGCACGGCATCGGGAATGTTGGATACGTCTAAGTCATGGAGGGGCGGGCCATCACTGGGCGTCACGGGCTCCTTGGCCGCTCCTTTATAGCTGGAAGAGCAGCCGGCGAGTACAAGGCTCACCAGCGCCAGCACACAGATACTCGGTTTAAGACGTAACATTCGCCATTCGCTCAATCAGCATTTCACCTAACTCCTTTACTGCCATGGCATAGCGGTAACTGGTGTTATACCGCGTGATAACGTAGAAATTGTGCAGACCCAGCCAGAACTCGGCGCCCTTGTCGCCTTCCAGCTTCAGCGGTATCGCCAGCGTACTGCTGTCCAGGCCACTATCAACGGGGGTAAAGCCACGCAATGCCAACGCCGAAAGGTCCAGGTGGGGTTTGACTACCTCATTCAGATTCTGTTCATCATACTTACCGGCTATTCGCGCGCGCATGGCAACGCCGGCTCCGGTCTGCCAACCATGTCGGGCGAAGTAATTGGCCACACTGCCGATTGCATCCACGGGGTTGGTCCAGATATCGGCCACGCCATCCCCGCTGTAGTCGATGGCATAGGCGCGGTAACTACTGGGCATGAACTGCCCGTAGCCCATGGCCCCGGCATACGAACCCTTCAGATTGACGGGATTGAGGCCCTGTTCGCGGCAGAGCAAAAGGAAGTTTTCCAGTTCCCGAGTGAAGAAGCTGCTGCGTCGGGGAAAATCGAAAGCCAGGGTGCTGAGCGCGTCCACTACCCGGTAACTGCCGGTAATGCGCCCGTAATGCGTCTCAACGCCGATAACGGCGACGATGATCGCCGCTGGCACGCCGAATTCAGCTTCCGCCCGCTCCAGGGTCGCTCGCTGTTCCTGCCAGAATTCCACTCCCTCACGCAAACGCCTCTCGGTCAGGAAGATTTTCCGATAATCCTTCCATGCCTTGACCTTTTCCGCGGGCCGGTTCATGGCGTCGATAATGGACTGCTTGTAGGCGGCCTCGGCGAGCAGGGCCTGCATATCGACGGGCTCGAAACCATGTTCGCGCACCATGTAGTCCGCGAACTCCAGTGCCAGGGCATTATCGGCGTAATGCCGGCTCGTCTCGGCCTGCCCGATATAAGGAAACACCAGCAAAACCAGCAACAAAATGCGTCCGACTTTCACGTCTAGCTACCCATCCTTTTCTCTTCCGTACCGACGGACATCAGCATACCAAAGCCCAGCAGCAAGGTCACAACGGCAGTACCGCCGTAACTCACCATCGGCAGTGGCACGCCCACCACCGGCAACAGGCCCGCAACCATGCCCATATTGACAAAAACATAGACAAAGAAGGTCAGCGTGATGCTACCGGCCAACAATCGCCCAAACATACTTTGGGCCGCGAGACTGATGTAAATACCACGAAAAATAATCGCCAGGTACAGGGCCAATAACAGCATGACACCGAAAAAGCCCTGCTCTTCGGACAGTACGGCGATAATGAAATCGGTATGACTTTCCGGTAGAAAATCCAGTTGCGACTGAGTACCCGCGAACCAGCCCTTGCCGCCAAAGCCGCCAGCCCCGATCGCGGTCGTGGACTGAATGATATTCCATCCGGCCCCCAACTTGTCGGACTGGGGATCAAGTAAGGTGGTAAGCCTCAATTTCTGATAGTCGTGCAACAGATAAAACCAGAATAGTGGCGCCGCCAACATCACGCCCAACACCGCGCCGAACAGGTAGCGTTTGCGCAAGCCGGAGAGGAACAGGGCAAAACCGCCGGCGGCGAAAATAAGCAGGGCAGTGCCCAGATCGGGTTGTATGCCCACCAATACCGAGGGCAGTGCAATCATCAGCATGCTGGTCACCACCGCCGCCAGGCGAGGTGGCAAAATGCGGGCGCCAAGATAGCTCGAAATCATTAAAGGAACCGCGATTTTCATCAATTCAGAGGGTTGAAACCGAAAACCACCAAGCGACAGCCAGCGTTGCGCGCCCTTGGCGCCGACACCAAAAAAAATCACCGCGATCAGTAATATCAGGCCAAAGCCGTAGAAGACGAACGCCCACCGTTCGAGAAACCGCGGCTGGATCTGCGCGACCGCAATCATGCCAGCCAGACCCCCGCCCATAAACACCAACTGGCGCTTAAGATACATACCCTGCTGACCGCTGGCGCTATAAAGTATAAAAGCCCCGGCGATCATGAGCAGGATCAGTACACCGAGCAGGAAATAATCGATACGCAGCCGATACCAGTCGCGCCGGTGGACGTGGATGCTCGAACCGTGTTCGCGCAGCTGACGGTCAAACTCCGCCATCGGCTACCTCGCTCTTCGTCGAGTAGCCCAGGTACTCGTCGATAACCCGCCGTGCCACGGGCGCCGCCGTGGAACTGCCATGCTCGCCATTTTCCACGATTACCGCGACTGCGATGCGCGGGTTGTCCGCCGGCGCGAAAGCGATGAACAGCGCATGATCGAGCTGGAGTTTGGCCAGCTTGCTGGCATCGTATTTCTCGTCCTGCTTGATACCGACTACCTGGGCAGTACCGGTCTTGCCGGCCATCAGGTAGTCGAGCTTCGTTACCGCCCGGCTCGCGGTTCCCCTGGCGCCGTGGACAACCGCAATCATGGCGTCAATGACAACCTCCCAGTGACTATCCTGGAAGTGCAGCGGTTCTTCTTCAACAATCTGATCCATCGGGGCTGGAACGAGATCATGCGGGCTACCGGCCCGGCTTGCATCCAGCGCGTCTCCCGAGCGCATCACCAATCGGGGAACCCGGCGCGGGCCTCGATTGGCGAGATGGGCAGTGGCGACCGCCAGTTGCAGTGGGGTCACCAGCATAAAACCCTGGCCAATGGAGACATTCACAGTATCGCCAGGGTACCAGGCCAGACCCTGAGCGCCGCGCTTCCATTCCCGCGACGGCATCAACCCGCTGCTCTCGCCCGGCAAATCAACCCCCGTGGCGCGGCCGAAGCTGAATAGCGTGGCATAGCGATGCAGTGCGTCGATGCCGGTCCTAAAACCGACGTCGTAGAAAAACGTATCGCAGGACTGCTCAATGGCTTTATGCAGGTCAATACGACTGCCGTGGCCGCCACGTTTCCAGTCCCGATATTTACGTTTGTCATTGTCCAGTTGATAAAACCCGGGATCGTAAATTCGATAGGCCGGGCTAATCACTTTGCTATCCAGCGCAGCCAGGCCAAAAAACGGTTTTACGGTAGAGCCGGGAGGGTAGCGGCCACGCAGCGCACGATCAAACAGCGGTTGCGCCGGCGACTGGCTGAGTGCGGCATAATCCGCGTGGGATATTCCGGAGACAAACAGGTTCGGGTCATACGAGGGGCTACTGGCCATGGCCAGCACGCCACCGGTGTCGGTTTCAATGGCCACCACCGCTCCGCGTTCCTCACCCAGCGCCTCGACAGCAGTCGCCTGTAATCGGCTGTCCAGATAAAGGTGCAGGGTTTGCCCGGGCAGGGGATCGATCCGCTCGAGCACACGCATGACCCGGCCACGGGCGTTGGTTTCCACCCGCTCATACCCCACCTCGCCCAGCAAGGCTTCCTCGTAATATTTTTCCAACCCGGTTTTGCCAATGCTGTGAACGCCGCGATAGCGCGTGGGATCTATTTGCTCCAGCTCACGCTCGTTGATGCGCCCGGTGTAGCCCACCACATGGGCCAGTAATTCACCCAGGGGATAGTACCTGACCAGCCTGGCCGACACTTCGATGCCCGGCAACTGGTGTTCGTTGACCGCCAGCACAGCCTGCTCGTCCTCGCTCAGCTTGTCGCGCAGCGGCACGGATTCATAAGGCCGCCGCTGACCGACAAGCTTGCGAAAACGATCGATTTCCTCTTCTTCCAACTGGATCAGCCGATCGAGTTCAACAAGCAGGGCGTCGAGATCCTCGCTGCGTTCAACGACGATGGACAAGGTGAAGCCGGGGCGATTGTCAGCCAACAATACACCGTTACGGTCGTAGATCAGACCGCGCGCCGGCGCGGCCGCGCGCACGTGAATTCGGTTGTTATCCGCGGCGGTGGTGAATTCCTGGTGGCGCGTGATTTGCAGGTCGTAATAGCGCCAGATCAGCACGCCGGTCAGGATCAAGAGCACGATTAATGAAAAGCTGATGCGCGCCGCGTACAACCGCGCCTCCCACAGCTTGTTTTTAAGCGTCCTTCGTTCGCGCATACACTATTGGCGTCTCATCGACCCGCTAACGATGGTAGGGGTGGCCCGCGTTGATCGACCAGGCCCGGTACAACTGCTCGGCAAGCACCACTCGCACCAGCGCATGAGGCAGCGTCAGGGCCGACAGGGACCAGCACTGATCGGCGCGCGCCAGACACTCGTCGTTCAGCCCGTCCGGTCCGCCAATCAGCAGGCACACATCCCTGCCCCCGGCCTGCCAGGCCCGCATTCGAACAGCCAGTTGCTCGGTGCTCCAGGGCTGGCCATCCACCGCCAGAGCAATGACGTGATCGTCGGGTTTAAGATGATCGCCAATAGCCCGCCCTTCCTGGGCCTTGGCCCGGGTGGCTGCTTCGCCCTTGCGGCGCTGACCCAGGGGGATTTCCGCCAGTTGCGGTTTTAGCTCCGCGGGCATGCGCCTGGCGTACTCATCGTAGCCCGAACGCACCCATTCGGGCATTTTGCCGCCCACCGCCAGGATTTTGATCTTCAAGGCCACTCAGTCCCCGGCAGCGTCGGCGCCCGGCACGTTGTTGCCGCCGGCGATCGCCAGATCGCCGGGCCTCAGGGACCAGAGGCGCTCAAGATCATAAAACGCGCGCGTTGCCGGGAGCATGACATGCACCACGGTCTCGCCCAGATCGACCAGCACCCATTCGCCGACATCCGCGCCCTCGATGCCCAGGGGGCGAAACCCCGCCTGCTTGCAATCTTCGATAACCGAATCGGCGAGGGCCCGGACCTGGCGCGTGGTACTGCCACTCACCACAATCAGAGTATCCATCACATCGCTCAATTCGCGGACATCCAGAACAGTGATATCCCGGCCTTTCACATTTTCCAGAGCTTCAACGATGATATCGTTCAGGGCCTTGGTCATAGTCCTCCCGTTCCATATAGTTGATGACGCCGGATATAGTCGAGCACGGCGTCAGGCAGCAGATACCGGGCGGAAAGCCCGCTCGACAGCATTCTTCTGATTTCGGTCGAGGATACCGGCAACAGTGTCATTTCCCTGATCAAAACCTTGCCCGAAGGTTCAGCTTTCAGTACCGCCACATCATTTTCCAGTTTATCACTCAACCACCTGGCTACCGTGCCTTCCGCTGGCGCGCACCAGCCGGGTCGCGCGACGACGACGATGTGCGCGAAGTCGAGCAGCTCCCGCCAGCGATGCCAGTCGGCCAGATCAACCAGACCATCCATGCCGATGCACATCACCAGGCTGATCCCGGCACCCAGTTCTGCCCGCAGGGCGCCCAGGGTATCAATCGCATAGGACGGCCCGGGGCGGCGCAGTTCACGATCATCCGCCAGTAAGCCGGGCGCGCCGTCGATACCCTGACGCAACATGGCCAGTCGATGCTCGGCGCTGACTCCGGGCGCGGTCCGGTGGGGCGGAATGGCATTGGGGATCAGATGAATTTGCGCCAGACCCAGCTGCTCCCGCAGTTCCACGCAGGTGCGCAGATGGCCGATATGAACGGGATTAAAGGTGCCACCGAAAACGCCGACTGCTTTCAAGCCGCCCTCGTCATGCCTGAATGCAGACCGTCACTCACGCCGATTTATTCACGGACACTTTATTAACGGACACTTTATTCCGGGATACTTTATTCACGGACATGCCCGTCCCCCAGGACGATGTATTTCTGGCTCGTCAATCCCTCCAGACCGACCGGGCCACGGGCATGGATTTTATCAGTAGAAATTCCAATTTCAGCACCCAGGCCATATTCAAAACCATCGGCAAAACGTGTTGAGGCGTTAATCATGACCGAGCTGGAATCCACTTCGTTGATAAAACGCCGCCCGGTGCTGTAGTTCTCGGTAACGATGGCCTCCGTATGCCGCGAGCCATAGGTATTGATGTGCGCCATCGCCGCGTCCAGTCCGTCCACCACCCGTATTGCCAGTATCGGCGCCAGGTATTCTTCATACCAGTCGGCCTCGGTCGCCGCCAGGCAGCTCAGGCCAGCCGCTTCGATCAGCGCCCTGGCCCGGTCACAACCCCGCATTTCCACACCCTTTTCCGCGTAGGCCCTGGCCAGACCGGGTAACACCTCGCCGGCAACGCCCGCCGCAACCAGCAGGGTCTCCATGGCATTACAGACGCCATAGCGATGGGTTTTGGCATTCAGCGCAATCCTATGCGCCTTGCCCGGATCCGCTTCACTGTCGATGTAGACATGACAAACACCGTGCAAGTGCTTGATCACCGGTACCCTGGCCTCGGCGCTGATACGCTCGATCAGGCCCTTGCCACCCCGTGGCACGATCACGTCGACATAATCCGACATGGTCACCAGATGCCCGACCGCGGCGCGATCCGTGGTTGCTATCACCTGCACGGCTTCTACCGGCAAGCCGGTGGCTTCCAGGCCGCTGGCGATACAGGCGGCGATGGCCTGATTGCTATGAATGGCCTCGCTGCCACCGCGCAATATGGTCGCGTTACCGGACTTCAGGCACAGACTGGCGGCCTCGACCGTCACATTGGGGCGGGACTCATAAATAATCCCCACCACCCCCAGGGGGACACGCATTTTGCCCACCTGAATGCCACTGGGACGATAATTCATGTCGGTGATTTCGCCGACCGGATCGGGCAGCGCCGCCACCTGATGAAGCCCTTCGATCATGCCATCGATCCGGGCGGGGGTAAGCTCCAGACGGTCCAGCAGCGCCGCCTCCAGATTGTTGCCGCGACCCTTTTCCAGGTCCTGCCCGTTGGCCTCGGCCAGCGCTTGCCGCCGCTGATCAAGCACTGCGGCAATGGCCAGCAAGGCCTTGTTTTTGGCATCGGTGCCCGCGCGACCCAGTTCGAGGGCCGCCGCGCGGGCCTTGACACCGACGCTTTGCATATACGAATACAGATCTTCCACGCTAAACC
>JBECKV010000090.1:0-12545 GCA_040235495.1 Porticoccaceae bacterium
GTGAGTAACCTTAGCCCCTTTGAGATCACCGAAGAAAAATATATATCTGAAAAGCTGTATCAGGAAATAAAACAACATCAGCCCAAGAAGGGAGAAATACTATTTAGCAAGGATGCTACGCCTGGCATTGCCTACTACCTAGACGAAACACCGCAAAAAATGATCCCATCAGGCGGCATTCTCCGGCTGAAAAGCAAAACAGAGAAAATTAATAATGAGTATTTAACGCTGGTTCTAAATTCAATACTGACAAAGGAACAAGTTAACCGTGATGTTGGCGGGTCTGTGATTCTCCATTGGAGACCCGACCAGGTAAAAGGAACAGTCATACCCATTCTACCGGAATCGAAACAACTCGAAATTAAGCAAAAAGTCATCGAATCATTTAACTTACGCAAACAATCAAGACACATGCTTGAATGCGCCATGCGAGCGGTAGAAATTGCCATCGAACAAGACGAACAAGCAGCAATCCAATGGTTGAAAAATGAAAACTAAGAAATGCAAATATAACAAGGCGCTGCACACGGACAATTTTACCGCTGCGCTCCAAAATTGCCGGTGAGCTTGGTCGTTAGGGCTTTAGAGAGATCGAATTATTTGATAGGGATAGGATATGGCAGAAGAAACAGAAAAATCTAAAGGCAAGTCGCGTGGCCCAAAGGCTGGTAAAAAGCAGATATCGACGAACGATCTCCCCAAGAAAACATTGGAGGAATGTCTCGCGGTCATTAAACCAATACATGAGATATATGCTGGTGGCTCAGCGACGTGGGACGAAATTGCGGGTGCAATGAATGTCGGCGCAAAATCCCCAAATACCAAATATCTGATCTGGGGCGCTCAAGCCTATGAGCTTATAGTGAAAGAGGGCGATAAGTTTCATCTATCCGAAACTGGGAGGAAGTTGCTGGTACCAAACTATCCTGAGGAGAAATCGGAGGCTGCCATAAAGGCAGTACGAATTCCCACGTTACCAAGTAAGTTTTACTCAGATTATGATGGCAAACTTATACCGGACGATGAGTTTCTTAATAATGTTTTGGAAAATCGATACTCCATTCCTCGGGATCGAGTTGAGGAAGCAAAAAGCATAATAATTTCTAATGCCGAGTACGCTGGAATAATACTTGAGCATTCTGGTGGAAAGAAAACTATACGACTAGAAGGTGCAGTTGCTAATACATCAGTAGTCGTTGAGAAAGATATTAAAGCGCCCGACGCTGTTGGCACAGAGTTTATTTCGACTGAGAGCGAAGAGGCTGAAGAAGGTGAAAACAGTCAAGCCGATTTGTCTGATGTCGAAAAGCTTTGCTTCTATATAACACCTATAGGGGAGGAGTCTTCAGCTGAACGCAAGCATGCTGATATGCTTTTAAAACATTTAGTAGAACCTGCATTTACAAAATTCGGAATTCAAGTTGTGAGGGCCGATAAAATCGGTCGATCTGGATTGATTTCGCAACAGATATTTGAACACATAGTTTCAAGCAAATTTTGTGTTGCGGACCTTTCATTTGGAAATCCAAATGCATTTTATGAATTAGGTGTCAGGCACATGACGAAACTTCCAACAATCCAAATAATTAGAAAGGGAGACAAGATTCCATTCGATGTGGCTCAGGGGCGAACAATCGTTATAGATGTATCTGATATCTATACATTAATGGACAGAATGGAATCTGCAAAAAATGAGTTAATTGAACATATTAAAAATTATCTAAATCCTTCCGATAACAACAGAGGTGAAGATAATCCAATAAGTATTTACCTCCCAGGTTTGCAGGTAAAACTCCCCAAAGTTGGAGGATGATGGCCCTAACAAAGCGCTGCTAGGGACAAACCTACGCTACGCTTCGGTTTGCCCCAGAGCGCGGCGTTAGAGGTATCCATGATCGAGAAGACCTTCGCTGACCACTTTGCTGCCGACTGGATTGATTCCTGGAACAAGCATGACCTTGTTCGTATTCTGTCGCACTATGCGGACGATTTTGAAATGTCGTCACCGGTCATAGTCAAGATCGTGGGTGAACCGTCAGGAACGCTAAAGGGCAAAGAAGCGGTGGGCGCCTATTGGGCAAAAGCCCTTCAACTGATCCCCGAGCTGCATTTTGAGCTGGTCACCACGCTTATAGGGGTCAACAGTATCACCCTCTATTACAACGGCGCTCGTGGCCCATCCGTAGAGGTGTTTCATTTCAACCACGAAGGCAAGGTCTCAAGGGCATATGCGCATTACCTCTAACACGCCACTCAACCGGACGCTCAATATCAAAGGCAATATCAAAGAGGTCAGAGTCGTTGATTTTTTCGATCCCAACAGTCTTTTGGTTTGTGGATATACCTAGATATAAGTATAGGCAGTCAGGGTTCAACCTAAATTTTGGTCTTGTCTTTTGCCCTCGCAACATCCACATCGCTACCAGGCCGTCCACGGAAGCTCTTGGTTAAGCGCGCCATTCAGTATCTGTGTGTAGGGAAGCGCCCGGCCGTTGAGTAACAAGCGGCCCCGATCAAGCCGGGCATCGCTTGCAATACCCGCCGAGGTATTCACGGCATACCCCATAGCCACCGGCATTTGCATCAGCTGCTCATTGCCGCTTAAAAAAGCCTTGCCGATGACAAGGTTCAGATTCGCCTGAATTGCGCCTAGCACCTCCCGCAGGGTCTTTTTGTGAATTAAAGCCTCGTCATCCACCCAGTCGACGGCTAATTTAAAGCCGGAACTGGTATCGCCCTGACCGAGGGTAATCCCATAATCAAACTTGAAGCCCTGCCTGATCAGGCCCACCATGGCGAATACATAGGCGCGCATATCCTGTTCCGAGAGCGCGTCCATGGCCGCGTCCTCACCCCTTAACAAGGCGCCATAGACTCGCTGGTTTACCCGTTTATTGATATCGGCGTATTGGCGGACCGCCCGCTCATCCAGCCCTTGATAGGCAATGTCCAGACGCGCGCTCGGTGGGCCGGCGAACAGGGATTTAAAACTTTCGTCGGACGAGGAAAGGGTATCGGCGACCACGGCTACAGTGCCATGTATCCCGCTGTCATTTTTGCCGCTGATGCCCCGCAAGGATAGCCCGGCAATGCGGTGTTCCACGCCGTTGGTTTTAATCACGGCGTGGTCCAGTGCGTAGTCGATCTCGCCGGTGATCATGCTTCCGGCGTACATTTCCGAAATGTTCAGCGTCAAAGTCGATGCGGCAATATCGAGATTCGAGCCCTCGGCTACCCGGTCAATCGACAAGGCTCCAACTTTTACGCTGCCAACGAGGGTGGAAAACTGATCATCCGTGCTGAAGGTGGCAACTATCCCATTTTCAAGCACCACTGAAGTGCCGTCCTCGGAATACATAAACGGCGCCAGGTCGAGGTCGAAGGTTTGCCCGCCCCGGAAATCGATGAGCACACCTCCACTTATCGGATCACGACCGGCAAAGCCACTCAGAAATGATGCACCGGTTTTACGCTCATGTAATGCGTCAGTAAGCTCCGGCGTGACGCCGATGTAATACGCGCCAAGTCGCGGGCCCCTGGATGTGGAGATGAGCGGGCCATGGCGGATATCCAGGTCCATTTCAACGGTAAGCGGCTCCTGATCCTCGGGCTCAATTATCACCTGAACACGGGAAGCGCTGCTTAAAAAGCCGGCTTCGTAGGACTGTTTGCTGACAGAAACCGGAATCGAGGAACTCGCCAGAGTGCGGTTGAGTTCCGCCAGTTGCGCCTCGACGTTGATGGCGGCGGTTCGTCCCAGGAACACCACTGCGAAAATCCATAGTCCGGTCAGACCGATTACCCCAAACGCCAAGATCTTTTTCATGCGAGACATTTCCTTTGTTTTACTCCTTTACAATAAGCAATCGGCTCGGCCCGAGTAACGAAAGAATAGCTCAGGGAGCGCCCCCGGGCATAGGGCCGACAATGGTGAAAAGTAATTTTCCGAACACGACCCCCACGCCCGCTCATCAGTAGCGCTACCTGGCCTGGTTCGTGGACAAAGCCCCGACCACCGGAACGGCCATTACCGAGGACACCCCTTACCGAGGGCATCCATGACACGACATATTGCAAACCCGATGCTTGCAAACCCAATGCTTGCAAACCCGATCTTATGCTGAGTTATCAACACGGTTTTCATGCTGGCAATGTCGGCGACGTGCTCAAACACACCGTCTTGTGCGAGGTTATTGCGTATTTGCGAAAAAAGGACAAACCCTTTTATTTTCACGACACCCACGCCGGCCGCGGGCTTTACGATCTGACGCTACCCATGGCCAATAAAACCAGTGAATACCTGGCTGGCATAGCGCGAATCTGGCGCCAGGCCAACCCGCCCTCCGCTTGCCTGCCGTACCTCTCGGCGCTGGGAGCGTTTAACCGGGGCGACGCCCTGCGCTATTACGCCGGATCATCCCTGCTGGCTCGGCAGTTGATGCGCACGAGCGATCGGCTGGTGGCCAACGAATTGCATCCCCAGGAATTTCGTTTTTTACAACAGCAAGCCGAAATTCGCCGGGAGAGGCAATTACCCCGTTTGCGTGTTAGCCGGGAGGACGGCTTCGCCGCCTTAAAAGCGGCCTTGCCACCAAAGGAACATCGGGGCGTGGTATTGATTGACCCCAGTTATGAACAGACCAGCGACGACCGGGCTTGCGCGCAGGCGCTCAACGCTTCGCTGCAGCGCTTCGCCACCGGCGTCTACCTGCTCTGGTACCCGATCGTGGAGCTTGAACGCGCGCTTGATCTGGTCGACTCGGTCAAAAAGCTGGGTGCCCAGGCGATCCTGCGGGTGGAATTGCTGGTCCGCGCACCCGTGGCTGGCGAGCGCGGCATGGTGGGCAGCGGCATGCTCATTCTGAACCCCACCTGGCAACTGGATATCAGCCTGCAAGAAGCCCTGCCGTGGCTTGTCCGGCACACCGCCCCGGAAACCGGTCGATGGCATCTCGATTGGCTGAAAAGGAAAGACTAGGCTTCCCCTGACCAGGGTCGCGAGGAGTTTCCCTCGATTTCAGGCAAGGAGATAAGAAAATATTCTGAAATCATTCTGGCAAGACAAAAGCCGCGCGGGGCTAATCCCTTAGCCGTCCGTAATCCGCGACCAACCAACCTGCGTGCGGCTATGGCTATAAGGACACGCCGGAAAAGAAATCCGTAAAACCATAGGGTTTGTAGGGGCCGACACAAAGATGTTCCAGCACTCCCATGCCCTGTCTCGTGCCATCACTGACGCGAACCACCTGTTGCATATGCATGTTGTGGGCATCGTTAAGATCGAGTTTGAGTGGATCGAACACCTCGCCGCCAATTTCCATTTCGCCCTGCCAGACGCCCTGACACCAGGTCGGATGAAAATAACCCAGGCCCTTCATATGAAAGCGTAGTATGGGTTCAAAGGCGATGGTACGCACCTTGCCCTGCAGGTCGGTCAAATCCACCTCCGCCGAAGCAATGCGGCGGGTGTCGGCCTGGTATTTGAGGCGGTGGGCAACCGCCACCATGTGTTCGATGCCCTGGGCATCGCCATCGGGGATGTCGTTGGTGGATTTATAGAGCGGCGCGGTCAGGGCTTCTCGCGCCAGGGCCTCGCCATTGGGGCCTTCAAAGGATAGCGCATGAGAAATATGGTCTTCCCAAAACAGCGGCGCCCAGATAAAAAACAGGGTGGACGGCGGCTGGGGCGCACCGGCATGGGCGGACTTGCCAAAGTTACGCACTCCCCAGGAACGGTCCTTGGTACCGTGGCACAACTCGGGTTTGACCTGGATACTGCCGTCGGGATAGCGGATGTCGCCTTCCCAGTGGCCAAACTGATCAAAGCGGGTGGCATCCATCACCCGGCGAGTACCCGTCCATATGGTCTGACGGGCTTCCTCGATGCCAGCCGTGAGGGTCGAGAAAGTGAGATCGCAACTGATGCCGGTCTTGTTGTCTTCCAGTACCACACGGTTGATGCGCATGGGCTCCACCACTTCGATCCGGAACGGGCCGCAGCGGGTATCGGTGCGCTCATAGGGTGCCCGGCAGGAACCGAAGAAGCAGTGTTGACGGCCGCCTTTTTCCACCACACTGAAGGCGCAATCGAGAATGCCGAGATGGGGATAGACCGCCAGGCCAAGGCCAAAATACCAGCTCCCATCCTTGGCGTAGCCGTTAAACCAGGTGCGGTCATAAAAATTGACGTCGCTGGTGGCCGGCATGGCCAGCGGCTCGGCGGTCTGGTGGATGGGATAGTCGTCGAATTTGTTCAGCATGGCCTGCGCCCCTGTTTGCTATGGATTTTATCTAGATCACCTGAAAACAGTTCAGGTAGCGGAACCGGGATAATATCAGACCAGACCGGGGAATCCTGTAGCACGAGCGGCCCGATTTGACCCATCCGGGGCCTTATATACACTCAGCGTCCCTTCCAGACTGGCGGCCGCTTTTCAAAAAAAGCCGCGACGCCCTCCTTGGCGTCTTCCGATTCATTGATCACCTTGCGCGCCTTGGCGGTCAGCTCCCAACCCAGCTTGTCGTTGGCGGAAGCCAGCGCCTCGATAGCCTGTAATGACTGCTGCACGGCCACTGGCGAATTGGCAATGATCTTTCTGGCCAGGGCGAGCGCGCCATCGAGGGCGGCGCCAGGTTCAGTAAGGTGATTAACGAGTCCGAGACTCAGCCCTTGTTCGGGCGATATTTCCTCCCCGGTCAGCATCACCTGTTTGGCGATATTGAGCGGCAAGACTCGACTGGCGCGAAAAATAGCGCCGCTGGTGGGGACCAGCCCCCGCTTGACCTCGGGCAGACCAAAACGGGCATTGCTGGCCGCCACCACCATGTCGCAAGCCATCACCACCTCGAATCCGCCGCCAAAGGCGACGCCCTCGACCGCGGCAATCAGGGGTTTGGTACGGGTGCGACCGACCACGCCATAAATACCGCCGCGTGGGGTTGGCGTCCCCGAAGTGGCCGCCATGTCAGTGCCGGCACAGAACATATCAGGGCCACCGGTAATAACCGCCGCCCAGAGATCGGGTTCATCTTCCAGGCGATTCAGGGCCGCATCCAGCGCCAGGGTCATTTCACCATCGATGGCATTGCGTTTGCCGTGACGGACCATGGTGATCACCAGTATGTGGTCCTGTATCTCAACGCGGGTGCGCGCTTCACTCATAGTTCATGTCCTCTGGCTGAATAATTACTGCGCTCAGTGTAAGAACTCAGCGGTGCTAACACCAGCGTCGACCCAGACCTTAACAGCGACCGATAAAGCTCTATATCCACGCATATCCATGGCCGAAACTGAATCTCAGCGTAAATGCAAGCCTGGCGTCCACCGCTTTGTACCGGCAGTCGTCCCCAGTCCCGCAAGCGCACCATCAAGTGTGAACCAATTCACATTGGCAGAAGTACATTCAACGATAATATAAAGCCATTGAGTTAAGGTCTCTTTGAATCAGCAAAGCGCCCAGGATTCGTTTGCCATAAATCCATTGCCCTGCTACACGTAGCGACATATCACAAGGAACCCTACCGTGCTTTTTAAGTCAGTATCCAGACCACTATCACGAAAGCCGATCGGCAAAAAACAATACGTCAGCTATATGATGTTTTACGCAGCGACCGCTTCCACTGTCTCGTTCGTCAACGCCGCCCAGGCAAACGAATGGCAGTTTTCCACTGGCGCCGACTACAGCTCGGGCGATTACGGTGTCAGCGATGATACGGACATCCTCTACCTTCCCTTCACCGCGAGCTATCTGTCCGGCCCATGGAAAGCCAAAGTAACCATCCCCTGGATCCGCATTGATGGTCCCGGCGTCGTCACCGGCGGCGGTGACGGTGTTGTCGTGATCAAACCGAAGAAAAACCCTAATGCCAACCCGGGACCGAATCCGGCTCCGACCCCCGCCAGTTCCGGCACAACGACGGAGTCAGGCCTGGGTGATATCTGGGCTTCCCTGACGTATCAGGTAGAAGCCTGGCCACGGGAATACGGCTATCTCGATCTTACCGGCAAGATTAAATTCCCGACCGCTGACGATGATGACGGCCTCGGCACCGGCGAGACCGATTACACCCTCCAGGCCGACTATGCCTACCCCATGGACAACAAGCTGACCCCCATGGTATCCGTGGCTTACAAAATCAAAGGTGACCCCGACGGGGTCGATCTGGACAACGTGTTTTACGTGTCGGCGGGCGCAGACTACCGGCTCGATTCAGGTATTCACGTGGGCGCCAGCCTGGATTTCCAGGAAGCCAGCTCCGATGGGGCCGACGACGCCCTCGAACTCTTTGCCTACCTGAGCTATCGGGCCTCACAAAACTGGACCCTGATGCCTTATGCCTATCACGGCTTCACGGACGGCAGCCCGGATTACGGCATCGGCATAAGCGTTAATTATCGAATGTAACCACACGTGTGGCCCTGATTCCTCCTAGAGTCACACCGCTAACCACGAACCAGAGAAGGAGACATTATGAAAAGCAAAACATTCGCAAAGACCTTCATGGCCCTGGCGCTGGGCAGTGCGTTGACCACTGGCATCGCAAGCCATGTATTTGCCGAAGATGGCCTTGATCATGACGTCGATGTGGAGAACACCGACACCGAGGTGGAAAAAACCCTGGGCGTTGGCGAGGAAAGCATTGTCGAAGCACTGTCTGAAGTCCAGACTTCCGTTTTACTGGATGAAGGCGCCACCGATACCGAAGGTAATCTACTGGACGGGGAGACCGCCCGGGTACTAGCCGAAGGCCAGATCATGGAGATGCGCGAATCCGGCATGGGCTGGGGCCAGATTGCCAACGAACTGGGCTTTAAACTGGGTCATGTTATCAGTGACTTCAAAAACTCGCGCCCGGAACATGCTCAAAGGCCCGAAGAATCGCCGCAGCGCCTGGAAAAACTGGCGCGTGTGGACCGATCCCAACGCCCCGAGCGTGTTGAACGGGCAGAGCGTCCCCAGCGCCCGGAGCGCGTCGAGCGAGCGCAACGCCCGGAACGTCCCGAGCGCCCAAATCGTTAAGTCATAAGCTCATACCCACTCCAAAGGCCGCCAGGATAGCGGCCTTTTTATTTGGTAACGTTATTTGGTAACGTTATTTGGTAACGCCATTCGTTAACGCCTTTGGTCGGTTGGCTCGATCAATATAGGGCTGGATTACCCAGATAAAATAAGATTTACTGAGCGCGCAACGGTAGTAGCCACCCGCCCCGGAATCGTCTTATTTGAACCCGCCAGCATAAGCCTATGCGCGCTAAACACTTTGCCCTAGCAAAACTCTCCAGCTACCGGGCCTCCTGTCTTTACGCGATATTGCCATTGAGCTTGGTTTGTGGAATGGCGCTAGCGCAACTTCCTCTCCCCACCTTGCAGGCCCAGGTGCGGGCCCTGGCCGAGGCCGAAGGTTTCGCGGTGCGCGCTTTGGACAAGCTTGGCAACGATCCGGGCAAACCAGCTTCAGGCAACGCACGAGAACAATTGGAAACGTTGTTGGCCGATTACAATCATGTTCTGCTTTCCGACGATTCCGGCGCCATCGTGTCGTTGATAATCACCAGCCGCATCGTGGCCCGGCCACCAAATCTGCGACCGCGACCCCGGGATATTGAAATAGAAACAGCTCGGCGCGGTCCCCACCACATCGTCGAAACCACGCTGGTGGGCCCGACAGGTGAAACCAAAACCCTGACGCTGATGGTAGATACCGGCGCCTCTACCATTGTCTTGCCCAAAACTCTGAGCGAAACCCTCGGGTTCAGCGACGGAGCACTGCGCGACGGCTGGAGCCAGACCGCCAACGGCAGAGTTCCTAGCCGTCAGGGTGTATTACGTCTGGCAAAGGTAGGGCGAGCGGAAGTGCGCGACGTGAAAGTCAATTTCCTCGATGATGGCCGGCTCGGAAATAACGCCTTGCTGGGCATGAGTTTTCTCAGCCACTTCAAGGTCACCATTGACGATGAAAACAGTCGGCTGGTGCTTAAAAAGCGTTGAGGATATTACCGGACCGAAAAAGGAACCAAAGGAATATTGCGGCTGATAACGCTCGGAATAAAGCCAATAAGCGCGTCAACCACCTACTGTAAGCGCGTCAACCACCTACTGACCAGCGACCCAGAACAGGGCCGTCGCCACCACTACAGCGACAATCACTGTCGCGGCAATTGCGTCCGCAAAGCCGTCTTTATCAGCAGCAGGTTTATTTTCACTCATGGCTAAAAACCTCTCCTCGGGATTAAAGCGGCGCATTCTAGCAATATGAATTCCGCCTGTCTGCACTTATTCCCTTTTCGGAAGAGGATATGAATAAACGGTTTTTCACCAGATTAATATGCACCGGTATCATCCCGTACCGGCCAAGTCCGGGGCGTCAGCAAGCCCCATGATCTGAAAACCTCATGGCCGGTGCAAGGTAATCCTGTTTATATGTATATCTACGACGACTACGATAAAACGCTGCTGCGGGAACGCGCCCAGCAGTTTCGCCGACAAACAGCAGCCTATCTGGATGGCGACCTGTCGGACGAAGAATTTCTGCCGCTGCGCTTGCAAAATGGCCTGTATATCCAGCGTCTGGCGCCAATGCTGCGCATCAACATTCCCTACGGCATGGTGTCCTCGACGCAATTGCGCAAGCTCGCCCATATCAGTCGCACCTATGACAAGGGTTATGCGCATTTCACCACCCGCCAGAATATTCAGCTGAACTGGCCGCGACTGGAAGAGGTGCCAGACATTTTGGCGGAGTTGGCCGAGGTCGACATGCACGCTATCCAAAGCAGCGGTAACTGCGTGCGCAACATCACCTCTGACGAATTCGCCGGCATCAGCAGTGACGAAACCGAGGATCCGCGGCCCTGGTGTGAACTGGTGCGGCAATGGTCCACCCTGCACCCCGAATTTGCTTTTTTACCCCGCAAATTCAAAATCGCCATTACCGGCTCTCGAGCCGACCGCGCCGCGACCCAGGTGCATGACATCGGGCTGGAAGTGATACACAACGCATCCGGAGAAACCGGCTTTAAAGTACTGGTGGGCGGCGGCCTGGGACGCACACCGGTGATCGGCAGCGTGATTCGGGAATTCCTGCCCGCCCGGCACCTGTTGACCTACCTCGACGCGATTTTAAGGGTCTACAATCGCTATGGCCGGAGGGACAACAAATACAAGGCGCGCATCAAAATACTGGTAAAAGCCTGGACACCGGAAATCTTTGCCGAGAAAGTCGAAGCCGAATGGCTACATGCCAAGGATGGGCCATCGACCCTGACCGAGGCCGAAATTGCTCGAGCCCGATCCTTTTTCAGCCGTCCGGCTTATGAAAATCCGCTCGTGGAAGAAGTCTGGCCGACAGAACCGTTAACCGACAAAGCCTTTGAAAAATGGCGCAGCCGTAATGTCCGCCCCCACAAGGTGAACGGGTACTGCGCCGTGTTCCTGTCCCTGAAACCGACGGGCGTCGCCCCCGGGGACGTCACCGACCGGCAACTGGAAGCCATCGCCGAGCTGGCGGATCGCTACAGTTTCGGCGAAGCACGAGTCACCCACCAGCAAAATATAGTGCTGGGCGATGTTCGAATCAATGACTTGCCCAAGCTTTGGCAGGACGCTCGCAGCCACGGATTCGCCACCCCTAACATCGGCACCCTGACGGATATGATCTGCTGTCCCGGTGGGGATTTTTGCTCGCTGGCCAACGCTAAATCCATTCCCATCGCCGAGGCCATTCAACGCCGCTTTGATGACATGGACTACCTTTATGACCTGGGCGATCTCAGCCTCAACATCTCCGGCTGCATGAACGCCTGTGGCCATCATCATGTAGGCAATATTGGTATTCTGGGTGTCGACAAAAAGGGCCTGGAGTTTTATCAGATTCAGCTGGGCGGCAGCGCCGGCGCCGATGCCGCTCTCGGCGGCGTACTCGGTCCGTCATTTCTCGCCGCCGAAGTTCCGGATGTCATCGAAAAAATCCTGCAAACCTATGTCGAGCAGCGTATCGAGGGAGAGCGGTTTATCGATACCCAGCGCCGCATAGGCATCGAACCGTTCAAGGAGTGTGTCTATGCAAAAGCTGCTTGATAAAACCGGCGCGGCAATTGACGATGACCCATGGCAAATTGTTTGGCCGGATCAGGAACTCCCTCAAGACAACGAACATCTTTTGCTACCGCTCGACCTCTGGTTGGAACTTGACAAAAACGGAGACCGCCAGCCGACCTGGGGTGTCTGGCTGAATAGCGAAGACGAAGTGGAGGCGCTCAGCGGCCGGTTTGCCGAATTACCCTGCATTGCGATCAACTTTCCCGGATTCATGGACGGGCGGGGCTTTTCAAGCGCTCGTATAATCCGGGAGCACTATGGCTACCGTGGTCCCCTGCGCGCGCTCGGGCGAATCATCCCCGAGCAATTGTTATTTCTGGCTCGCTGTGGCTTTGACAGCTTCGCCGTCGACGCCGAGCGGAATATTCCCGACCCGAGAGTTTACTTCGGTGAGTTCTCGGTCAATTACCAGGGCAGCGCCGACCAACCTCAACCCCTGTTCAGGCG
>JBECKV010000184.1:0-2775 GCA_040235495.1 Porticoccaceae bacterium
CTGATCGGCATCTTCACCGACGGTGATCTGCGTCGGGCCCTGGATGGCAAGGTCGATATCAACGGCGCCACCACCGGACAGGTGATGACGCGCAACTGCAAAACCGTGGATGCCGCGATGCTTGCCGCCGAAGCCCTGAAAATCATGGAAGAAATGAAAATCACCGCGGTGATCGTCGAGGATGAAGCCCGGCGGCCCACCGGCGTATTGCATCTGCACGACATCCTCCGCGCCGGGGTGATCTGATGACGGACAAGGCCCGGGAGGCTGCCCTTAAGGTACGCATGCTGGTACTGGATGTCGACGGCGTATTGACCGACGGCAAGCTTTATTACAGTGATGATGGCCGCGAATACAAAACCTTTGACATCAAGGATGGCCTGGGCATCAAGCTCCTGCGGCGCGCCGGCATCGAAGTCGGCATCATTACCGCTCGCAGCTCCGTTATACTGAGCCGGCGCTGCCAGGAACTCGGCATCACTCACCTTACTCAGGGACGCGAAGACAAACTGACAGCGTTGCGGGAACTGCTCATGGCGGTGGCCTTGGACATCAAGGAAGTCGCCTATATGGGCGATGACCTGCCCGACCTGGCCGCCGTCCGGGCGGCGGGTCTGGGAATGACGGTCGCCGATGCCAATCCGGTGCTGATTGCAAATGCCCTCTGGTGCTCAAAGCGCGGCGGTGGCAACGGCGCGGTCCGTGAGGCAGCGGAATTTATCCTGGCGGCTCAGAACAGGCTGGAGGCCCTGATTTCTTCCTACGACGAGACATTTTGAACCGCTAAATAAATAATGAACCGCTAAATGACGCCAAAACCGATAATCAATCCAGCGTACCCCGTTCTTCCGGAGAGGCTGCGCTGGTGAAAAACTCCCTGCTTGCGGGTCTGCTGCTTGTCGCTATCGCGTCATTTGTCAGTTTCTGGGACTCGCCGCCGGAAATATTCCTGGGCAAGGAAAAAGCGAAAGAGACCACCACTTCGAAAGCTGACAGCTATATGACTCTGAGTACCACACGCAAGTTTGATGAATTCGGTCAATTGGCCTTCATCATGAGAACCACCCAGGGGCAGTTTTTTAAAGGCCAAAACCGCTTTGTGGTTGACCAGCCGGAAATCACGGCCTCCGGCTCGAATACCGAGGAAGCGCCCTGGCAAATGACTGCTAGAACCGGTGTCGTATTCAACCGGGGAGAGCGGATCGTCATGCGCGGTAACGTGCACGCGTGGCAGGAAACACCCCCTGGGGCAAGCCATTTCAGGACCCCCGAACTCGTTTATTATCCGGAAAAGGAACTCGCTGAAACCGACCGCCCGGTGACAATTTCATCGCCCGGATCACAGGTTAGCGGTGTCGGCATGAAAGCCAGCTTGGCCCAACAAACCTTTCATCTACTGGCTCAGGTAAAAAGCAGACACGATGTCACTGATTAAGTCTCGGCAACACAATTCATACCCGGGCGCGAGCCGCCTATTGGTGATCGCGCTGATCGTGGCGCTGCCGCTGCCCGTGTCCAGTGCGTTGGCCCTGCCGGATGATCGCGCGCAGGCGATAAACATCGAGTCCGACCGAGCCAGTCGAAACGATAAAACCGGACTCACCGTCTACGAAGGCTCGGTGGAACTAAACCAGGGGAGTATCAAAATCAACGCGGATAAAATCACCGTTCACAGCGCCGGAAACAAAGTCAGTAGAATCGTCTGTAGCGGCGAGCCGGCTCGCTATCAACAGCAACCAGAGCCCGACAGCGGACTGGTGATCGCTCGTGCCAACACCATTGAGTACTACCTCGACCGGGATACCATCACGCTGCGTAAAAATGCCAGTCTCGACCAGAATGGCGCCATCTTGAAAGGTGAAATCATCAATTACGACCTCACGAAGGAGTTGATAGAAGCCAGGGGTGACGATAAAGGCTCGGGGCGGATCCAGATGGTCATACCACCCAACCAGCAGGCTGATGGCTCAACAAAAACGGTTCCCCCCAAGACCCCACCCGCGACGCCACGAAACAGCGGGAACCCAGCGCCGTGACTTGCCTCAATGCCCGCGACCTGGCCAAGCATTATCGCCGACGCAAAGTGGTCAATGGGGTATCCCTGTCGGTATCAAGCGGGCAGATCGTCGGGCTGCTCGGCCCCAACGGCGCTGGGAAAACCACCTGCTTCTACATGATCGTCGGCCTGATTCGGCAGGACGCGGGGTCAATCTCCATCGACGATGAAGACATTACCACCCTGTCCATGCATGGCCGCGCCCGGCGCGGAATAGGTTATCTTCCTCAGGAAGCTTCGGTATTCCGCCGCTTGAGTGTTGCCGACAACATCCTGGCTATTCTCGAAACTCGCAAGGATCTGAGCCGCGGCCAGCGCCAGGACAAACTGCGGGAGTTATTGCAGGAATTCCATATCACCCACCTGCGCGATGTCGCCGGCATGAGCCTTTCCGGAGGCGAGCGGCGCCGAGTGGAAATCGCCCGGGCCCTGGCGACCGAGCCCGCTTTTATTCTTCTGGATGAACCCTTCGCTGGCGTCGATCCCATCTCCGTCAATGATATTAAAGCCATCATCACCCACTTGCGTGACCGGGGAATTGGCATCCTCATCACCGACCACAACGTTCGGGAAACCCTGGATATTTGCGAGTACGCCTATATCGTCGACGACGGCAGCGTCATTGCCACGGGGACGACGCAAGAAATTCTCAATCACCCCGATGTACGCAGAGTGTATCTGGGCGAGCATTTTTCAATCTAGAATCGATTACCCTTGCC
>JBECKV010000193.1:0-4453 GCA_040235495.1 Porticoccaceae bacterium
CATTTTCTCGCCACCGTATCGACACGGTACTGACCCATGGCAGACAGGGTCACCGAACGCTGGGACGACGCCGCATCCGGGAATTCAAGTGAAAACCCGGAAAACCACGCGTTTATTCAGCGCTGGTCGGAAATCTGCACGCGGCAAACACGCACTCAGGTGGGCGCCGAACTGGCCGAGTGCTTTGCCGAGCACGCCCCGCGGGTGCTCGATGCGACCGGGCAAAGTGGCGCCGAGGCCTGGGTGCTGGCGGCGCTGGAGGCGGCGGACGATGACCAACCGGAAAAGGCCCTGGCGACCCTGGGCCGGCCCGGCGAGTTTATTGACAATTATAGATTTGCTCACTGCCGTTGCAGCCTCGATAGCGCCAGTGCATTTTTGCAGAATTTTGTCATTGGTCTGGGCGGCCGGCATCTGGGTATCGCCAAGCACCACGAGGCCTATACCGATACCGAAAGGCTTTTCCTCCCCGACCACCTGAAGGAATTCTCCAGCCCCGAAACCAATCTGGCGCTGTTCAAGGTGATGGCTGCCCACCTGTGGGCCCAGGGGCGTTATGGCAGCTGGCGGCAACCGGTGGTCGAAGCGCTCGGACGCACGGCCAATTCGCCAGCGGCCATGGCGGTATTCAATTGCCTGGAGTGCGTGCGCCTGGATGCCCGTATGGCCCGTGAGCTGCCGGGGCTGGGGCGCCAGATGGATGCCCTGGCATACCGTTCCGAAGCTCATCGGGAGGAATGGCGGGCGCTGGCCGGTGAGTTGCACGTTCTGACCCGACCCGGCGCCACGGCCATGGACAGCATTCACCTGGTCGATACTTATCTCGACAGCGCCCTGCCGGCGCCCAAGCGTTACCAGGGGCGCATGGACCTGGCCGCGGTGCGCAAGGCCATGACCGCGCGCATCAATAAGGAAAAGGACGCTGTGCAACAGGCCCTTGGTGAGCTGGAGCGCTCCCTGCGGCAAGTGATCAAAAGCGATGATAAGGCCATCGATGACGGGGAGGGGCGCTTTACCCTGCTCGAAGCCGATGACCAGAAGGCTGGCGATGGGCGCAGCCTGGAGTTGTATTACGACGATCAGTTGATCCGCATGACGCCGGAGATCGAGGCCCTGCTGGAGTCGATCATGGAGGATCTGGGCGAGGTGCCGGAGCAATACCTGGAAGGCGTCGCCCGGCTGCCCTATGCCAGTGAGCTGGACGCGGATCTCGGTGAAGCGGACCTGGTGGTCGACGGGCTGGATATCGCCCCGGATGTGATCCGCTACCGGGAGTGGGATTATCTGCGCCAGCGCTTTCGCGAAGGCTACTGCCTGATGAATGAATCGGAAGTGCAGCCTGTCGATGACAATTTTGTCGAGCAGACCCTGGAAAAGTACAGCGGCCTGCTGAAATCCATCAAGCGCACCTTTGAGGCGGTGCTGGGTGAGTCAAAGCTCCTGCGCCGACAGAGCCAGGGGGACGATATCGACATCGATGCCCTGGTCGAGGCCCATGCCGATGTCATCAACGGCCGGGAAATGAGCGAATACATTTATACCCGTTACCGCAACCGGGAGCGCAGTATCGCGGTGATGTTCATGGTCGATATGAGCGGTTCCACCCATGGCTGGATCAACGATGCCGAGCGGGAATCCCTGATTCTGCTGTGCGAGGCCCTGGAAACCCTGGGTGATCTGTACGCCATTTACGGTTTTTCCGGCAAGACCAACAAGCGTTGCGAGACCTATCGGATCAAGCGCTTCGACGAGGCCTATACGCCCCAGGTGCGCCAGCGCATCAGCGGTATCCGTTCCAAGGGCTTCACCCGCATGGGCGTGGCCATTCGCCACCTGGGGCATCTGCTGAATATGACCCGGGCGCGCACCAAGATTCTGATTACCCTTTCCGATGGCCGCCCCGAGGATTACGACGCCTATCGGGGCCGCTACGCGGTGGAAGACACCCGCCATGCGCTTCAGGAGTTGCGCCAGGAGGGGGTGCACCCCTTTTGCATCA
Organism: Porticoccaceae bacterium; assembly: GCA_040235495.1. GTDB lineage: Bacteria > Pseudomonadota > Gammaproteobacteria > Pseudomonadales > Porticoccaceae > HB2-32-21. The sequence goes on from JBECKV010000193.1 coordinate 2,000, forward strand.
CCATCGATACCGAGGCCCAGGACTATCTGCCGCACATGTACGGGGCCGCCAATTACACGGTTATCCATGAGGTCAACAAGCTGCCCCTCAAGGTGGCGGATATTTACCGTCGGCTGACGGCTCAGTAGGCAGGCCCGATTCGATCCGCGCTCTCCGTTTTCGTCTTTGGTGGTATTAGCTGCTATATTTGCAGTGTTCAGACTCTTAATAAGCGACTATAAATAACCGACTATAAATAATCGACTATAAACAACCGACTATAAATACCCGGGAGCATAATCATGGCGGAACAATACGATATACATATCAAAGGCGGCACGGTTGTCGACGGCACGCGGGCGCCGCGGCGGGTGGCTGATCTCTGGATCAGGGATGGCAAAATAGCGCGTATCGGCGAGGCTGATGGCACGGCTACCACGGTCATCGATGCCGGGGGGCTGGTGGTCTGCCCGGGCTTCGTCGACCTGCACACCCATTACGATGCCCAGATCCGCTGGGATCCTTACTGCACGATATCCGGCTGGCACGGGGTGACCTCCGTGGTGCTGGGCAATTGCGGTTTCGGTTTTGCCCCCGTCAAGCCTGAGTTTCGCGAGCGCTCGGTGCTGACCATGGTGCGCACCGAGGCGATTCCCTACGACAGCATCAAGGAGGGTATGACCTGGGAGTGGGAAACCATCCCCGAATACCTGGATTCCCTGGACCGGGCGCCCAAGGGTGTCAACTGCATTCAGTACATGCCCACCGCGTCGCTGATGATCTACGTGATGGGCCTGGAAGCGGCGAAAAGCCGCTCGGCCACCAAAGCGGAGCAGAAAGAGATGCAGCGTCTGCTGCATGAGGGCATGGATGCCGGCCTGTGCGGCTTTTCCATCCAGCGCCTCGGGCCCAACTCGTCCCAGGCCGACTTTGATGGCACACCCATGGTGACCGACACCATGAGCGACGAAGACATCCTGTGCCTGGCCGAGGTTCTGAGGGAGCGCAACGAAGGCTTTATCCAGATTACCCAGGCCACCGGCGACATGCGCGCCGATCTGAATTTCCTGGAGAAACTGGCGGATGTGGCCAGGCGCCCCATCCTGCACAATGCCATCGTCCCCGGTATCAAGAATCCGCTGCCCCACCAGCGCAGCCTGGCCTGGTTGGAGGGCGTGAGGGAAAAAGGCCTGCCGATTTACGGTCAGTGTGGCACCCTGCGCTCGGGTTTCGCCTTCACGCTGGAACACTGGAACCTCTACGATGCCAGCCCGGCCTGGCGCGAGCTGACCACGGGCAGCCGTGAAGAGAAACTTGAAAAAATCAAAAATCCGGAGTTGCGGGAAAAAGTTGTTCGGGAGACGGACGAAGCGGATCGCAAACTCAAGGCCATTCAGGCCGGTGTCGGCGGCGCCGTGCCGAAACTGGTGATCACCGGAGTCAATAAACAGCCTGAATTGCTGCACTATCAGGGTAAATCCCTGGAGCAGGTGGCCGCGGAGGAGAGCAAGCACCCGGTGGAAGTGATGCTCGATCTGTCCATTCAGACCGACCTCAAGGCGGAGTTCACCGGGCCGGATCGGGGTACCAATGCCGAATTTATGGCGGAAATCATGAATGGCTCGGACTACACCTTCCCCGGTGTTTCCGATGGGGGCGCCCACACCAAGTTCTTCACCGGTGGCGGTTTCACCACGGATTTTCTCCGCTGGCTGGTGCGCGACGAGGGTAAAATCACCCTTGAAGAGGCCCACTTCAGGCTCTCCGCCCTGCCTGCCAAAGCGGCGGGCTTCAAGGATCGCGGCACGCTCAAGGAAGGCGCCTGGGCCGACGTCGTGGTTTATGATCTGGACAAGCTGGAGTGCCAGGGCGGCTGGGTGGGCGACATCGCCTACGACCTGCCCGGTGGGGAATGGCGGCGTGTTCAGCATGCCGTGGGTTACCGTGCGATCATCGTCAACGGCGAGATCACCTTTGAGAATGGCGAATGCACGGGCGCGACACCCGGTAAGTTGCTGCGCGGTGGACGAGCGCAGGGTCTTGCCGAACGCGCTGCCTGATGATCCGAGGGGGTATCCGGCCAGGGAAAGCCCGGACTCGTTCCGGGTTTTTCATGCTCGATAGGACCTTTTGATTGCCATACAGGCCCTGGACGAAAAGCGCCGGTGTCGCCAGTTGGTTGATAGCAGCTGAGCGGGTAATAGTAGCTGAGCGGGTAATATAGCCGAGCCGGTAATAGTCGCCGGGAAAGATGCAAACAGCCGACCAGGAAAGTTATGGAGCACGCGTTACCCTTTAAAGCCGTAGTTACCGACCGCATGGCCGTGATCGGGCCCTTGGTCACGGGAAAAAAAGTGCTCGATCTGGGGGTCGTCGATTCACGCCGCCAGAAATATGGCACCAGGGATCGGCTGGAAAAAAAGACCAATCTCCTGTTTAAGGATATTCATGCCCTCAACCCCGACGTGCTGGGGC
>JBECKV010000210.1:0-4806 GCA_040235495.1 Porticoccaceae bacterium
TCCTGATCCGCGACGCGGTATTTGGCGTTGTAGCCGCTCTGGTGAAGCTGATCGAAGGTGCAACCCTGGCTGCGAGCGGCGAGTTCCTCGGCATTCAGTCCTGCGGCCGCCACAAGCCCCAGCGGAATGGTCGATTCCATACCGGGAATCACGTAAATATCGTTGCCCCTGTCATCGCGCTTGATGGTCGGCGCGCGATCGCGAAATTTCGGGTCGATATATTTGCTATAGCAATCGGCTGGCTCGACGATGTGCGAGTCAGCGGAAATCAGTCCAAAGCCCAAGCTGCTCATGGCGCTATGCTCCTTAATTTAATTGAGACGTATGAATATTATTAAAGGTTAAAGGTTAAAGGTTGTAGGTGATAGGGCGGTATCCAGTGTCCGGGAGATCAGGTAGCAGAGGGATCAGGGTCGCCACTCGCCCAATGTTACCCACAGGGCGGCCAGTGTTACCCGCCGTTAACCTTGACCTCATTAAGCCCTTCGAAATCATGAATTGCAACCTCAATTTGGTAATAAGCCGCGTTCTGGTAAAACCGCGGGGATACCGATCCAGGGACATTGCCAGGGCTGATACCGAATAACAAAAGCCCTCGCGGTGAGGGCTTGTCGTGGCATGTCAAAACAGCTATTGCGCGAACTCACGGGGCCGCGTCAACAGGCCGTCGCCCCACCATCGACCACCATCGAGTGACCGGTGACAAAAGACGCCTGATCAGAGCATAGCCAAACTGCTGCCTCACCGATCTCGGTCGGCACGCCAAAGCGCCCAATGGGCTCAAAACCGAGCATCGCCGACTCCATTCTGGGGTTGGTCGCGAACATGCGCTCCAGCATGGGTGTGCGAATCACACCGGGACACACGGCATTGACGCGAATCCCCTTGGTGGCGTATTCCAGTGCCGCGGTTTTGGTCAATCCCACCACACCATGCTTGGCAGCGACGTAGGCGCCGGCATTTTTCGAACCCACCAGACCGGCGATCGACGCCGTGCTGACAATGGCGCCGGGGCTTTTCTGGGCCAGAAATTGAGTCACCTGGTATTTAATACACAGAAACACACCTTTCATGTTGACGTTGTAATTAAAATCAAAATTGGCCTCCGTGCACTCGTGCAAACGAGTCCAGGCGCCTTCAACACCGGCGTTGTTATAGGCGCAGTCCAGGCGTCCGTACTGCTGGACGGTTTTTGCAACCAGGCTTTCAACCTCCTGGGCCCTGGAGACATCACAACGGATAAAGGTGGCTTCACCGCCCGCTTTTTTGATCATCGCCACGGTTTCCTGGCCGTTGTCCTCCTGCAGATCCGCGACCACCACTCTGGCTCCTTCCCGGGCAAAAATCTGTGCCGCCGCGCGACCGATACCGCCAGCGGCTCCGGTTACCAGCGCTACTTTATCCTGAACTATTCCAGCCATAATTGACTCCTCGGTTGATTTCAGACTGACTGTCTGTGGTTAAAAGTTCTCCTGGGAAAACTGGTTTCATCAAGCTATTTTTATTTCTGTTTGACTAGACGACTAACGAGCATAGGCGCCACCGTCCACGGACATGGCCAGGCCGGTCACGAAGGATGCCTTGCCGGAACACAGCCAGACTACCGCCTCGGCGATTTCACTGGGTTTGCCAAGACGACCGACGGGCTCCATGCGGCGCATGGTTTCATACCCCTTTTCCGAGCCCCGAACGATACGATCGAGCATCGGCGTTTCGATAGCGCCCGGACATACCGCATTGACACGGATATCCTTGCTGGCGAATTCCATGGCGGCGGATTTGGTCATACCGATGACGCCATGTTTGGCGGCAACATAGGCATTGCCCCTGGGCACGCCTTTCAGGCCCGCCAGGGACGAGGTGTTGACAATGGCCCCCGGTGACCCCTGGCGCAGAAACTGCTCGATCTCGTATTTCATGCACCACCAGACCCCTTTCAGGTTGACGGCGATATTGAGATCGAAATTCTCCTCGGTACAGGTAATGGTCGTGGCCTGGGTATCGCCCTCGACACCAGCATTGTTGAACGCCGCGTCCAGACGGCCGTAGGTATCGACCGCACCCTGGACCAGGCCTTGCACCTGGGGTCCTTTCGATACATCGCAGGCGATAAAGGTCGCCTCGCCACCGGCGGCCCTGATCAGCCCGACCGTGCCTTCACCTGCTGCCACGTTGATATCCGAAACCACCACCCTGGCGCCCTCGGCGGCGAATAACAGCGACGACTCGCGGCCGATACCCGAACCCGCGCCCGTTATCAGTACAGTTTTATCTTTCACAATTCTCCCCCTTGATTTTGGCCTGTGGCCCGAAGGGTAAGCATAACGCGTTTTTTCAGTGCCGAAACAACGGGCGTTTACTCACTATTTGCCTTGGGTTCCTTATGCTTGTATCGTCTCGCCCCGATCAAAACCTCGATGGGGCACGAAACCTTGAGCATCAGTGGACTCGACAACGACCTCCTGTACGAAAAGAAAGGCAAAATCGCCTATATGACGTTTAACCGCCCGGGAGAGATGAACGCCATCACCCCGAAAATGATGGCAGATATCGACCGCATCGGCGAGGATTTCAAGAACGACAACGATTTGCTCGTGCTGATCCTGACCGGCGCCGGTGACCAGGCCTTTTGCGCTGGCGCGGATCTGAAGCTGACCATCACCAAACTCAAGGAAGACGCGGACCAGGGCACGCGCTTTATGAGTGACCCGACCAAACGCTTTTTCGCGGGCATCAACAAACCCATTATCTCCGCCATTAACGGTTTTTGCCTGGCTGGCGGCACCGAAATCATCCAGGGCACGGATATCCGTATCGCCGCGCCCCACGCCAAATTCGGACTGCCGGAAGTCCACTGGGGCATCATTCCCGGAGGCGGTTCCCATGTACGTCTGCCTCGACAGATTCCCTACTGCCACGCCATGGACATTCTTCTCACCGGTCGCCAGATCAGCGCCGAGGAGGCCGTGCGCTTTGGCCTGATCAACAAAATCGTACCTGCGGACCAGGTCATGGCTGAATGCGAAAGGTACGCGCAAATCATTTGTAGCAACGGACCGCTCGCGGTCCAGGCCGCCAAGGAAGCCGCCCTGCTGACCTACAATATGGGTTGGGGCGAAGCCTTCAGCACCGAGGCCGTGATCGCCGAACGGGTATTCAGATCCGACGACGCGGCGGAAGGCCCTCGCGCCTTTGCGGAAAAACGTGAGCCGGTTTATCAGGGCAAATAAATGTTTAAATCGCAACGGGGGCCGGGTATGGCATTGATGTCCAGTGCTCCGCGTCAAGCCATCGCCACCACCATCGTTTTGGTGTTCATAAGCCAGCTGGCAGGGGCCGCGGTTTATCCGGTGGACGTGGAAAGAAATCTCAACGGCTTGAAGATTATCGATCAGGTCACCCGGCTTGAAGTCGGCAATGCCTCGGTGCTGTCACTGACCAATGCCAGCACCGAGACTGCTGATTGCCGGATTATCTTTGATCCCCGGATCCAGCAGCGCAAGACTGCCCGCCGAAAAATTGGTCCCGGAGAAACCTCTACCGTGCACTACGCCGCCGGGCGAGCCATTAACCGTCTGATGATAGTCATCAACTGCAAGCCCCTCTAGGTAAGCACGATGGGCGCCATGACCGCGACCGTGAGAGCCAATGTCAAGGCCTGGGAGTGCGATGTGATGGAACACATGAATGTCCAGCACTACGTCGCCCGCGCCGCCGAAACCGTCGGCCAACTGGAAGCATTGCTCGGCCTCAAAGCCCAGGGCGAATTGTCCCTCGCACACAGGGCCGAGCGGGTGCTGTACATGCGCGAGATGCGCAACGGCGAGAGCTACACTGTGTCAACGGGCCTGCTTGCAATCACCGAGAGCGAAATCATCGCCTTCAGCGAAATGCATAACCTCGATCAGGATGTGATCGCCGCCCGCTTCGTCACCGACCTCATGCTGGTCGATAAAAATACCGGCAAACCCGCTTGCCTGGCCCCGGCGGCCAGGCAAGCGGCAGAGGGATTAATGATCGAAGCACCCAGAAACTTGCGCCCTAAACAGTCTCTGGCGCAGCCCCCGGCAAAGGATCTGGCGACCGCGGCAGCACTGGGCTTATTCGATACCGCGCGAGGCACCATAGAGCCTTGGGAATGCGACAGTCGCGGCAACCTGCATCCGCGCTTTTTCATGTCTCGCTGTTCCGACGCGGTCACCCACTTGCAGCGCCACTATGGCCTCACTCCCGCCTATCGCCGGGACCATGGCCTGGGTAGCGCGGCGCTGGAATACAATATTGAATACCATCGCCCGATCCGGGCTGGCGAGGCCTTGATCACCAAGAGCGGCCTGCGTGGCATGGCGGAGAAAACCCAGCAGTTCTTTCACTGGTTCTTCAATGCGGCCAGTGGTGAAAACATCGCCACGGTGGAAACCACCGGCACTCTGTTTGATTTCGAAAAGCGCAAGGCGGTAGCGATTCCCGACGACCTCAGAGCCATTGCCGAGTCTAAAATTACCCGATTTTAACCCTTGTCTCGCGACTCGGGCATCAAAAACCTGACCCCACCCTAACGATAAATCGACAGCTCGGCTGAGCGCCGCTGGAGGTCCTGGTCAGCCATATAAACCGTCGCTTCCAGTCGATCGATGTAGTCGAGGGGCAGTCTGTGTTCCCGCGCGCCCAACAGAACATGCTGCCGATACCAGCAATAGGGGGGCACCCGGGCACCCGTACGCAAGGCATAATAGGTGAAGGCCTCGATCTCCTGGCCTTGTTCCGTGGCCAACGCCACAACCTTGGCGCCGTAGCTATCACCCA
>JBECKV010000214.1:0-5413 GCA_040235495.1 Porticoccaceae bacterium
AAACCGACAAAGTGATGTTGGAAGTGGTGGCACCCCAGGACGGCGCTTTGACGGAAATCCTCCAGGCCGAGGGAGCGATCCTCAAGGGCGGTGAAATTCTGGCGCGTTTTGACAGCGCTAGTGCCGGCGCCAGCGCGACAGCGCCGGTCGCCACGCCCGAGCCGTCGCCGGCCAGTGACACGGACACTGGCCGCGTTGCCATAGCCAGTCCCGCGGCCAGGAAATGGGCGGCGGAAAAAAATATCGATTTGCATCAGGTTGCGGGCACCGGCAGGGACGGGCGTATCACCAAGGAGGATGTGGTGAACTTCGAGACTGTCGCACCATCATCCGGCAACGCGACTGAAGCCAAGGCAGTGCCGGTTGCTCCCGGTAGCCCCACCGCGGCCAGTGTGCCGGTGCCGCCCGCGCCGCGCCTGGGCGAGCGCGTGGAAAAACGCGTGCCCATGACTCGTATGCGGGCGCGCATCGCCGAGCGTCTGCTGGAAGTCACTCAATCCACGGCCATGCTGACCACGTTTAACGAAGTGGACATGCACCGCATCATGGAGTTGCGCAGTCAGTTTCGGGATCAGTTCGAGAAAGTACACAGTGGCACCCGTCTCGGGTTCATGGGGTTTTTCGTCCGCGCGGTGGTCGAGGCACTCAAGCGCTTTCCCCTCGTCAACGCATCCATTGACGGCAACGATGTGATCTATCATGGTTATCAGGATGTCGGCGTTGCCGTATCGACCGATCGTGGTCTGGTAGTGCCGATTCTGCGCGATGCTGATCAGATGAGCATCGCTGAAATCGAAAGCGCCATCGTTGACTACGGCACGCGTGCGCGTAGTGGCAAATTGACGATGGAGGAAATTACCGGCGGTACCTTCACCATAACCAACGGTGGAGTCTTTGGTTCATTGATGTCGACACCGATACTCAATCCACCGCAAGCAGCGATTTTGGGGATGCACGCCATCAAGGAGCGGCCCGTGGCAGAGGATGGACAGATCGTGATTCGACCGATGATGAATCTGGCGCTGTCCTATGACCATCGTCTGATTGACGGCAGGGAAGCGGTACTGTTTCTGGTTGCCATCAAGGACATGATTGAAAATCCAGCCAAGATACTACTTGAAATCTAGGTGCGTACTGGCTGACGTTTAAAGGTTGAGAACAATGTCGGAAAAATATGATGTGGTGGTGATCGGTTCCGGTCCAGCAGGCTATGTTTGCGCCATCAGAGCGGCTCAGCTAGGTCTGAAAGCGGCTTGTATCGAGAAGTACAAGGGGCCGACAGGCAAGGGTGTCAATGGGGGTACCTGCCTCAATGAGGGCTGTATTCCCTCCAAGGCCCTGCTGGATAGCTCGATGAAGTACCACGAAGTGAAAAACGATCTGGCCAAGCATGGCATCAACACCCGCTCGGTGAGTATCGATGTCGAGCAGATGATTGCGCGCAAGAGTGACATTATCAAGCAGTTGACCAGCGGTATTGCGGCCTTGTTCAAAGCCAATGGCGTCACCGCCCTTTATGGCACGGGCAAGCTGCTGGCCGGGAAGAGAGTTGAATATACCGATGCCGATGGCAAAACCGCGTTGATCGAGGCGGAAAATGTGGTGCTGGCCACGGGTTCAATACCCATCGATATTCCCGTGGCGCCCGTCGACGGTGAAGTGGTTATCGATTCCAAGGGCGCGCTCGAACTGACCAAAGCGCCGAAGCGGCTAGGCATCATCGGCGCCGGGGTGATCGGTCTGGAACTGGGCAGCGTTTGGAATCGTCTCGGTTCGGAAGTGGTGTTGCTCGAAGCCCTGGACGTCTTTCTGGCGATGATGGACAAGCAGATCGCCAAGGATGCCAGGAAAATATTTACCGCCCAGGGTCTGGATATTCGTCTGGGTTGTCGGGTGACAGGCACTAAGGTCACCCGGGGTAAGGTGACCGTTACCTACCAGAACCCCGAAGGCGAGGAGCAGCAGGAAGTTTTCGACCAATTAATCGTCTGCGTCGGCCGGCGCCCCTACACCGAACATCTGCTGGCCGAGGACAGCGGTGTCAATCTCGATGAACGAGGTTGTATCTTTGTCGATGACCACTGTGCCACCAATGCTCCCGGGGTGTGGGCCATTGGTGATTTGGTGCGTGGCCCCATGCTCGCCCACAAGGGCTCGGAAGAGGGGGTGATGGTGGCCGAGCGCATTGCCGGGCAAAAGACCGAAATGAATTACGACATCATTCCCAATGTGATCTATACCCATCCCGAAATCGCCTCCGTGGGCATGACCGAGGAGGAACTCAAACAGTCCGGCGAACCCTACAACGTCGGCATGTTCCCCTTTGCCGCCAGCGGTCGGGCTCTGGCCGCGGACGACAGCGATGGGCTGGTTAAAATTCTGGCTCATGCCGAAACCGACAGGGTGCTCGGCGCCCATGTCATTGGGCCGGCAGCGGCGGAACTGGTGCAACAGGTGGCCATCGCCATGGAGTTTGGCAGCAGTGCCGAGGACCTCGGCATGATGGTTTTTGCCCATCCGACCATGTCGGAAGCCGTTCATGAAGCGGCCCTGGCGGTCAACGGGCATGCGATACACGTGGCCAATCGCCGTAAGCGCAAAGAAAAAAATTAAAGCTCCATACCTCTAGTCTCTCGACCCTTCAATTCAACCGATTGGGATATTTCCTATGAATTTACATGAGTATCAGGGCAAGCAATTATTTGCCCAATACGGGCTGCCTGTTTCTAGGGGCATCGCCGCGGCGACCGTGGATGAGGCGGTTGCCGCCGCCGACGCCATCGGTGGCGAGCGCTGGGTGGTCAAGGCTCAGGTACATGCCGGTGGCCGTGGCAAGGCCGGGGGTGTGACCCTGGTGGATAACAAGGACGAGATACGTGTGTTTGCGCAAAAATGGCTGGGTAATCGCCTGGTGACATACCAGACCGGTGCCGACGGCCAACCGGTCAGTCGCATTCTGGTGGAATCCTGCACCGACATCGCTCGGGAGCTGTATCTCGGTGCGGTGGTTGACCGCGCCAGCCGCCGCATCGTCTTCATGGCCTCCACGGAAGGCGGTGTCGAAATTGAAAAAGTCGCCGAGGAGACACCGGAGAAAATCCTGCGCGCGACCATTGATCCCCTTACCGGTGCCCAGCCCTACCAGGGTCGGGAGCTGGCGTTCGCCCTGGGCCTGTCCGGCGGGCAGATCAGCCAGTTCACCAACATTTTCATGGGCCTGGCGAAACTTTTTGTGGAAAAGGATCTGGCGCTATTGGAAATCAATCCCCTGGTTATCACCGAGGAAGGCAATCTTCATTGCCTGGACGCCAAAATCAATATCGACAGTAACGCCATGTATCGTCAGTCCGGGCTGAAAGAAATGCACGACCCCAGCCAGGAGGATCCGCGCGAGGCGCACGCCGCCGAATGGGATCTCAACTATGTGGCGCTCGATGGCACCATCGGTTGCATGGTCAACGGCGCCGGTCTGGCCATGGGGACCATGGATATCGTCAAAATTCACGGCGGGTTTCCAGCCAATTTTCTGGATGTCGGTGGTGGCGCCACCAAGGAACGGGTCACCGAGGCATTCAAAATCATTCTCTCCGACCACAACGTCAAATCCGTGCTGGTGAATATTTTTGGCGGCATCGTGCGCTGCGATCTGATCGCCGAGGGCATCATCGGCGCGGTAGAAGAAGTGGGCGTATCCGTGCCCGTGGTGGTGCGCTTGGAAGGCAACAACGCCGATGTCGGCTCCAAATTGCTGGCTGACAGCGGTCTTAACATCATCGCCGCGACCAGTCTCAGCGACGCCGCTGAACAAGCCGTCAAAGCGGCGGAGGCTAATTCATGAGTATTTTGATCGATAAAAACACCAAAGTTATTTGCCAGGGCTTTACCGGCTCGCAGGGCACGATGCATTCGGAACAGGCGCTGGCCTATGGCACCAAACTGGTCGGGGGAGTCACGCCTGGCAAGGGCGGGCAGAAGCACCTGAATCTGCCGGTTTTTAATACCGTTGCCGACGCTGTTGCCGACACCGGTGCCACGGCCTCGGTGATCTATGTGCCCGCGCCTTTCTGCAAGGATTCCATCCTCGAAGCCGCCAACAGTGGTATCGAATTGATTGTATGCATCACCGAAGGGATTCCCACCCTGGACATGCTGGTTTGCAAGGTTAAGTGTGATGAACTGGGTGTACGCCTGATCGGCCCCAATTGCCCCGGAGTGATTACTCCGGGCGAGTGCAAGATAGGCATCATGCCGGGTCATATCCATCTGCCGGGCAAGGTCGGCGTGGTATCCCGCTCCGGTACACTGACCTATGAAGCCGTGAAACAAACCACGGATTACGGCTTCGGTCAGTCCACCTGTGTCGGCATCGGTGGTGACCCGATTTCGGGTTCCAGCTTTATTGATATTCTCGCCATGTTTGAACGGGACACCCAGACCGAGGCCATCGTCATGATCGGCGAGATCGGTGGTACCGCCGAGGAGGAAGCGGCGGCTTTTATCAAGGCTAATGTCACTAAGCCGGTGGTGTCCTATATCGCAGGTGTTACCGCGCCTCCGGGCAAGCGCATGGGCCATGCTGGCGCGATTATTTCCGGCGGCAAGGGTACTGCCGGGGAAAAGTTTGCCGCCCTGGAAGACGCCGGCGTCAGAACGGTACGAAGTCTGGCGGAAATTGGCGATGGCCTGAAGGAAATTACCGGCTGGTAAGGCAGCTCAGCTATCACTGCGGGTACTTAAATAAAAAAAAGCGGTATCCGCCGCTCATTTTTATTATGCTTTTGAAAAACCGAGCAAACCATAGCGTTTTAAAAAGCGAACTAAAGTGGAGAAAAGCAATGGTACATAAACAATCCGTCGAAATTAAAACACCGGATGGCGTGATGCCGGCACACTGGGTTCTGCCGGAGGGAGATGGTCCGTTTCCGGGGGTGATTGTGTTTATGGAGGCCTTTGGCCTGGTGCCCCACATCGAGGAGGTGGCCGAGCGTCTGGCCGGGGAGGGTTACGCTGCACTGGCGCCGGATATCTATTATCGCTCATTGCCTGACAATAAGGTGGGATATGACGAGTTGCCCAAAGCCATCAAGCTGATGCAGGAGGTCGATGACAAGACCTTCATTCAGGACACCAGGGCCGCGATCGAGTTTATGGAGCAAAGCGGCAAGGTTAAACCCGGTGCGCTGGGAGTCACCGGTTTCTGTATGGGTGGGCGCTTGAGTTTCCTCACGGCCTGCGAATTGTCGGACAAAGTGGCTGCGTCCGCGCCATTTTATGGTGGCGGCATCGCCAATCACCTGGATCAGGCGAGTAAGATCAAGTGTCCGTTGCTCATGTTTTTCGGTGACCTGGATGCCTTTATTCCCATTCAACAAATCGAGGCCGTGGATGCTGGCTTGAAGGCTCGGGGCAAGGA
>JBECKV010000215.1:0-5913 GCA_040235495.1 Porticoccaceae bacterium
GGGCATAAATTACCGCCATGACCAACAACATGCGGGGCGGATCGATGAGAATAATCGACACCACCATGACAATGGCGAAAATGGCCACGAAGGGTACCCGGCCTCTGAAGTCAACACCCTTCATACTAGAATATCGCAGCGGAGCGACCATCAACAAACCGGCACAAGCTGTCACCAGTAGTGCCAGCAGCGCCAGCGAGCTGGAGGGTTCGGCGTCATAGCCGGTCCATACCATCGCCGCGACCAGCCCCGCTGCCGCGGGACTTGCCAGACCGCTGAAGAAACGCTTGTCGGCCGTGCCCACCTGGACATTGAACCTGGCCAGACGCAGAGCCGCGCAGGATGCGTAGATAAAAGCGCCGGCCCAGCCGAGTTTACCAAGCGTATCGAGCATCCAACTGAAGGAAACGACCGCGGGCGCGACGCCGAAAGACACCATGTCGGAAAGACTGTCGTACTGGACACCAAAATCACTTTCGGTATGGGTCATACGCGCCACCCGGCCGTCAAGCCCATCGAACAGCATGGCAACGAAAATGGCCACCGCCGCGGCTTCGAACTTGCCGTTCATAGCCGCCAGGATGGCGTAGAACCCACCAAACATGGCGCCGGTAGTCAGGAGGTTGGGCAAGAGATAGATCCCGCGCCGCTTTTTTACCGGGCCGTCGACGTGCTCCAGTTCCGGGACTTCGGGCTCCTCACTGGTGACTATAGCGAACAGGTGTTGCTTGTCTTCATCCGTCTCCATACCACCGCCCATTGCCACGCACCAACAACCTCATTGGGCCAGTATAACGCTGCAAAAATACCTATGTGGCGTCGAAAATCTAATTTCAATTACGGGATTTATCGATAATTTTATTCGCGCCGATCCAGGGCATCATGGCGCGTAGACGGGCACCCACTTCTTCAATGGGATGTTCGGCTGAGCGGCGGCGCCGGGCTTTCAGCACCGGGTTGCCGGCCTGGTTGTCGAGTATAAATTCGCGTGCGAACTTGCCGGTTTGAATATCCTCGAGAATGCGCTTCATTTCCGCCTTGGTCTCTTCGGTAATTATCCGTGGCCCACTGGTATAGTCGCCGTACTCGGCGGTGTTGGAGATGGAGTAACGCATATCAGCAATACCGCCCTGATACATCAGATCGACGATCAGCTTTAATTCATGGAGACATTCAAAATAGGCCATTTCGGGCGCGTAACCCGCTTCCACCAGGGTTTCAAAACCGGCCTGCACCAGAGCCGTGGCGCCGCCGCACAGGACTGCCTGCTCGCCAAACAGGTCGGTCTCCGTCTCTTCGCGGAAATTGGTTTCGATAATTCCAGAACGACCACCGCCATTGGCGGACGCATATGACAGGGCGATGTCCTTGGCCTGACCGCTAACATCCTGGTACACGGCAATCAGCGACGGCACGCCACCACCTTCAACGTAGGTACTGCGTACAGTGTGTCCCGGCCCTTTGGGTGCAATCATGATGACGTCGAGATCGGCACGGGGCTCAATCATCCTAAAGTGGATATTCAGGCCATGGGCGAAGGCCAGCGCCGCGCCCTGCTTGAGGTTGGGCTCGACCTCACTGTAGTAAATGCCTTTTTGGTGTTCGTCCGGCGCCAGGATCATGACTACGTCCGCCTGACTAACCGCGTCGGCAATGTCCATCACCTTCAAGCCCTCGCCCTCGGCCTTGGCTACCGAGGAAGAGCCCTTGCGGAGGGCAACAATCACGTTTTCGACGCCGGAATCCCGCAGATTCAGGGCGTGGGCGTGGCCCTGCGAGCCGTAACCGACAATGGCCACGGTCTTGTTCTTGATGATCGAGACATCACAATCTTTGTCGTAATAAACCTGCATGTTTTTCCACCTGGTTGGTTTAAGTTCCGGGCCCGGGCCCGCTAGAAACTGTCTGTTTAGTTTAACGTTCGATGTATTGCCAGCAAGAGGGCGCCTGGTCAAAGTCGCAGTGCTTTCTCTCCGCGACCAATACCCGATACTCCCGTGCGCACGGTTTCGAGAATAACCGCACCCCCGAGAGCTTCGATAAAGGAATCGAGTTTGCCGCTGTTGCCGGTAATCTGCACCACGTAGGTGGTGGCGCCGACGTCGACAATCTGACCGCGAAAAATATCCACGCAACGCTTGATCTCTTCCCGGTCGGGTCCTTCCGCGCGCACCTTCAACAGCATTAACTCACGTTCAATATGCGTGCCTTCGGTGAGGTCCTGCACTTTCACCACATCGATCAATTTGTTCAGCTGCTTGGTGACCTGCTGGATGACAACATCATCACCGACCGTGGTCAGCGTCAAACGCGACAGGCTCGGGTCTTCCGTGGGCGCCACGGTCAGGGAGTCAATATTGTAACCGCGCTGGGAAAACAACCCTACCACTCGCGACAGGGAGCCAGCCTGGTTTTCCAGCAACACTGAAATGATTCTTCTCATCAGGTGCGCTCTGTCTTGTTCAACCACATGTCCCGCATCGATCCCGGCGCAATCAGCATGGGATAGACGTGCTCGGCCTGGTCGACGCTGATATCCAGAATCACCACCCGGTCCTTATGGCTGAAACACTCTTCCAGGCCGGATTCCAGTTCATCCAGGTGCTCGATCCGCATACCGACATGGCCGTAGGCTTCAGCCAGTTTGACGAAATCGGGCAGGGAGTCCTCATAGAGGACATGTGAATAGCGGCTACCGTATTGCATATCCTGCCACTGTTTGACCATGCCCAGGGCCTGATTATTGAGAATAATAATCTTCACTGGCAGTTGGTGCTGCGTGCAGGCGGACAGTTCCTGGATGCACATCTGAATACTGCCCTCGCCGGTGACACAGGCGACGGCGGCGTCGGGGAAAGCCATCTGTACACCCATCGCCGCCGGCAAGCCATAACCCATGGTGCCGAGACCGCCGGAGTTAAACCACTGGCGGGGTTTGTCGAACAGGTAGTATTGGGCGGCGAACATCTGATGCTGGCCCACATCCGAGGTGATGAAAGCCTGGCCACCGGTAACCTTGTAAAGCGCCTTGATCGCATCCTGGGGTTTGATCAACCTGCCATCGCTGGGCTCATATCGCGGCTTGGTATAGAGACCATGACGCTCACGCCACCCTTCGATCTGCCGCCACCAGTCGTCGATCGCTTCGCTATCGGGCTTATCCTTGCCGGCTTCGATCAGGGCCACCATATCAGCCAGCACTGCATCGCTGGGGCCGACGATGGGTATATCCACGGGTACGGTTTTGCTGATGGACGAGGGATCGACATCGATATGAATAATCTTCGCCGACGGGCAAAACTTGGCCGGGGTATTGGTGACCCGGTCATCAAAACGGGCGCCCACGGCAAGAATGACGTCGGCATGATGCATTGCGGTGTTGGCTTCAAAGGTACCGTGCATGCCCAGCATCCCGAGAAACCGCGGATCCGTGCCGGGAAATCCGCCCAGCCCCATCAGCGTATTGGTGACCGGATAATTCAGCAGCCTGGCCAGACAGGTCAGGGAGTCGGAGGCATTGCCCATAACCACGCCACCGCCGCTATAAATGACCGGCCGCTTCGCCGACAACAGCAGTTTTACCGCCCGTTTTATCTGCCCCGAGTGGCCACGTAATGCCGGCTGATAGGACCGGATTTTGATCTTTTCGGGAAATTTGTAAGCCACTTTGACGTTGGGGTCGGTGACGTCCTTGGGCACGTCCACCACCACCGGGCCGGGACGGCCACTGGCAGCGATATAAAAGGCCTTGGCAATAGTCTCGGCAATATCCGCCTGCCGTTTTACCAGAAAACTGTGTTTAACAATGGGCCTGGAAATACCGATCATATCGGTTTCCTGGAAAGCGTCCTCGCCGATTTTTTCCTGGGGGACCTGGCCGGAGATCACCACCAGGGGAATCGAATCCATATAGGCGGTGGCGATACCCGTGATGGCGTTGGTAGCGCCTGGGCCGGACGTCACCAGTGCCGCGCCAACCTCGCCAGTGGCACGCGCATACGCATCGGCGGCGTGGACCGCGGCCTGTTCATGGCGCATCAGAATGTGTTTGACTCCATCCTGCTTGAATATGGCGTCATAAATGTGCAACGCCGCCCCGCCGGGGTATCCCCACAGATGCCGGACACCCGCATCATTGAGTGCACGCACCAGAATTTCACCGCCAGAGAGTTTTTCCAAAAGTCACAACCTCGGCTATGAGTCAGTCCTTAAAGGCCGACTCCCGTCTAGTGACGGGCGCGAACAACGCTGAGACATTGCAACAGGCTCGCCTGCGAGATCATCGGTAGTCACATGATACGGACCACCTGTGGCAGCGTCGGTAAACGTCGCCCTTATTTGCAGATGACCATGGAGCGCTGTTTTCGCCCATCTGGTTTATGCCCGAACAACCGGTGGCTGCCGGCTTTCGAGCGTTACCGCGCACGGTTCTATACCACACACGGATTCGGACGCGCAGACTAAACCCTCCGCTGGCTTTAGTCAACGACCGCTATCATCTTATCGCCAGTCTGACATAGAATCGTTAATTGTCGGCTCAACCACATATTTTGGACCGAAAAACCGCTAGTATTCGGGCACAAGGATTCGAATGGGAACGTCGATCATGAAGTCGCTGATAACTACCTTGCTGCTGAGCGTCCTGGGCCTGGGGATAAATTGCGGCGCCTTTGCGGCGAAATATTACAAGTGGACCGATGACAGCGGCGTAACTCACTATGGCGCCATCGCGCCTCACGGCAAGGAGAGTCAAGCGATCGATGTCAGAACCGGGGAATCGCGTTCCGCCGCCACGGATAAATCGGCGCCGAGGGACAGCAAGCCACCCACTTCAGCGGCTCAACCTCCCACCAGTACTGAGCCCGCAGATTCAGGGGAAACCGAAGCTGCCAGGCAAGAGGATGAACGCGCGCAACAGGAGCAGCGCAACAAGAACTGCGAACTTGCACGCGAAAATGCGGAAATACTTCGCACTCGTGCTCGCGTCCGAGTGAATGACCCGGATACCGGCGAACTGCGCTACCTGTCCCCCGACGAGAAAAAGGCCAGGGAGGAAGCTACCGCGAAAAGCATCGAAGAAAACTGTGATTGAATCAGCGTTGAAATCCTGCGCGGCCAGCTGACAATAGCCCGGTATCGCCGTCGCTACCCTCCACTCGATCACGGCCTCGCCAGGTAATAACCAGTACGGCAAATTAAATAAATTGGGACTAAAACTGTGTCGTCGCTTCGTTCTTTGTTCCAGCCCAAATGGCAACATAAAAATC
Source organism: Porticoccaceae bacterium (assembly GCA_040235495.1). Lineage (GTDB taxonomy): Bacteria > Pseudomonadota > Gammaproteobacteria > Pseudomonadales > Porticoccaceae > HB2-32-21. Next base: position 5,268 of record JBECKV010000215.1, read on the forward strand.
CCGGGATCAGGGAAAAAGCCATCGGCCGGCTTAGTGATCCCGATCTGCTGGTCAAGATTCTGTGTAGCGACCCCGAGCCGGCGATAAGAGCCCTGGCACTGGCGCGAATTGACGATCCCAATACCCTTGACAAGCTGATTGACAACCCTGGCATTTTGCCCGATAGCCTGTTTCGCCAGGCTGCGGAGCAACGCTTGAAGCAGCTCATGCCGAGCCCGGAAACGATAACCACTATCAGTCAAGTCGAAGTCCTGACGCGTATCGCCACCCTCAGTGACGATCCGGAGATTATCGCCGGTGCGATCGGCCAAATCCCTGATCAGACCCAGCGCCTGAACATCGCGTTAAACCACGAATCCGCCAAAGTAAGATTGTTGTCCGCGCAAGGCATTAATGAAAGCTCACTACTCAAGCAGTTGGCCGAAGCGAGCCGCGGCAAGGACAAAGCTCTCTACCGCTACTGCAAAACACAACTCGAGCAACGGGAGGCAATTGAAAAACGTCGGGAACAACAGCAAAAACAAATCACCTTGCTGATTGCTAGTGCCCGCCAACTCAGTCTCGGTGCGGATGCGCCCGACTACCGCACCCGTTACCTCGGTCTCCAGCAGCAATGGCAATCCCTGAGCACGACGGTGAGCGCCAC
>JBECKV010000006.1:0-45405 GCA_040235495.1 Porticoccaceae bacterium
TCGATGGATTTATGCCGAAGTTTTTTTCTTCCTCGGTTTTATAGACATCACCATAGTAATACCCCGTGCCCACAAGGATTTCATGATTATCAAGGCCGCGGTAAGTGCCGGTGACATTACTTCGATAGTGGCGCTCATAAACTTCCGGATTGCCTATGACGCCGTTTGGAAAGGGCGGAAAGGCCGGGGTGGGAGGGAATAGGCCCGGAACAAAGAAGGGCCCCCGAGAACCGGGTGGGTACAGGATAAGATCGCTGTCAACTTCCTGGCTTGTTTGAAGGTAACTTATCGTTGCCTTGATGCCGAGATTTTCAGTCAGGTTGATATTTTCATAGGTAAGATCGGCATTATAACGATTGCTTGATACCTGGCCTTGACGATCTAGAGCTCCAGTCAACCCTACACCCAAGCCCCCGTTGCGTCTTATCTGGGCGCCGGTTCTAAGACTAAGGTTGCTATAATTAACCTCAAGTCTTGCATCGATATTTTCCCTATTAAGATTAACACTACCGGGAGACAACGAGGCATCGGTTCCAGAGAGTGCATCTAGAAAAGATTGAGCATCGGCCTTAATTTGTTCACTATGCCCATCAGTATCACGAAACTCAATGTAGGCTCCTATACTAAGCTTATCTAGGGTATTTCCATATGATAACCAGATATCCTGTGTATCCTGAGATCCATGCCTGGCACCTATTTTAAATCCGTCTGTTTCCTTAGGGGTTTTTGTAATAATATTAATGACACCGGCAAATGCGTCTGCGCCATAGACGGCTGACCCTGGGCCACGTATAACTTCAATGCGCGATATCGCCTCAACCGGCATACCGCCCCACGCTTGATTTCGGTCGCCAATAAACAAATTGGTAAGTGGAATCCCGTTAATCAACATTAAAACTTGCGGATTGGACCCAGCATAAATACCCCTAAATGTGTATATTGGACTGTACCCGACAGCGTTATATGCTACATGCAGGCCAGGTATAGATTCGAGAACATGATCAATGTCGAGCGCACCCATATGCTTAATATCGGTCGACGTAATTACCGATGCCACTGCTGGCGCTTTCGAAATGGGTTGTGATATACCGCTAGCGATACTTATGAATTCTTCGTCGCCGTATAAGCTAATTAACTCATCCTCATTAGCACCGTGGGATAACAGAGGTAGAAAAATTAATAGGCTTGAAATATAACCTAGCGATTTAATAGTGAGATTCATATTTATATCCCGATAGACCATTTTCGATGACCCACAGAGCCGATGTAGTTAAGTCGGTCAGTAGGCAAAGGAAATAATGTCCCTTGTTTATGATTGTAAGCATCAATATAACAAGGCAGTATGCCTCCTATAAATGAAAGCATAGACAGATAATAGAATTCTTCGTCGGAAAGCCCTTCGTCCGCCATTAGTGCGGCAACAACGGCCGAAATATTTATTTGATATTTATATTTTCTATCTTTTAGGCATTTTTCGATCTCAAAAGCCAGCTTTACATAGGGGCCATCGTCACACCCTAGTGACCTGGCAAATGCCATTAGAGGTTTTATTCGTTCATCCCCACTAGCTAATGGACGACCATAGCCCCAAATACTTCTGTATTGTTTAAGTTCGCCGAATACAAGTTCTGCTAGGGACGCGCCATTTTCAATTTTTTCTCGAAATCTATGCAATAAAGCAATAGCGCCTTTTGAAGTTCGCAACCCGTATATTGTCGCCTCTGAAACTGCTGACGCAGCGTTTACGGCGAGAGCCCCCGTAGTTCTGGTAGTCCCTCCTAAAGCGGCAACCCTATTGTTCCATAAGCGAGGATCCGGATAGCTCGAACAGATAACCCACATTGCTTCGATCAGTCGGGCGGTAGTTTTGGATTCTTTTCCCGTGACTGCGCAAACCATAAATTCCATCCAGCGATGGTTACCAAATTCGCTAAATATATCTTTCCCCCTTAGAACGCTCCTTTCGCCAAAAAAAATAGCACCCATTTCGGTTTGCCAGTTGTCCTCATGTTGTTTTAGCAGCTCAGGGCCGGATAGCGGATTTTGCTTAGCCATAATATGGAGCGGGTCCTGGATCATTGGTTAGTTTGAGGCCATTGGCAAAAAACGGATAGCGACGAAATCCCAGTTTTTCCTGCTCCAGGGCATGGGCGGCAGCGCCGGGCAAGCGCAGAAACAGATAAATGATTTCGGCTTGCTCGGGGGAGAAATCAAGCTCATGGAAAGCCGCCGCCGCTACTCCCGAATAGGTCAGGGGTGTCTTCGCATGCTTTTCCAGCTCTGGCCGGTGCTCTCGCAGCCAGCGCAGACTAGGCGTGTTGTCAATAGTGCAAAGATGATCGAGCAGTTGCCTTACCGGAGTAGGACAGCTGGCGCCATGGGGATCAAAGCCCGGAGTGTGTTCAAATTCCGGCCAGACATCCTCCCGTTCTTCTTTTGGCGGATTACTGATAATTTCCCGCCAGGCATCCAGGTCTGTACCGCATTGCCGCCAGTACCCTACCGCTGTGTAGACCTCTCTCGCGCCGCCGAGATTACCCGCGCCCACGGCGATGGCGGCCATCAACGCGGACGCGCGGGTTGAGCCGCCCACCCCGGCATTCATCGCGGCGCGGACACTGTGATCCCGGGGGCCGGGGTTGGCGAGCGCCACGGCCAGCGATTCAAAAACCCGGCTTTGAGCTGCAGTCGGCGGGTCCAGTTTGAAAATCAGCCAGATGTATTCAATCAGACTTATTTTACCCAGAAGGTCGCCGTACACGTCGTAGCCCGCGCAGTAGCAGGCGGATGCGGCGAAGGGGTTGTCGGGCTCGGGCTCTTCCCGCCAGATTTTCGTGGTGATCTGTTCGCGGGGCGGTTTTGCGCTTGCGTCGGTCATTTACGGGGCTCGGTTTTCGGTGCCATGGCGGTTTGCCGACCGGCTTAGCTGTTGGCGCGCAGAAAGTCGGTGCGGCCGCCGATGGGTGGAATCGCCTCGGGGTCAATGCGCACATCCAGCAGGGTCGGGCCGGGGCGGCGGCATATGGCGGCGCCGTCAAGCAGGAGCAGGTCTTCGGCGCAGTCAATCGTGAAGGCCTGCGCGCCCATGGCCCTGGCAAATTGCGCGAAATCCACTTTTGGCAGATCAAACGCGATGGGTTCGGCACCGGTCATGCGCTGACCGTGTTTAACCATCCCGAAGGCGTTGTCGTTCAGGACAACGTAGATGACAGGTAATTGTTCCTGAATCGCAACGGTGATTTCCTGGCCGCTCATCAGCATGGCGCCGTCGCCGGTGATGCACACTACCGGCTCGCCGGGGTGGGCCAGTGCCGTGCCTACGGCGCTGCCGATGGCCCAGCCCATGGGCGCGAAATCCAGGGTCGCCCGAAACAGTCCGCCCTTGGCGTCCCGTCGGCCGGCGATCCGGCGGTCATAGGGGTGCAGGTAATGAATGGCCCAGGCAAAGCTGTTGCCGACATCGGCCAGATAGTGAGTTTGGGCGGGGAAAATGTTGGGTAACTCACGCATCAGGCGCTGGGGCTTGAGGGGTTTTGCGTCGGAAATAAAACCCGCTTCGTCATCCAGTTTAAAGGCTCGTTCGCGCTCGGTGGGTTCGGTATTTTGCCGCTTGCCAAAGGCTGCGTAGTCCAGTGCTTCGTCACTGATTTCCCCGAGCACGGTCTCGAAGACGGTGGCTATGCGGCCGCGCACATGAAGGCCCGCCATGGGCGTTTTGGCAAGGTTTACCTCATTTTCCTCAATATGAATAATTCTGTTATTGAAGGCCTGTAAATCCCAGCCGCTGGTAGCCCACTGACCAAGGTGCGCGCCGATAACAAAGATTCGGTCGACAGCCGCGTCCTGGATCAGTTCGCGGGCGCTCTGGTGTCCGGCGACGCCGATCACCCCCCGAAACAGCGGGTGATAGGGGCTGACGAGCCCCTTGCCCTGGGGCGTGGCAATTACCCGGGCATTGACTTTTAACGCGACCGACAGGATCAGGCCTATGGCTTCGGCGGCTTCATCACCGATCAAAAAGACCGGGTTGCGCGCTTGCTGTATTTCCCGGGTCAGTTGATCCACCGCCGCGGTGTCAAACAATGAGGGCCTGTCGAGCAGATCGGGAAGATTGAAGGCGGGTTGTTTCGATGTCGGCCGCAGATGCCAGATATCCATGGGCACACTGATGTGGGCCGGGCCGCGTTCCGAGAAGGCGGTCATAATCGCAGTCACCAGTTTACGTTCGAACTGGTCCGGATGGGAGATCAGGGTGCTGTAACGACACATCTGCTGGTAGAGCGCGACGGTATTGATCGCGGTGCAGGACGACTCCTGTACGGCGCTTGCGCCAAAGCTCGAAAGTGGCGTTTGCGCGGTGATCACCAGGAGGGGAATGTTGTATTCCGCCGTGGCGGCGACCCCGGTAATCAAATTGGTCGCCCCGGGCCCGGTAGTCGAACACACGACTCCGAGCTTGCCGCTGTTACGTGAGTAACCATCGGCCATATAGGCGGCGCCCGCTTCATGACGGGCGACGATGGTTCGGGGCCCACCCTGTCGGTCACTTCGAGCCAGGGCGTTGTAGAAAGGCTCGATCGCGCCGCCGGGAATGCCGAAGACGTATTCGACATCGAGCTGTTGCAGATAGGCGAGGAGAAGATCACCAAAATCTGTTACTTCAATGTAGTTTCGGGCTTGCTCCCGCTTTGCTATCAAACGGGACTCTTTGTAGATATTCATTTGTGAGATTCCCTACTTTCAATAGCTTGTGAGTAAATTTTCAAGCAAAGTGACATTAAACGACAATGTCTGGTGGATGGCAATACCGCGGGGACCCCCGCTTTTAGACGCAACGGTAGACACATCTATAGGCACTACAAAGGTAGGCACTACAAAGGTAGACACAATGGCGCGCGGGGTTTCGGTAGAATGGACGCCTCTGGTAGTCACGGGATAACCTTTGTCACGGCGTAGCTTTTGTCACGGGTTAGATGTAGATGATAGTCGAGCAGGAGTTGATAATGAGCGAGATAGGGCTTGAGCACTGGTGGCAGCCTTTTACCAATGTTCGGGGTTTTCGCCAGAATCCCCGCCTGATAGCGCGGGCCGAAGGGTGTTTTATCTATACCCCGGAGGGGCGGGAGGTGCTCGATATCACTGCTGGCCTGTGGTGTGCAAACCTGGGCCACAGCCGTAAAGAGGTAGCTGATGCGGTTCATAAGCAGTTGCTGCATATGGATTTTTGCCCACCCTTTCAATTTGGCTCGCCAGTGACTTTCAAGTTCGCCGAAAAACTGGTCGAGCACGCCCCGGATGGCCTGAACCGGGTATTTTTCACCAATTCCGGTTCTGAATCCGTCGATACGGCGATGAAGATCGCGGTCGCTTATCACCGGGCCAGGGGTAAGGCCAGCAAGTCGCGTTTTATCGCCAGGGAGCGCGGTTATCATGGGGTCAATGTCGGCAGTACTTCGCTGCAGGGTATTGCCAATAACCGCAAGGGCTTTCCAACCATCGAGGGGGTGGATTTTCTGCCCGATATGCTCGATATCGCCAACAGCGCTTTTAGCCGGGGTTTGCCGGCAAAGGGCGCGGAAAAAGCGGATGTGCTGGAGCGGATCATCGCGTTTCGGGGCGCGGAAAATATCTGTGCGGTCATTGTGGAACCGATAGTCGGTGCTGGTGGTATGGTGCCACCACCGCGGGATTATCTGCGGCGTTTGCGTCAGATTTGTGATCGCTTCGATATTTTGCTGATATTTGACGAGGTGGTGACCGGCTTTGGCCGTACCGGATCGGCTTTTGCCGCTATTGAATTCGGCGTGACCCCGGATTTGATGACCACTGCCAAGGCGATAAACGGCGGCACGGTGCCCATGGGTGGGGTCTTTATAAAAGAGGAAATCCAGCGGGCGATATTCGATGCCGCGCCGGCTGGCGTACCCGAGATCTTTCACGGCAATACCTATGCCGGCAACCCCGTTGCCGCGGCGGCGGGCCTGGCCGCGTTCGAGATATACGAGCGTGAAGGCCTTCTGACCCGCGCGTCTGGTCCCATCGGTAAATACTGGGAAGACGCCCTGCACAGTCTGCGGGATATTCCGCACCTGATCGATATCCGCAACTACGGCCTGCTGGGGGCGATTACCTTTGCGCCCGACGCCGAGAAATACCCCCTGGGTGTCGGTGTCCCGGTGCACAATAAGTGCTTTGAAAACGGACTCCTGTGCCGGGCGGTGGCCGATAACATGGTGATGTCGCCGCCGCTGACCATCAGCGAACGGGAAGTGGATTTGTTTATCGACAGATTGCGTCAGTCCATTACCGAGGTTCTGGGTTAGGTACCGAAGTCCTGGGTCAGGACGCCCCGATAAGATAAGCGGGTCAACTGACGCGAAGTAATAACCGCGCGGCAGTGGCGCGGTGAGCCGTGGCGGATGACAGGCACGGCTTGATCTCAATAAACGAGAAAACTCTCCAGTCAGCATTCGAGGTCCATCTTCATCGCCGCAAGAAAGCGGGCTGCCTCACCCCCGGTAATCAGGCGGTGATCAAAGGTTAATGACAGCGGCATCACCGGTATGACGACCGGCCTTTTATCAATTGCCCAAACTTCGTCTCGGATACTGCCCGCGGCAATGATCGCCACGGTAGGCGGCACGATCACCGGGTTGGCATAACGGCCCGCGATCATGCCGAAGTTGCTCAACCCGATAGTGGCGCCGAGCATCTCGGCCGGGGGAATGGTCCGGGCCATTACATCCCGTTTGAGCCGCTCCAGTCCCTGGCGCAGATCTTTTACCGAGCGCTTGCCGATGTCCCGCAGTACCGGCGCAAACAGGCCGTCCGGAGTATCCACCGCCATACTCACGTCAATGGTTTTCATTTGCCTGTAAGTCATGGCATCGTCATCCAGCCAACTGTTCAGCATGGGCTCGGCCTCACAGGCGCTGACGATCGCCTTCAATAACCGCATGGTGGGATCCGCCCGGTCCGGCCAGTTCGCCAGATTGCAGTCGTCATTAATGGTAACCGGCACGACCCTGTCCCGAGACAGCGCCATGGACTTTGCCATAAAACGGCGCACCCCTCGCAACGGCGTCGACGGGCCTTTTTCCCTTTCCAGCCTTGCCGCGCGTTCAATATCGGCCGCGCTGATCAGCCCGTCGGGGCCGCCGCCGGTGACCCGACTGATATCCACATTCAGACGTTTGGCCAAAGCTCTGACACTGGGCATCGCACGCACCGACCCCCGCTTGCCGGGCGCCTGCGCCGAGCCGATGATGAAGTGATCTTCGCTGGCCTCACCGCGGGTGGCCACATGCAGTTCCCCGACCACGGTCTGGCTTTCGCCTGCCGCGGTGACAAATTCCACCAGGGGTTCGCCGACGTGAACGATATCTCCCGGTTGTCCGAACCTTGCCGCCACGACACCATCCCTGGGAGAGGGTATTTCGACTATTGCCTTGGCGGTTTCCACAGTTACCAGTATTTGGTCGGCGGCCACCTTCTCCCCGGAGGCCAGGTGCCACTCAATGATTTCCGCTTCCAGCAGACCCTCGCCGAGATCGGGTAAATTGAAATAACGCACGTTCAACTCCTTGTAACCACAACTCCGCGGCCCGCCAAAAAGGCCGTACTTGATTCAGCCGAAGGCCAGGGTGTTTTCTATTTGGCGTTCGATATCGCGGGAATTGGGCATATACACCGCTTCGTTGCGGGCGTAGGGCATAACGGTGTCGAAACCCGTGACCCGACTGACTGGGGCTTGCAAATTTAATAGCGCCCGCTCGCTGATTTCGGCGGCTATTTCCGCACCGACACCCCCACTTCGGGGCGCTTCATGAACGATCACACAGCGGCCGGTTTTACGCACGGAAGTGAGTATGGTCTCCATATCCAGCGGCTTGAGGGTCGCTACATCTATCAATTCAATGGCGATGCCGCGTTCGGCCATGGCGACTACCACCTGGCGACAGTCGCTGATCATTGCGCCCCAACTGATCAGGGTCAGATCAGTGCCCTGACTGAGGGTAAAGCAGGTGTCCAGAGGCAGTGCCTGACCATGGTCGTGAATACGCTGCTTTTCGGCACGATAAATGCGCTTGGGTTCCAGGAAAATGACCGGGTCGGGATCACGGATTGCCGCCAGCAGCAAACCGTAGGCCTTGACCGCGGACGACGGCACAACCACCCGCAGGCCCGGGATATGGGCCAGTATTGCTTCGGTACTTTCGGAATGGTGTTCGGGAGCGTGGATGCCGCCACCAAATGGCACTCGGACCACCAGGGGGCAGGACAAGCGCCCCCGGGTGCGGTTACGCATGCGCGCGCCATGGCATATCAGCTGCTCCAGCGCGGGGAAAATAAAACCCATAAACTGGATTTCCGCGACCGGCCTGAGGCCCTGCGTCGCCATGCCGATAGCGAGCCCGGCGATCAGGCCTTCCGCCAGAGGCGTATCAAGCACGCGCTGGGGGCCAAACCGTTCGCGGAGATCAACGGTGGCGCGAAAAACACCGCCATTGGCACCGACATCCTCACCAAGGATAACAACGCCATCATCACGGGCCATTTCATGGCGGAGGGCCAGGTTCACGGCCTCGACCAACGAGCCTTCGACGATGTTTTCATGATGCCCCGGTGGGTCACTCTCGACGTCGCCTTCGGAGCGGACCAGGGAAAGCTGTCTAGCCATACTAAGCTCCTCCAGGGTTTTTATCCAAAGCTGCGGCTTTGGTAATAATCGCTTCGCGCTGGCCCTCCAGGGCGGCGGGAACAAATTCGTGGAGGTAGTCAATCAGGGCTTCCGGGGCTTCGGGCCCGCACGCCAAATACCTTTTGACAGCAGCGTCCACGGTCTTCTGGCACCTTTGCAATAGCGCCTGTTCCTGTTGCGTATCCCAGAGTTCGAGGCCATGAAGAAAATTGCGAAAGCGCAGGATTGGCTCGTGTTTCCAGTTTTTCCTGACCTCGTCCTGATCGCGGTAGCGGGAAGCGTCGTCGGCCGTGGTGTGATCGGACAGGCGATAGGTAAGCGCTTCAATCAGCGTCGCCCGCGCATCGTGTCGGGCTTTTTCGAGTCCGCTGTTGAGGGCATCGTACACCGCAATGGCGTCGTTACCGTCCACCTGGACACCATCAATACCGGCGGCAAGGGCTTTTTGCGCCAGCGTTGGGGTTGCCGTCTGCTGGCGAAGTGGCACGGATATGGCCCACTGATTATTGTTGATGACCACCACCAGAGGCAGGCGCCAGACACCGGCAACATTCAGGGCTTCGAGGAAATCCCCCTTGGAGGTGGCGCCATCACCGCAGGTCGCCACCGTCACCCCTGACTGGCCCTTGATTTTCATGGCCATGGCCACCCCGGCGGCCTGGCTTAACTGGGTGGCAACCGGCACACACACGGGCAGGTCCCGGCTGTCGGTATTGGCATTACCACCGCGCTCGTCACCGCCCCAGTACAGCAGTATCTCCTCCAGACCCACACCGCGAAGAGTCTGGGCCGCGCTATCGCGGTAATAAGGCACCAGGACATCCTCCGCGGCCATTGCCAGACCGATACAGGTGCCGATAGCCTCCTGCCCCAGCGTCGAGGGATAGGTACCTAGCTGGCCCGTCCGCTGTAGCGCGATGGCTTTTTGATCGAAGGTGCGGATCAGCACCATGTTTTCATAAATTGCCTTGAGCAGGCCATGATCGCGGGTCCAGGGCGGCAGGCTGTCCTCGGGCCTGCCCTCCTCATCGAGGTAGCGAAAAAAGGGGATGGCGAAACGGTGACGCCCTCGCATGTTTGCTTCCTCCTGTACCCGTGTTTGGGTGCGCTAGTGGGTCATGGCCAATACGTATCGGTGGCAGCGCCCGCGGATCCGGAGGCAGTGGTCGTGCCCGCGCCAGCGAGTCGTGCCTCCGCTATTTTCAATGCACTGAGCCAGGGACTGGTGCGGTTGCGGCTGGCGTGGTGTAGTAACTCCCTGATAGTCGCGGGTATTTGCTTCAGCCGCCGTTCGATTTCCGCATTATCGGCATTGCGGTATTTCATCAGCGCGTAAATCAGCCCCCCGGCGTTGATGGCAAAATCCGGAATATAGAGAATACCCCGATCTTGCAGCTCGTCGGCCAGGCCTTCGTTGGCCAACTGATTATTCGCGGCGCCAGCGATCACCGCACAACGCAGGCGGCCGATGGTGGTTTCGTTGATGACACCGCCCAGGCCACAGGGTGAAAAAATGTCGCAGGGCTGGGCATGGATTTGTTCGGCTGGGACGACACGGGCCTTAAAGCGTTCACGGGCCCGGTCCGCGCGGGTGGTGTCGATGTCACTGACAATCAATTGCGCGCCGGCCTGATGCAGCAGCCGAGCCAGATTCATGCCGACGTGGCCGAGCCCCTGGATCGCCACGCGGGCACCGTGAAGATCACCGCGCCCGAGACGCTGCTGAAGGACCACTTGCATCGCGCTGAAAATCCCACGCGCCGTGGGCAGGCTGCAGTCGCCGAGTTTGTTGGAGCTACTGACATGACGGGTGCGACTGGCAACGATATCCATGTCGTCAAGGTTGGTGCCGGAGTCCAGGGCGGTCACATAGCGACCCCGCAGGCTTTCAATGAAGTCGCCAAAACCGCGAAACAAGGCCGCTCGGTCAAACGGCTTGGACGGCTTTAAAATTACTGCCTTACCACCGCCCGCGGGCAGTCCGGCCAGGGCGGCTTTGTAGGTCATGCCCCGGGCCAGTCGCGCCGCATCGATGAGGGCATCTTCCTGGCTGGCATAACTCATCAACCGGCAACCGCCGACCGCGGGTCCCAAGCGGGTATCGTGAATGGCAATAATGGCCTGAAGACCACTGGCCGGGTCGCTTTTGAGGTGAACGTCGGACACCCCAAATTTATTGAGAATATCGAACATCATTCACTTCCCTTGAAGCGCTTGTTCGGCGCTTCGGGGCCTTTGACAATTTATTCCGCTATTTGTCCCCGGATTTTTCCATTGACCTGTTTTTCTATAGATGTGCTTTTAATAGCTTACATCGACCTGACCTGTGCCAGAGTCGCACCCTGCTCGGGTTACCGGTAGCTCATGGTTTGCCCAGTAAGCTGGCATTGCCGCCGGCAGCGGTGGTATCGATAGAGATACATTTTTCGCTCATGAAACGGTATAAATAATGCGGCCCTCCCGCTTTGAAGCCGGTACCGGAGCGACCCTGCCCACCAAAGGGCTGACTGCCTACCACGGCGCCGGTCATCGCTCGGTTGATGTAGATATTGCCGGCGCGGACTCTGGCTGAGATATAGCGGCACACCGCATCAATACGGCTGTGTATCCCCAAAGTCAGGCCAAAGCCCGTGGCGTTGATGGCATCGATCACCTCATCGAGCTGATCAGCGGCATACCGCACCACATGCAAAACCGGTCCAAATACCTCGTCCTCCAATTGCCTGCTGTCGGCAAGTTCAATCAGGGCTGGTGGTACAAAGCGATGATCGCTCAGGCCCGCTGGCAAGGTCACGCTAAAAACCGCGCAACCCTGGGCACGCAGGGCGTCGATATGGCTGGTTAGCGCCTGGGCCGCCCGGGGGTTGATCACGGGCCCGACATCGGTGGCGAGGTGCCAGGGGTCGCCGATTTCCAGAGTGGTCATCGCTGCTTTCAGCAAGGCCACGAATTCATCGGCAATATCCTTTTGCAGATACAGCAAACGCAGACAGGAACAGCGCTGTCCGGCACTGCCGAAGGCCGAGACAAGAACATCGCGCACCACCTGCTCCGGCAGCGCAGTCGAGTCGACAATCATGGCGTTTTGACCACCGGTCTCGGCGATCAGTGGAATCATTTCATCCTCGCGATCCGCCAGTTTTCGCTGGATGGCATGCGCCGTGACGCAGGAACCGGTAAAGGCAACGCCCTTTAACTCCGGACAGGGCAGCAGGGCCTCGCCCAGGGTCTGGCCATCACCGGGCAGCAATTGCATGGCAGCGCCGGGAACGCCAGCCTGGTGGCAAAGTCGAGTGACAAATGCGGCGATGAGGGTGGTCTGCTCGGCCGGTTTCAGTAACACGGGGTTGCCGCTCACCAGCGCGGCCATGGCCTGTCCACAGAAGATGGCCAAGGGAAAGTTCCACGGGCTGATACACAAAAACGGCCCCCGCCCATGCCAGCTCAATTCGTTCAATTCGCCAACGCTGCCGGGTAGCGGCAGAGGATCCGCCAGGGATTCGGCCAATGCCGCGTAGTACCGGCAATAATCGATGGCTTCGCGTACCTCTGCTTCGGCATCCGGTATCGTCTTGCCCGCCTCGCGAATACAGAGGGTCATCAAGGCTGGCTTGTTAGCCTGCAATTTATCGGCCACTCGGCGCAGCAGCTCCGCGCGGTCGGCGGGTTTTTCCGCCGCCCACCGGGGAGCGAAGTCATGGGCGGATCGCAGCGCCTGCCGCGCTTGTTCCGCTGTTGTCAGGCTTACTTCTCCCAGTTGCTCCTTGGGATCAGAAGGATTGCGCACCGGGTGAGTGCCTCTGACAGGCCCGCGGCCGCTGTTCGCATCCCCGGGGTCGGCGAGCATGGGCCCCGCCATCATCGGCAATAGTTTGTCACGGGCTGCCGCCAACTGCGTTTGCAACACGCTGAGCCGCGGGCGATCGGAGAAATCCAGGCCCTCCGAATTCCGGCGATGCGGTTCGTAGAGCTCCGGGGGGCGTGCGATGGCTGGGTTTGCCGCCTGATTTAATGTCCCGAAGACCGCCACCGGGTGGTGGGTCAGGTGTTCAATATTTGCGTCCGGCGCCGCCACCTGATTGACAAAGGAGCTATTGGCGCCGTTTTCCAGCAGACGTCTCACCAGGTAGGGTAGAAGTTGTTGCCGCGCGCCAATGGGTGCGTAAATCCGGGAGACCACGCCAAGGTTCCGACCGAGGTGATGGTGGGCGATTTCTCCCATGCCGTGCAGGCGCTGGATTTCGAAGCCTCTCGGCACCGCTCCCGCCATAACCATGACACTGGCCAGTGTCTGGGCATTGTGGCTGGCAAAACAGGGATAAAGCCGATCGCGGTGTTCCAGCAGGAGACGCGCGCAGGCCAGAAAGGAAATATCCGTGCTGACCTTACGCGTAAAGACCGGAAAATCCCGCAAACCTGCAACCTGGCAGGCTTTGATTTCACTGTCCCAGTAGGCGCCTTTCACCAGCCGTACGTGCAATCGGCGTCCCGCCTTTGCGGCCCGCTCCACCAGCCATTGCAACAGGGGATAAGCTCGCTTCTGATAGGCTTGAACCGCAAGACCCAGGCCTTCCCAGTCTCGCAGGGACGGCTCATCGAGCAGTTTTTCCAGTAGATCGAGACTCAGTTCCAGTCGCTCCGTTTCCTCGGCATCCAGACAGAGATCGAGTCCGGCCGCCATGGCCCTGCGACACAGACTCAAGAGCCTGGGGTAGAGCTCCACCATGATGCGTTCCCGCTTTAGCGGTAGATAGGTAGGGTGCAACGCGGACAGTTTGACCGAGATCGAGGGTTTGGTCAGCGCGCTCGCCGCGGGGTTTAACTGGTCGATGGCCTGTCGGTATTGCTGAAAATAGTGTTCGGCCTGGCCAGGAGTGCATGCCGCCTCTCCCAGCATATCGAAGGAATGGTGCTCGAAGGGTTGGGCATGAGCCCGGGCCTTTTTGATCGCTTCGTCGATCGTTTCCGCAAACACAAAGACGCGACCCATGGCCTGCATGGCCTGGTTCAGGGCAGCGCGAACGGCACGGGCGCCCAATCTGGAGAATAGTGTCCGTTGCCCCTGCTGCCAGCGGTCAGGATCGATCTGATCAGCCACGACATGCTGGCCCAGCGTCAGACCCCAGGCCGCGGCATTAACGGCAAGCGGCCGGCCCGCACCGGCATGGGCGTGCCAATCAAGGCCGCCCAGTTTGTCGGCGATAAGGTGATCGGCGGTAGCGGTATCGGGCACCCGGATCAAGGCTTCGGCCAAACACATCAGCGCCAGGCCTTCATCGGTGCTCAGGTCATAGTCCTGTAGAATCCGCTTGAATTGCCAGGTGCCGTTGGCCTGATCATCACGGATCAGGGAGATCAGCCCGGAGGCCAGGGCCGTTATTCGCGGAGCGTCACTGGCATCGGCCCGCGCATGGTCGATAATGGCGGCGATAACGCTTTCTTCATCCGCGCGGCAGATTGAGCGGAAAGTGTCGCGACTTGGGACCTCGCGAGACCTGGCCATACACCACAACCTTCTAGTCGATACCTGGTAGTCGATACCTGGGCTGAATTAGCGCTGGCTATCCTGTTTTAGGGGTGTGATACACCTGAATATACGCAGTCATTACCCCTTTTTGCAGGGAAGCCGGCCCTGGATTCCTTACCAACACTATAGAACAGCATGGGAATAAGGCTTAGGTGAGTTTGATCCGCGGTGACCATCGTGGCAGCCAACGACCGGGGAGATATAAATCCTTTAGAATTAAAAGCCGCCAAACGAAAACCAGTACAACCAAGGAGCCCAGTATGAAAACCAGAGCCGCCCTGGCCCTTGCCGCCGGCAAGCCCCTGGAAATCCATGAAGTGGATCTGGCCGGCCCCCGGGCCGGTGAAGTGTTAGTGGAAATCAAGGCCACGGGAGTGTGCCACACCGATGCCTTTACCCTGTCCGGAGAGGACCCGGAGGGTGCCTTCCCCGCTATTCTCGGCCACGAAGGCGCGGGTGTGGTGGTGGAGGTTGGGCCCAACGTGAGTTCACTAAAACCGGGTGATCACGTCATTCCCCTGTACACCCCGGAGTGTCGGCAGTGTGATTTCTGCCTGCATCCAAAGACCAATCTTTGTCAGGCGATTCGTGCCACCCAGGGACAGGGCCTTATGCCCGATGGAACCAGCCGTTTCTCCCTCGATGGCGAAAAAATACTTCATTACATGGGCTGTTCGACCTTTGCCAATTTCACGGTGTTGCCGGAAATCGCCGTGGCGAAAATCCGCGAAGACGCACCTTTTGACAAGGTTTGCTATATCGGCTGTGGTGTGACCACGGGTGTTGGCGCCGTGGTCTACAAGGCCCAGGTAAAACCGGGTACGCGCGTCGTGGTCTTTGGCCTCGGTGGCATCGGCCTGAACGTGGTTCAGGCCGCCCGCCTGGTCGGGGCGCGGCAGATTGTCGGCGTCGACACCAACCCGCAAAAGCGCGCATTGGCGGCAAAGTTTGGCATGACGGATTTTCTCAATCCCAGGGAGACCGGCAATGTGGTGGAAGCCATTCTCGAACTGACTGGCGGTGGCGCCGACTACAGTTTTGAGTGTATCGGCAATGTCGAGGTAATGCGCCAGGCCCTGGAGTGCTGCCACAAGGGCTGGGGTGAGTCCTATGTGATCGGCGTTGCCGGTGCGGGTCAGGAAATCGCGACCCGCCCTTTTCAGCTGGTGACCGGCAGATCCTGGCACGGGGTGGCCTTTGGCGGTGCGCGGGGCCGCTCCGACGTACCCACCATTGTCGATTGGTACATGGAAGGTAAAATCAACATCGATGACCTGATCACCCATACCATGCCGCTGGAGCAGATCAACACCGCTTTTGATTTAATGCACCGGGGTGAGAGTATCCGCTCGGTGGTGTTGTACTAGCCTGGCGGACAACACGGGGGAATACGCCCTTTAAACCATGTTTTTGGCTGACTTTGTCATTGCCTCGGACAGCGCTTATTCCACTGGTTCCATGACCACGATGGGAATATGTCGCTGCCCGGCGCGAATTTTGTAGCGGGGAAAGCCCATATAGACATCCAGGGCATGGGACCAGTAGCGCTCGTAGTCCTCCCCTGTCGCCTCCCTGGCCCGATAGGTGCGCGTGATGCCGTAAAGCGTGCAATTGGCTTGCGGGTTTGCGCGCAGGTTGTAATACCAGGCGGGATGGTGGCGCTGGCCGAAGTTGGAAGCGACCAGGATGAGATTGTCAGGATTTTCCTCGTCTCCGATGCACAGCAGGGGTATGGTGCGAATCAAACCCGATTTTGCGCCCTTGTTGGCCAGCATTACCACCGGCAGGCCGGTCAAAACACCAGCCATCGTGGTGCGCCCGCCGGACAGCTTAAAGACCAGTCGATCCAGGTGATGCTGAGTGCGGGCAAAAACCCACGCGCCGGGTTTGGAAGAGGCGATCTTCTGCATCAGTCGCTGAAAGCGCGACAGCGGTCTTTTGGTCATGATCCCATCCGCGGTGATCAGGCGTGATGCCCGCATGTTAAATGACCGTACGGTTTTAGCCAATCCATACCCGGTACACCGTTTTAGAGACAGTCAGGCACACGATGCAAGCAACCACAAGCCATCCTTTCGATCGTCTGACCCCGGATTTCCTGCTCGCCGCCGTGGAAAGCCAGGGTTTGTTATGCAATGGTCGGCAACTGGCCCTTAACAGCTACGAAAACCGTGTGTACCAGATTGGTATCGAGGAAGCGGAGCCGGTGATCGCCAAGTTTTATCGGCCGAATCGCTGGAGTGATGCACAAATTCAGGAGGAGCATGATTTTTGCCTGGAACTGGTCGAACATGAATTGCCCGTGGTCGCACCCTGGCGAAATGCGCGTGGGGAGACCCTGTTCCATCACCACGGCTTTCGCTTTGCCCTGTTTCCCCGCCGCGGTGGCCGGGCGCCGGAGCTGGGTGACCTCGATAGCCTGTTTACCATTGGCCGTCTGATGGGGCGTATACACCTGGTGGGCGCGGTCAGGGCATTTACCTGCCGACCGACCCTCGATCTGGAGAGCTATGGTTACCGTAGCGTGGCACTGATTGAAGAAGGCTTTATTCCCCCAAGTCTCAAAGCCTCTTACGAGGCCGCCAGTAGCGAATTACTGGCCCTGGTGGCTGACCAGTGGGGGCAGGCGGCAGGCGGGATCACTTACTTGCGCGTCCACGGTGATTGTCATGTGGGGAATATGTTATGGCGGGATGATCTTCCCCACTTCGTGGATTTCGATGATGCGCGCATGGCGCCGGCCATACAGGATCTGTGGATGCTGCTGTCCGGTGATCGACGGGAACAGGCGGTGCAGATGTCCGAGGTGGTTGCCGGTTACGAGGAGTTCAATGAGTTTCAAGCGCGCGAACTGAAACTCATTGAACCCCTGCGCGCGCTGCGCATGCTGCACCACACTGCCTGGCTGGCCAGCCGTTGGGATGACCCGGCCTTTCCCCGGGCATTTTCCTGGTTTAACACGGAAAAGTTCTGGGGCGAGCATATTATTGAGCTGCGCGAACAATGCGCGGTACTGCGGGCGCCGCCACTGTCACTGGCGTGAGCCTGGCGGCGCTGGCATCCGCGGCTTTGCTCAATCGGGGCGCGCGGCGAGTGCTTACTCCATCGGTGTCAGACTAACCACCAGCCCGTCGAGCGCGTCGGAGACCTTGATCTGACAGCTGAGTCTGGAAGTCGCACTCAGGTCGTGGGCGGTGTCCAGCAGATCTTCTTCGTCCTCACTGACTTCCCCGGTCCTGTCGTACCAGTCTTCATCGACGATCACGTGGCAGGTGGCGCAGGCCAGGGCGCCGCCGCAAGCCGCGAGCATGGGCAGGTCGTGCTCCTTGGCGACCTCCATGACGGAATTTCCAACTTTGGCGTCAATGACCACTTTTTCTCCGTCGATTTTTATGAAAGTGATTTCTGGCATCGAATGGTTCTCCTCGGGGTTGACATAACAACAGGGTGTGAAAAATCGTTCACTATCAAGTTGGCGGGTACTTACGGAGTTGGTATGCCAACACTGGTTGAATGCTCAAAATGCAGGGCCTCGTCCGGGCGGGCGACCTTAAACGCCGCGTGCACGGCTTGCGCCACCTCCGCAAACCCGGAAAGAATCAGTTTGAGTTTGTTGGGGTATCCGGCGATGTCGCCGACCGCGAAAATGCCTTCGAGATTGGTTGCGCAGGTGGTGGGCTCGACCTTGATCAGGCCGTTATGTATATCCAGGCCCCAGTCGTTGATGGGACCGAGTTTGTTTACAAGACCGAAAAAAGACAGCAGGTGATCCGCTTGCAGCCGTCTGATCTCTCCATCCAGGGTTTTGACCTTGACCGCGCTCAGCTGGTCACCTTCACCTTCGAGGCTGTCCAGCAGGTAGGGGATGACCAGCTCGAGTTTTCCGGCATCGGCCAGCGCGCGCATTTGCGCCACACTTTCGGGCAGGGCGCGAAAACGCTCCCGGCGATGCACCACGTAGGTTTTCGCGGCCAGGTCCGCCAGTGACAGCGCCCAGTCAACGGCTGAATCGCCGCCACCGGCGATAACGATGTGCTGATCGCGAAATATCTCCCGGTTGTGCACCAGGTAATGCACGGTCCTGTTCTCGTATTTTTCGATGCCCGCCAGAGGCGGCTTGTTGGGTCCAAATGCGCCGGCGCCAGCGGCAATAATGATTGCTCTGGCGCGAATGACCAGGGATTTCGACGTGCTCAGCAGCCACTGATCGTTTTCCCTTGCCAGGGAAACGACTTGCTGATCCAGGTGAATACGGGGGTTAAACGGTGCGATCTGCTTTTCCAGCTGATCGATTAACGTGGCGGCGCTTATTTGCGGAGATCCGGGAATGTCGTAAATCGGTTTTTCAGGATAGAGCGCGGTGCACTGGCCGCCGGTTGCGGGCAGGGCGTCAATCACCTGGGTCGACAGTTTCAGCATGCCGCATTGAAAGACAGCGAACAGGCCCACGGGCCCGGCGCCGATAATGGCGACATCAGTGGTCAGTTGTGTTTGCATGCCTGATTATCGTTCCTTAACCAGCGGCGCTCACCCAGTTGTCACTTGCCGTGACAAACAGTGCTAGCCTTGGCTTTATTCAAATACGATGGTTTTGTTGCCGTGTATCAGCACGCGATCTTCAAGGTGGTAGCGCAGACCCCGAGCCAGTACGATTTTTTCGATATCCTTACCGATGCGCACCATATCCTCGACACGGTCATGGTGGCTGATGCGAGCAACATCCTGATCGATAATCGGTCCGGCATCAAGTTCATCGGTAACATAGTGGCAGGTTGCACCGATTAATTTCACGCCTCGCTCCGCGGCCTGATGATAGGGCTTCGCGCCGGCGAAGGCAGGTAAAAAACTATGGTGAATATTGATAATTTGCCCGGCGTATTTCTCGCACAGGTCGGGCGGTAAAATCTGCATGTAGCGCGCTAGCACAATCAGGTCGGGCGCCAGGCGATCAAGCAGGCGACCGAGCAGGGCAAAGTGCTCTTGCTTGCTGGTGACCGGGACATGATGGTAGGGCAGTTCGTGCCATTCGACATAACTTCGCAGCGTATCGTGGTTGGATATAACCGCTGGAATTTCGAAATCCAGCTCCTGGCTGCGCCAGCGGTAGAGTAGATCCGAGAGACAGTGGGCCTGCTTGCTGGCCAGCAGGACCACGCGAGTGGGGATGCGAGTATCCCGTATGCGCCATTCCATATCGAAGGATTTTGCAAGGGCCGAAAAACGTTCTGATAATTCCTCCACACCATATTCAAGCGATGCCGCATCGATTACCTGACGGGTAAAAAACCACTGGGATTCGGGGTCGAGGTAATGATTGGCCTCGGTGATAAGACCGCCCTCTTGTGCCAGGAATGAACTCACCGCGGCGACGATTCCCACCTTGTCCGGGCAACTGATAATCAATCGGTAACTGTGTTTGGGGGTCATGGACGGGACTAATAATAAACAATCATAAAACCGCGAATTGTACCCGGTTACAGCGTTATAAATATAGCGTTTGGCTGGTTATCCGCGGGTTGATGTGGTGCGTGATTGCTGATCTGCGTCAAGGACAGCTCCTCCCGGGCGCTGCAAGATGCGCTTAAACGCAAGCGAGGGTTACAGCATGATTAGAGAAGTCTACGGAAATATTTTGTGGAGCAAGTCCGATGCCATCGTCCAGGGCATCGCCCGTAATGAGGATTTTACGCGAGGTCTGGCGGCATCCATTCGGGCCGAATGGCCGGCTATCGCCCAGGATTTTGATACCTGCTGTTGCAATGGCGAGCTTGTCGACGGCGATGCCTGGGTCTGGGAAAACGCCAGCGGCGCGGATGTCATTAACCTGATTACCCATGGTGAGTCCCGGGAAGCGTCACTCGCCAGCCTGGACAAAAGCCTGGCGGCGCTGGCGGCGCTGGTGCAAGCGAAGGGTTGGAAAAGTCTGGCGGTACCGAAGGTGGGGACGGATGTCGGTGATCTCGACTGGCGGGATGTCAAGCCGCTGATTCTGAAACATTTGGATGGCCTGAACATTCCCGTGTATCTGTACACGATTTTTCATAAAAATATTGCCGCGGTCGAAGAATAAATATCATTTTCAATCAGCACCTCCATGGATCTGTTGGGTCCATGGACTGCTGATCAGGGTTGGGCTGTCAGGCCTGGCAAGAGCCTGGAAAGGCTGGTCGCGCTACCGGTGCTTATGATTTACCTCGCCCGTCCACTTTGGTAATGTCCGCCGAGGGAATGGAGGCGGATACATGGGCGTGGCGGGGCATATTACGCAGGCTTTCTGTTTACAAGCAGGGATTTTGTTTGCGGTATTTTTCTTGCTGGCGACGACAAGCGTGCAAGCAGGAGAAATCCACAAGTGGGTGGATGCAAGCGGTCGAGTGCACTACGCTGACAAGGCGCCCGCTGACAATGACGCTAGAAAAATTGAGCAGCTGGAGCTTGAGTCCAGAATAAACACGATTAAAAGTGTCGATGTCACGACTTCAGATTTTCTGCAATCCTCCAGACGCGCTCGTGAGGCCAAGGAAAAAGAAAAAGCGGCGCGTGCTAAAGGGGTGGTTATATACAGTACTGCCTGGTGTGGCGTATGCGGGTCCGCGCGAAGGTATTTCCGGGCCAATAATATTCCCTTTTCAGAATATGACATTGAAACCACGGAACGTGGTCGCAACGACTATGCCCGCTTACAAGGGCGAGGTGTGCCGATCATATTGGTTGGAAATAAACGCATGGACGGATTCAGCCCGGCCCGGTTCCAGGAGATGTATGGTAATTAGCCGCCCCTAAAGTTTCCTGTCCGGCTTATTCATCAAAACCTGAAAATTGCGCGAAACGTTCTACTGGTTCCCGGGTGATTTTCAGACTGTTGGCCGGATGGTGTTCATCCAAATAACCCAGGGCCATGCCGTTGTAGATGTAAAAGTCATCGTTGATATCCAGGACCTCACGAATCGCAGGCTGGACGTCCTGCCAAAACCCCTGGGAACAGCTATGCAGCCCGAACTCCCGGGCGATCAGCATTATGTGCGCCATCATGATGCCGAGATCGCCAAGCTGGCCGGGTAACAGGCTTCTGTGGATTGAAAAAAATAATCCGACCGGTGCGCCAAAAAAATAAAAGTTCTGTAATAACTGCTTTTCCCGCGCGGGCCTGTCTTTTCGGTCGATATTGAGGGCGCTGTATAAGGCCATGCCGCACTCGAAGCGCCGGGTTTTATAGGGCTTGACGATATCTTGTAGCGGCGACTGATATTCCTGTTGGATGCTGCCAATCGGATGCTCCGCGGCATAGGCCAGGGCTTGTTTTATCAGCTCATCCCGGACTGCACCGGTAACCGCGTGTATTCGCCAGGGTTGCATGTTGCTGCCTGAAGGTGCCCGGCGCGCAAGGTCGAGAATGCTATAGACGATATTCTTGCCCACGGGCCGGTCGAGAAAGGCGCGGGCTGAAATGCGAGTGGATACTGCTTCAAGTAATTCCATTATGCGGAATTCCGTGATGCCCTGAGAGTCTCGACTCCGCTATCCCTGGCTAGCAGCAGGATATCGGCCGGGCGCAGGGCGAAGATGCCGTTGCAGACGACGCCGGTGATGTTATTGATCTTCTCTTCAAGGGCCTTGGCCGCGCCGATGGGGTAGAGTCCGCGCACATCGAGAATCATATTGCCGTTATCGGTAATCACCTTTTGCCGGTACACCGGTTCGCCACCCAGCTTTAGCAACTGTTTAGCGACGTAACTCCTGGCCATTGGAATCACTTCCACCGGCAGGGCAAATTTGCCCAGATGATCCACTTGTTTGCTGGCGTCGACGATACAGACAAATTGGTCCGCCGCCGCCGCCAGAATTTTTTCCCGCGTCAGCGCCGCGCCCCCGCCCTTGATCATTTCCAGCCTTGGATTGACCTCATCGGCGCCGTCGACATATATCTGCACGCGGTCAACGTTGTTCAAATCGTCGACCGCGATACCCAGGTCTTTCAGGCGCTGAGCAGACTGTTCGGAGCTCGCCACGGTGCCGGCAATGCGGCCTTTATGCGGGGCCAGCAGGTCGATGAAATAGTTGCAGGTGGAGCCTGTGCCGATGCCCAGGTGGGCATCGTAATCCAGGTGTTTCAGTGTGTGTTCAAGGGCTGCCTGGGCGGCCGCCCTTTTGAGTGTATCCGTGTCCATGGTTGGTTCCCGGTGTCAGCGCTGATTATACGCCAGCGTTTGCGACTAAGCGCGAGTGCGAGCCAACACCAGTCACCCGCCAGCCCTGATTCCAAGTAGCGCACACGGATGGCTGGTGTTCGGCGCGGTCAGTCACTAAGATGGCGCTTTTTTATCGGGCTTGGACGATTCAGGAGTATGCCTCGAACCTACCTTAAACGTATTCTCGATGCGCGCATCTATGACCTGGCGGTGGAGACCCCAATAGATGAGGCGCCGCTGTTGTCCGCGCGCCTGGAAAACCGGGTGTTGCTGAAGCGGGAAGACCTGCAGCCGGTATTTTCCTTTAAGCTGCGCGGCGCCTACAACAAGATGTGCCAGCTTGCCGAGGCCGAGCGTGACCGGGGCGTGGTGGCCGCTTCCGCTGGTAACCACGCCCAGGGATTGGCGCTGGCCGCGGAAAAAATGCTGGTCAGGGCTACGATTGTGATGCCGCGCACCACGCCGCAGATCAAGATCGATGCGGTCCGTGCCCGGGGCGCGCGAGTGGTATTGCACGGTGATACCTACGATGCCGCCGCCGCCCATGCTCAAAAGCTGGTTCGGGAGAAAGGTCTGGTTTACATCCACCCGTTTGACGACCCGGACGTGATTGCCGGCCAAGGCACTATTGGCGTGGAAATTCTTCGCCAGCATCCCGGTCCGATTGACGCGATTTTCGTGCCGGTGGGAGGCGGTGGTCTGTGCGCCGGAATCGCCGCTTACGTGAAATACGTACGCCCGGAAATCAAAATTATCGCGGTCGAATCCGACGATGCGGCATGCCTCGCGGCGGCTCTGGCCGCCGGGCGCCGAGTACGGCTAAAGGAAGTCGGTCTGTTCGCCGATGGCACCGCCGTGGCGCAGATTGGCAAGGAAACGTTTCGCATTCTCCGCGAAACCGTGGATCAGGTGATCAGTGTCAGCACTGACGAGATATGCGCGGCGATCAAGGATATTTTTGACGATACGCGCTCCATCTGTGAGCCGGCCGGCGCCCTCGGGGTGGCGGGGCTGAAAAAATATGTCGCGCAACATGGCTGTCGTAACCAAACCCTGTTGGCTATCGATAGCGGCGCCAATATCAACTTTGATCGCCTGCGCTACATTTCCGAACGCACGGAAATCGGTGAAAAACGGGAAGCTGTCATCGCCGTGACCATCCCCGAGCGGCCCGGCAGCTTCAAACGCTTCTGCGCGTGTCCGGCGCTCAGTCGACGCATGATTACCGAGTTTAACTACCGCTATGCCGATAGCCACGAGGCCCATGTTTTTGTTGGCCTGCAAGTCAGTTCCGATAGCGACCGGCAAGCCATGATCGAGGCGCTGGCCGCGGAGGGTTATCCGGTCACTGATATGACCGATAATGAGATGGCGAAGCTGCATATTCGCCACATGGTAGGAGGCCATGCCCCGGAAATCAGGGACGAGGTGATTTATCGTTTCGAGTTTCCGGAGCGTCCCGGCGCGCTGTCCAATTTTCTTGGCAAGGTGGGAGGTAAGTGGAATATATCCATGTTTCACTATCGCAATCACGGCTCCGCCTACGGGCGTGTATTGGTGGGTATGCAGGTACCGCCCGGCGAGCGCCCGCGGGTGGGGGAATTTCTGGATAAACTTCAGTATCGGTATAGCGAGGAAACCGAGAACCAGGCGTATCAGTTTTTTTTAAGTTGATAACACGCCTCGTTTGGGGACCTGTTGCTAAAAGCGCGCCGTCGATCGTTGCGGCACTGATCATTGCGGCACTGAAAGTACCGCTGTAATCAGGCCAGGCCCCGCAGCTGGCCCAGGGTCCGGATTTGTACCGCGTCAATGCCTGGACCGCTCAGGGTATCGGAGATCACTACCGCCTTATCGTCCTCGGAAAACTCATTGCGCGCGAGCAGCATGGTGGCGGCGTTGACCAGGATTTTATCCGGATCGCTGTCGTAGGCGATGGCAAAACTGAGGACATTGCGGTTCAACACCAGTTGACGCCGGGTGGCTTCATCGAAGGTGAACGCGCAAATAACCGGTGTTTGGGGGTGGCAATTAGTCACGTAGTCAGCCATGCGCCCGGTCTTGGTGGGTACGATGATGACTTTTGCGCCGATTGACTCCGCCAGTTTAACCGCCGCCGAGCAGATTTCCTGCTTGTCACTTTCCAGTCGCAGGCCGTCGGTAAACAGGAGGCCGCGGCTTTTCTCGATGGAGCGCGCGATTTTGTCGAGCATTTCCACGCATCGCACCGGATGCTTGCCGATGGTGGTTTCGGCGGACAGCATGATGGCGTCGGCTTCCTCGTAAACGGCGTTGGCGACGTCTGTCACCTCGGCCCGCGTCGGCAGGGGGTTTTCGATCATGGATTCGAGCATGTGGGTGGCAACGATTACGCGTTTGCCGTGAATGGCGCATTGTCTGACGATGCGGCGCTGAACTCGTGGCAGCACTTCAATGGGGATTTCCACGCCCAGATCGCCCCGGGCTACCATGATGCCATCGACCGCGGCGATAATACTTTCGAGATTGGTCAGCCCCTCCTGATCCTCGATCTTGGCAATGGTTTTGATTTTCCGTCTATTTTCGGGAATCAGTCGCCTAAATGCTTCAATATCACTGGCATTACGCACAAATGAGAGGGCAATGAAGTCGACCTCATGGTCTACCGCCATGGCGATATCATTTTTGTCTTTTTCAGTAATTGCCGGCAAGTTCACGCGTATACCGGGCAAATTCACGTGCTTTTTGCTTTTAAGTACACCACCGTCGATAACCCTGCATTTGATAATCGGATCGGCCTTTTCCAGAACCTCCAGGTTGATCAGACCATTGTCGACGGTGATCTTGCCGCCAATCTCGACGTCATTGATGAGATCAGCGTAATTGACCTGGATGGAGCTGGCTTCGACGTCCACGGATCCCCGCGCCACTACCGAAACCACATCCCCGGTTTTCAGATTTAAATCATAGGGACGGTCACCCGTGCGGATTTCCGGCCCCTGGGTGTCGACCAGGACGGCGATGGGATGCTTGAGCGTCTTGTTGAGTGTCTGGATACGCCGGATGACTGAAATATGGAAGTCATGATCTCCGTGGGACATATTCAGGCGCGCTATATTCATTCCCGCCGCGGCCAGGGAGGTAAGCATTTCCATGGAGCTGGTGGCGGGACCTATCGTGCAGATGATTTTGGTTTTTCGCATGATTTTCCTTGTTCGCGATTGGGATGGTGTCCGGATTGGTATCAGGGCAACGCGGTGATTAATTCCCTTTCCGTGACGATGTAGTCCAGGGGTATATCCCAGGGTGCGGCGGGCAGGTGGCTCACCTCCTGAAAACCGTGCGCCAGCCCGATGCGCAGGGGCTTTGTGTTGGTGCCGAGCCGACGCAATGTTCGGTCGTAATAACCGCCGCCCATACCCAGGCGGTGACCCTGACGATCAAAGGCGACCAGGGGCATAAAAATGATATCGAGGGTGTTGAGTACGGCAATATTCGAGCCTGGCAGCGCGGGCTCTTCGATACCGTAACGGTTTTTTTTCAGGGGTGTTCCGGGCCGGTAGCGGACGAAATGAAGCTTTTTTTGTTTCAAGGGCTTTAACACCGGCAAATAGCAGGATTTACCCATCGCCAGCGCGTGGTGTAACAGTGGGCCCGGGTCGATTTCGCCGTCGGTAGCCAGGTAAAACGCAGCCCTTCGGGCCAGACGGTAGCGGAGGCAATTCCGCAATTGTCTCAGCATGTTGGCGGCCGCCTGGCGTTGTTCGAATGAACTCAGTTCGCGCCGCCGTGAGCGCATGCGGGCACGTAACATTTCCCGGCTGTGGACGCTGTCCTTGTTCATTGAAACTTACCTGGAGCGTATGTGCGCCAGATGCGCACCGGGCTGAAACTCGTCGCGGTAGTGTGTAGCGCGCCGGGCAGCGATGGCAAGCGTTGGCGCCCGGCGAGTCTGACTGATTGATGAAAGTGCTGTGTCAGTCCGGTCGTCCGGGTTGACGAAGCAACACGAGCTATCTAGGGCCAGAATCGATTGCCCCGCGTTTGCATGTGCGGATTGAGGTACCCGGAAGTGCCGCCGTCGACTGAGCCTTGAACCGAAAGGTTCAAGGTGGGTATCTCCGTGACGCATCAGGCTTTCCGGCTCGCGGACTTGCACAACAGCGCCAGCGCAAATGCCCAAGGTAGTGATATCGGTCAAGGACGTAGCGACTAGCCTGCACCCCAGGTACGGGCATTATAGTCCAGCGGGCGCGGACGCGAGTAATGCGCTTCTAATTAAGGGACCTCTATTTAAAAGATATCTAAAAGACTTATTTGAGGAACTTCTATTTAAGGGACTTCTATTTAAGGGACTTCAGGGCGTTAGAGAGCTTCAGATCGAGTCGCAGCAGATCTTTTTTATTGATCTCGCCAGCGGCGACTTTGGATTCGGCCTTGAGCAGGTCATAGGACAGATTCAAGGCCGCCATCACGGCGATGCGCTCAAGCCCGATCACTGAACCGGTCTTGCGGATTTCCCGCATTCTGCTGTCGAGCGCTTGCGCTGACTCCATCAGTCCGGGTTTTTCCTCCGCCGGACACTGCACCTGGTACTCTTTGTCGAGAATGCGTATTTGCACCGTTTCCAGACTGGCCAAGGGTTCATCCTTCCGGGTTGAGCGATTTTAAGCGGGCGATCATGTTTTCCACCCTGCTGCGTGCCTGTTCGTTTTTTTCCAGAAGTTGCCCGCGTTCGCGCACCAGACCGGACTCGCGTTCCCGCAACGCCGTATTCTCTTTTTGCAGTCGACTGGCGAGTTCCACCAGCTGGTCGATTTTATGCTCTAGGCTCTCGGTGGTCTCTGAAGTCATAATCGGGATAGCGTCGCAATGATCAGGTTGGTTGCCAGTTTCACCCAGATGGGAAACAGTCGATTGCCGGCAACCTGGTGGACAACCTCTTGTTTGAAGGCTGATTGTTTGAGGGTACTATAATTGCTCGCTGGCGAGTCGGTCAATAATCCTAAGCTTGTTTCGAGAAGTATGCCCTTATTCAATTGTAAATCCAGTAAATATGGTTCACATGGCTGCTCGCCGGGTGATGAGTCGAGCCGCTGATGGCTGGCGGGATCGTGCCGGTGAATTTCGAAGACTATGGCAATGCCTTGCTGATGCACGGTTTGGATAATCATCCATCCGAGTTGCAGGGAGGTTTGTTTGGCGGTTTATGTGGCGCTAGCGGCTTGATTGGGGAAAATTTACTCGCCTTTTTCTCGCAATTAACCGAGACCAGCACGGAGCGCCTGAAACCGCTGGAAGACGAACTCAAGGGAATTTACCGGGACGTCCAGACCAGTATGGATGCCGGAGGTGGGTTGATCGAGCTTCTGTTGCCGGATGACGACCAGGCGCTTTCAGACAGGCTGGATGCCCTGTCACGGTGGTGCCGCGGTTTTCTGGTGGGTCTGGGTTTGTCGGGCCTGTCCGGCGATACCAAGCTGGCTCCGGACATTACTGAAGCGATGCGGGATCTTGCTGAAATCGTGCTGGTTGACCCGGTAGTTGAAGCGACGGAAGATGCCGAAGCGAGTTTCGTTGAGCTGATCGAGTTTGTCCGGGTCGCCGCGAGTCTGATTCAGGTGGAGCTGGCAGCGATGATGTCGGTGCCGGACGAGCGTAAACACTGAGAAAATACCAACCATGATAGACAGCAAGGAATTTGCCCGACGACGACGTGATCTGATGTCCATGATGGGCAAAAACAGCATTGCCGTAATTACCGCGGCACCCGAGCGTCCACGCAGTCGCGATACCCATTACCCCTATCGACAGGACAGCGATTTTTACTATCTGAGTCGTTTCCCCGAACCGGAAGCCGTGCTGGTGCTGGTGCCCGGCCGCAAACAGGGGGAATTTATTTTATTTTGCCGGGAGCGTGATCGGGAGCGGGAAATATGGGATGGCTATCGCGCCGGACCAGAGGGCGCGTGCGCCGACTTTGGCGCCAATGACGCCTTCCCCATCAACGATATCGATGAAATTCTGCCGGGCCTGCTGGAGGGCAAGGAACGGGTTTACTACGCGGTGGGAAAGGACAGGGAGTTTGATCAGCAATTGATGGGCTGGATCAATGATATTCGCGGCCGCGCCCGCGCGGGCGCTGTGCCGCCGGCGGAGTTTGTCGATCTGGATCACCTGCTCCACGACATGCGCTTGCTGAAAAGGCCTTCGGAAATCAAACTGATGCGCAAGGCCGGCAAAATCTCCGCTGCCGCCCATTGTCGGGCCATGCGCGCCGTGCGTCCCGGGATGATGGAGTATGAGTTGCAGGCCGAGCTCGAGCATGAGTTCGCTAGATCCGGCGCCAGTTTCCCGGCCTACACTTCTATTGTCGGGGGGGGTGGCAACGCCTGCATCCTCCATTACATTACTAACCGGGACCCACTGAAAGACGGTGATCTGGTACTGGTTGACGCCGGCTGTGAATACCAGCATTACGCCGCTGATATCACCCGCACCTTTCCGGTAAACGGCAAATTCAGCGCGGAACAAAAAGCTGTCTATGACATCGTTCTCGAAGCACAGCTGGCGGCGATTGACGCGGTTCGGATTGGCTGCGCCTGGGATAAGCCCCATCGGCTTACCGTGGAAATCATTACCGCCGGCCTGGTGGAACTGGGTCTGCTGAAAGGCAAGGTCGAGGACTTGATCGAGAAAAATGCCCATACCCGTTTTTACATGCACCGGGCCGGGCATTGGCTGGGCATGGATGTGCATGACGTCGGTGACTACAAGGTCGATAATCAGTGGCGTATGCTGGAGCCGGGCATGGTGATGACCGTGGAGCCTGGTATCTACATCTCCCCCAATGACACCAAAGTGGCGAAAAAGTGGCGTGGCATCGGTATTCGCATCGAAGACGATGTCCTGCTGACCCGTAAGGGACCGGAGGTCCTTACTACCGGTGTGCCGAAGACTGTCGCGGATATCGAAGCCTATATGGCCGCCTGACAATGCGTATTGAGCAGCGCCTGTCGGTGTTACCCGAGCGCGCCGATATTGTCATTGTTGGCGCGGGGCTTACAGGCTTGTGCACGGCATTGTTTCTCGCCCATCAGCCTCCGACCTGGAAGATACTGCTGCTGGATACCGGCACCTCGACGGATGGCGCCGGGGAGCCTGGGCCGGACGCGGCGGAAGAGTCTTTTGGTCCACGCCATATTGCGCTGTCGGAGAGCAGTCGGCGGCTGTTCGACCGAGTTGGGCTATGGCCGCCAATTGCTGACGGTGCGGCAGCTATCACCGAAATCAGGATTTCTGATCGAGGCCATGCCGGCCATGCCGTGCTTGCAGCCGCCGAACAGGGCCTGGCCAGCTATGGCCATGTGGTCGACGCGACGGCTTTGGCGGCGGTGCTCTCGCAGGCGGTGGACAGGGCACCCGGCATTCAACGCCTGTCTACCGAGGCGATTGTACAACCGCGGCCCCGGACTGACGGAATGACCCTGCTGGTGGGCGATCAGCAGACGCGGGCAGCGCTGGTGGTGTTGGCAAACGGTCCGGCCTCGCCACAAGCGCGCGGGCTGGGTATCGGTTTCAAAACCAAAAACTATGATCGCGTCGCCCTTACCGCAACCCTGACTCTGGTCGAGTCCCACCACGGGATTGCCTATGAACGGTTTACCAGCGAAGGTCCGGTCGCTCTTTTACCGCTACCGGATCGTCAGGGGCTACCCCAGGCGTCCCTGGTTTGGAGCATGGCGCCAGATCATGCTGAAGTGTTGCGAAATGCCTCGGCCACTGAATGCCTGAAGCAGCTTCGGGAAGTGTTTGGCAGCCGTGCCGGCCCCTTTGTCGCCATCGAGCATCGCCATGTCACGCCCTTGACCAGAACCGTGGCCCTGGAGCAGGTGCGCTCCCATCTGGTCCTGGTCGGCTCAGCCGCGCACAGTCTGCACCCCGTGGCGGGCCAGGGATTTAACCTCAGCCTGCGCGATATCGCCGTGCTAGCGGAGGTGCTGGCCGAGGAGGTCACACAGGCCGAGACGCCGGGCGCGCTTTCACGCTTGCACCGCTATCAACGGCTGCGCCAGGATGATCAAGATCGGGTGATGGCCTTCAGCGATCTGTTGCCGTCGCTATTTGCCAGCACTAATCCACTGGTGGTGAGTGCCCGCAACCTGGGTCTCCTGGGTATTGATCTGGTACCGGAGCTGGGCCGGGGACTCGCTCGTTTCGGTGCCGGCCTCATGGCTGGCAAGGGCTCTCGCAGCGTGCACTCATGAACGTCGATTACGATGTGGTGATTGCCGGCGCCGGACTGGTCGGAGCCTCCCTTGCCTTGTCACTGGCGCGTCTCAGCGAATCGGAGCCCCTGAATATCGCTCTGGTCGAAGCGCGGCAGCCGTCACCGCCCCGGATTTACGAGGGTGACGCGGAGCCACTCTTTGACGCACGGGTCGTGGCGCTGAACGAAGCGTCCCGATTGTTGCTCGATCAACTTGGCTTGTGGGAAACCATCAGGGCCGCGAGGGTCTGCCCGTATACCGGTATGGAAGTACGCGATGCCGACGGCACCGGGATGATCAGCTTCAATGCCGAAGCAGTTCACCAGCCCGATCTTGGACACATCGTTGAAAATTCACTGATCCTCCAGACGCTTTATACGGCGATAGGGGCGCGGAAAAACATAGAACTGTTCTGTCCTGCGACAGTAGACGCCGTGGAGCCCGCTGCAACCGGGCTGGACAATACCGATGCACACCCTGATGGGCTGCGCTTACGGCTGCGGCGCGAAAGTATTTGCACGCGTTTGTTGATCGTCGCGGATGGAGCTCACTCGGCGCTGCGGGAGTATTGTGGATTTGACACGCACGGCTGGGATTATGGACATAACGCCATTGTTGCTGTCCTGCGCAGTGAACGCAGTCATCGGGGCAAGGCCTGGCAATGGTTCACCAGCCAGGGGCCGCTGGCTTTCCTGCCGCTGCAAGAGCACGGTGGCGAGAGCCGCTTTATTGCCATCGTCTGGTCCCAGCAGCGCCGGCGCGCGCAACAACTGATGGCGCTGCCTGAGCCGGAGTTTTGCCGGGAGTTGGGGCTGATCAGTGAGCACTGTCTGGGCGCGCTCGAACTGCTGACCCGCAGGCAGAGCCATCCGCTGAGCCAGTGCCACGCGCGCGATTACGTGAAACCGCGCATCGCCCTGGTGGGTGATGCTGCTCATGCCATCCACCCCCTGGCCGGACAAGGGGTGAATCTGGGCCTGAGTGATGTCAGGGTTCTGAGTCAGGAACTGGCGCGCTGGCGCGCTCGGGGCCTGGATATTGGCTCGATCGAGGTATTGCGGCGCTATCAGCGACGACGGAAGCCCGAAAACCTCGCCGCCATGGCCGCGATGGAAGCTTTAAAACGCCTGTTCGAGCGGGACGAAATACCGCTTCGACTCTTGCGAAACTGGGGGATGAAGCAAGTCGATGGACTGGGTCCGGTTAAAAATCAGCTGATCAGACAGGCCATGGGGATGGCCTAGGTTTTCTTGGTGATCAACCAGTAGGTGATACCCAGCGCCAGCACCACGGCGGCGGTGCCGTAAATATAGGGCGGCGTGATCGTTTCATAATCAAAAATAATCACTTTCCGGGCAATCGCCATCAGCGCCGTGGCAATTACCAAGCGCACCGGGATGATGTTGCTGCTCAGATACATCCTGATATTGATGAAAATCTCGATGGCGATCAGTACGGCCAGAAAAGCGCCGAAGGTGGCCAGGATGTCATTGATTTGCAATAACAGAAAAGGTGGCTCGGTGATGCGTTGATAGAGCACGTAAATGACATCGCCAATGCCCCAGACGATAACCAGGACCATCAGTACCGCGAGTATTTTGACCGCAACTCGAATGATGTGATGCAGTATGCGAATGGTCGGGTCCTCGTGACCCAGATGCAGATCGTGGCCGGGTTCGTGTTGAAAGTCGGCGCGAACGGAGGAGTTTGCAGGGTTTTCTGGTTCCATCATCTATTTGTTGCGATTCTTGTGGGCAGGCGCGATTGTAGCCAATAAACAGGGCTTGCGGGCTTGATGCGTGTCAGCGTCGCCGGAGTGGCAGTGATAGCATGGAACCCGCTCCCGGATTAAGATAGCCCTTGTTGTCGGAGTCGCCATGCCGCTACGCACCCCCTTAAATTCCGCCCATCGCCGGCTCGGCGCGAAACTGGTTGACTTTGCGGGCTGGGAAATGCCCTTGCATTACGGCTCCCAGGTTGCGGAGCATCATCAGGTCAGGCGCCGGTGCGCCATGTTTGATGTCAGCCATATGACTATTTTTGACATCACAGGACCGCATGCCGGGGCTTTTCTGCGTTATCTGCTGGCCAATGACGTCGATAAGTTAGGTGACCGGAGACAGGCCTTGTACAGCCTCATGTTGAATCCAGAGGGCGGTATCATCGACGATCTGATGGTCTACACGCTTGGTCCGGGCTATCGCCTGGTCGCCAATAGCGCCACGCGAAACAGAGTCAGCGCCTGGATGCAAATCGTAGCTGAACAAATGGCGTCCCAGCAGTCGAGCCACGGCAATTTCACCGTTGAAATAAAAAAACGGGATGATCTGGCCATGGTGGCGGTGCAAGGGCCGGAGGCCATCGCGCGAGTGAGGGCAGTGGTCGGCGCCGAAACCGCTGCGCAACTGGAGCAGCTACCCCGCTTCGGTGCCTTATTGGCGGATCATTGTCATTATGGGCGCACGGGTTATACCGGTGAGGATGGCCTGGAGTTGATACTCCCGGCCAATGATGTGGAAGCCCTGTGGTGGCGCCTCCATAGGGTGGGAGTGGCGCCGGCGGGTCTCGGCGCCCGCGATACGCTACGTCTGGAAGCAGGCCTGAACCTGTACGGCCAGGATATGGACGAAAGCAGCTCGCCCCTGGAGGTCAATCTGGGCTGGACGGTGGCCTGGGAGCCGCGGGACCGGGATTTTATCGGCCGCCAGGCCGTGGTTACCCAAAAGCAGGCAGGACCTGCCTCCAAGCAGGTCGGTGTTGTCATGAGCGAGCGGGGCGTTTTGCGCGCCGGCCAGAACATTTATTGCCCAGGCCTGGCCATCCCCGGCGTATTGACCAGTGGTAGCTTTTCACCGACGCTGGGGTATTCTATCGGCCTCGCCCGAATGCCGATATCCGCTGGCGACGATGGCGAAGTGGATATACGCGGTAAACGCAAAGCCGTGCGCCTGATGAAACCGGGTTTCGTGCGTAACGGACGCGCCCTGATTGACCCTGTAGAGAATTGCACTGGAGGTAAAACATGATAGAGACGCCTACGGAACTGAAGTATGCCGAAACGCATGAGTGGCTGCGTGACGAAGGAAATGGCGTCATCTCGGTTGGTATTACGGATTATGCCCAGGACGCCCTGGGCGATGTCGTCTATGTGGAGCTGCCTGAAGTAGGTGATCAGCTGGCCGCCCAGGACCAGGCGGGTGCGGTGGAGTCGGTCAAGGCCGCTTCGGACATCTATGCGCCGGTATCCGGTGAGGTGATCGCTATCAATGAAGCGCTTGAGGAAGAGCCGGAAATCATTAATGAATCTCCCTACGGCGACGGCTGGTTTTTCAAAATGAAAGTCAGTGATACCAGCGAGTTTGAAGATCTGCTCAGTGCGGCGGAATACATTGCCAGTACAGAAGAAGACGATTGAAGCCATACCGCCGAGCATGTGGACTCTGACCGTCCTTCCCAAACCCTGCTTATAACTTTTCCCCGTATTTCCCAAGTGAAAGCTCATGTGCCTTGTTGCACTGGCGTTTAAACGCCACCCCAATTACCCACTTATCGTGGTGGCCAATCGTGACGAAAATTACGATCGGCCGGCATTGGAGGCCGACTTCTGGCCCGATAGTCCAAATCTCCTCGCCGGTCGCGATCTGGAGGCGGGCGGGACCTGGTTTGGCGTCAACCGCGGCGGTCAATGGGCGACGGTGACCAACTTTCGCGGTGGCGATTCCGGGGGCACCCTGTCAAGGGGCGAACTGCCGACCAATTTTCTGACTGATGCCTCGTCGACTACAGCCGAATATTTTCAGCAAGTACGTCGCAAGGGCAAGCAATACCGGGGGTTTAACCTGCTGGCCGGTAGCGCCCGGGAGTTGGCTTATTGCAATAATCTGAACGATCGGCTCGAATTTCTGGAGCCAGGGATCTATACCTTGAGCAACGACGTGCTTGACACTCCCTGGCCCAAGGCCGAGTTAGCCCGCCAGCGCCTTGAGCAGGCCATTGAGGGAGACACCTTGCGCTGCGAGGCGCTTATAGCGGTGTTGTCTTCGCGCAAGGCTTTCCCCGACGGGCGTTTGCCCGATACCGGCGTTGGGCTGGAGATGGAGAGGACCCTGTCGCCACCGTTTATTGTTTCCCATAACTACGGAACGCGCTGTACCACGGTGTTGCTGATCGACAACCAGGGCCGAGTTGAGTTCGCCGAGCAATCCTACCTGCGGGGTAAAGCGATAGGTGGATTGCGGCGGTACAGATTTATCGCGGGCGCGGACAATAACTAGTCTGTCAGTTGACGGCTTGAACGCCGGTGGGGTGTAACAGGGCGCTCAGCTCAGGCCGTTCCAGTGAGCTTTTCAGAAAGCGGTGCACGGCAAAGGTATCGCTCAGCTGGCAGGCCTGGTCAGCGATGGCAGTAAGTTCTGAAAAACTGAGCTGTCGAATTACCGCCTTGACCCACGGCAGGTTGGCGGAACTCATGGACAGCACCTGATAACCCATGCCCACCAGCAGAGCCGCGCCGAGGGGATTGCCGGCCAGCTCGCCACAGACGCTGATCGGGCAGTCCGCGGCCCTGGCGCTATCGGCGATGATTTTCAGCACCTTGAGCAGCCCCGGATGAAAGGTGTGGTACAGCTCGGCGACCTGGGAATTATTACGGTCAACCGCCAGCAGATACTGGGTCAGATCGTTAGTGCCCACTGACAGGAAATCTACTCGCCGGGCCATCTCGGCGACCTGATACACTGCCGCCGGCACCTCGATCATGGCGCCTACGGAAGGAAATTTGAACTGATACCCTTCTTCCAGGGTAAGTTCATTGTAGACCCGCCTGATCAGGGTCAGGGCGCTATCCAGCTCCAACGTGTTGGAGATCATTGGCAGCAGGATGTGCAGGTTGTTGAGCCCGACACTTGCTCGCATCATTGCCCGCAATTGCACCAGGAAAATCTCCGGATGATCCAGCGTCACGCGAATGCCCCGCCAGCCGAGAAAGGGGTTGGCTTCCTGAATCGGAAAATAGGGCAGGGCCTTGTCGCCGCCGATGTCCAGGGTGCGCATGGTCACGGGTAGCGGAGCAAACAGCTCCAGTTGCTCGCGATATAACTTGCGTTGTTCCTCCTCCGAAGGGAAACGATCAAGCATGAAGAAAGGTATCTCGGTCCGATAGAGGCCGACGCCCTCGGCTCCCCTGTTCAGAGACAGGACGGTGTCCAGCTGGAGTCCGGTATTGACCCACAGGGAGACCCGGTGCCGGTCGGTGGTTTCACAGGGCTCATCCTTTAGCGTCTCCAGGTGGCGTGCCAGGGACTGTTCTTCCTGATAGGCTTTCTCATAGGTGGCCAGCAGTTCCTCCGAGGGCTCGCAGATCACCTGCCCCAGATAACCATCGACGATCAGGTTCTTGCCTTCCAGTTCCGTCCAGGGCAGATCAACCACGCCCATGACCGTGGGAATCCCCATGGCGCGACCGAGTATGGCGATATGGGAACTGTGGGAGCCGCGGACCGAGACCATCGCGCGGATGTTCTCGTGGGGCACGCGAGCCAGGTGGGGCGCCGCCAGTTCGTCGCCGATAAGGATGGTGTCCCTGGGATAGACCGGTTCCGTATGCTGAAGTTGCTGCAGGTGTCCCAGCACTCGGCGTCCGAGATCATGAACATCGGCCGCCCGCTCACTCAGGTAGGGGTTTTCCATCTTCTTGAAGGTGCGGATATGAGCGATCATCACCTGGCTCCAGGCGCTTTGGGCGCACAGGCCCTGCTCGATCAGCGCGACCACCTCGCCGCCGAGCGAGGTGTCTTCGAGCATACTGAGATAGACATCGAACAGCGCCAGTTCCTCACTATTGAGTTTGTCGCTCAGGTCATCCCTGGCGGTGCGTAAATCGCCCTTGGTCTGTTCCAGGGCGTCATGTAACTGCTCCAGTTCGTTATTGATGTCTTCCGCGAGGCGCCGGGGTACGGCATACAAGTCAGCGGGTGTCGAGATCAGCACGGCTTTGCCGATACCGATGCCCTGGGCACTGGGCAATCCGTCGTAATGGTGATCGCTGATGACGTCGCCGCCATGCAAGGTTGCCCTCGCCAACTCGCCGGTCGCCCTGGCGTGGGCGATCACCCCGGCCAGCTGAGCCGAGATGGTGACCAAAAACGCTTCTTCACTCTCGTCAAACCGGCGTCGTTGTTGCTGCTGGACTACCAGTACGCCGAGCACATTGCGGTGGTGGATAATCGGTACGCCCAGAAAGGACTTGAATTTCTCCTCGCCGGTTTCCGGGAAGTAGCTGAACCGGGGGTGGATCTCGGCATCCTGTAGGTTCAGGGGCTCGGCGCGCTGGGCAACCAGTCCCACCAGGCCTTCGTCAAGACTCATCGCGACTTTGCCTACCGCTTTGGCAAGCAAGCCGTCGGTGGCGGCAAGTACGTAGCGATCACTGCCGGCGTCGTGCA
Organism: Porticoccaceae bacterium; assembly: GCA_040235495.1. Lineage (GTDB taxonomy): Bacteria > Pseudomonadota > Gammaproteobacteria > Pseudomonadales > Porticoccaceae > HB2-32-21. Next base: position 37,110 of record JBECKV010000006.1, read on the forward strand.
GGTAGACTGAACAAACGCCCGTGTTTACGGCGGCCTTGACCTTGGTGACGATGATTTTCAGGACCGCGTTGAAGTCGTCGGCGGTATTTACTTCCTGGACAATCCGGCGGAGTGAATCAAGCATGGCTTAGCGCTTATTGCCGCCAAACTTGCGTTCAATTTCGCTGTGTACGAGGGCCAGCTCCTTGAGCGCCTTGCGATAGACCTCGCGCTTGAATTCGATCACCTGACTGATGGGGTACCAGTAGGAGACCCATTTCCAGCCGTCGAATTCGGGTTTGCCGCCCCGGTCAAAGCGGATGCGGGCCTGGTCGCCCCTGAGTCGCAGCAGGTACCACTTTTGCTTTTGGCCGACACACACCGGCGAACGATTGTGGCGAATATAACGGCTGGGCAGGCGATAACGCAGCCAGCCGCGAGTCTGTGCGAGGACTTCGACATCTTCAGCTTCCAGGCCGACTTCCTCGTAAAGTTCGCGGTACAGGGCGTCGGCGAGCTTTTCTCCGGCGTCAATGCCGCCCTGGGGAAACTGCCATGCCTCCTGACCCACGCGCTTGGCCAGCATCAGCTGGCCCGCGCCGTCGGCAAGGATGATGCCCACATTGGCGCGAAAGCCATCATTGTCGATAGTGTCCATCGTGTCTGCCTTTGGGTCGGGCCGGTAATCGCCAGTTAAGGTTTGAGCGCAACCACAGTCTTTTGCAGCCTATTGTTCCACGTTGTCAGGAACTCGGCAAACGGGCGTTGTTAGGGCCAAACAATAGGGGTATTCTGCGCGGTTTTCAGCCTGGCGAGGTGGTCTTTAGGTGTCATTGGCGTTGTTTGATCTGGACAATACCCTGATTGCTGGCGACAGTGATTACGAGTGGGGCAAGTGGCTGGTGATCCATAACAGGGTTGATGCCGGGTACTACCAGCGCATGAACGAGCGCTTTTATCAACAGTACCAGGCTGGCGAACTGGATATTCATGCCTACCTTGATTTTGCCCTGGCGCCGTTGGCAAGCATCGACCCTACCGAGTTGCTGGCTCTGCGCGACGACTTCATGGCGCGGGTCATTGAACCCCTGTTGCTACCCCGGGCAGAGCAGCTGCTGCACCGCCATCGGCAACAGGGCGATTGTCTGGTCATCGTTTCCGCCACCAATCGCTTTATTGTCGAGCCCATTTGTCACAAACTTGGGGTGCGGGAAATCATAGCCACGGAGCCGGAAATGCGCACAGGCCGTTACACCGGCAAGGTCAGTGGCCTACCCAGTTATCGCGAGGGCAAGGTAAAGCGTGTCAAGGCCTGGGTGGAGCAGTGCGAGCAGACGCTTGATGACAGCTATTTTTACAGCGACTCGCACAATGACCTGGCGCTGCTACAAGCGGTCGATCATCCCGTGGCGGTGGACCCGGATCCCCAACTCAAGGCCGAGGCGCAGGTCCGCGGCTGGCCCATTATTTCCCTGCGGGACTGACCCATGCGAGGCTGACACCGACAATGCTCACGTATCCCGATATTGATCCGGTGCTGCTGAGTCTGGGGCCCCTGAAGATACACTGGTATGGCGTCATGTACCTGCTGGGCTTTCTGTTCGCCTGGCTGCTGGCCCGTTACCGCAGCCAGCGTGCCTGGTCGCCGGTACGTAAGGACCAGGTAGAAGATCTCGTGGTCTGGGCGGCTTTTGGTGTGATCATCGGTGGCCGTTGCGGCTACGTGCTGTTTTACAACTTTGACAAGTGGGTCGCCGATCCGCTCTGGTTGTTTCGCCTCTGGGAAGGGGGCATGGCTTTCCACGGTGGGCTGTTGGGTGTGGTCGTGGCAATGATGTTATATGCCCGGCGCATCGGCGAGCCGTTTTTTCAAGTCACCGACTTTGTCGCGCCTCTGGTGCCCATTGGACTGGGGCTTGGCCGTCTGGGCAACTTCATCGGCCAGGAACTGTGGGGGCGCCCGACAGAGTCGTCGTGGGGGATGATTTTCCCGCGCGACCCCGAACAACTCGCGCGCCATCCGTCGCAACTCTATCAGTTCGCGCTGGAGGGCCTCCTGCTGTTTGGTATCTTGTGGTGGTATTCCCGCAAACCCCGACCCATTGCCGCCATCAGCGGTCTGTTTTTACTGTGTTACGGTGGCTTTCGTTTCGCCGTTGAATTTGTGCGCGAGCCGGACGAGCATATCGGCTTTGACCTGCTCGGCTGGGTGACTCGCGGCCAACTGCTGAGCCTGCCCATGATCGCCACTGGCGCGGCCATGATGATCGGGGCCTGGTGGTGGCATCGTCGCACACGGGTTGCCGCTGACAGCACGAAGTAACATACGGTACTAGCCATGCAGCAATATCTGGATTTGATGCGCCTGGTGCGGGAACAGGGAGTCCGTAAGGGCGACCGAACCGGCACCGGAACGCTCAGCGTTTTTGGCCATCAGATGCGCTTTGACCTGGCCGAGGGTTTCCCCCTGGTGACCACCAAAAAAGTGCATCTGAAATCGATTATTTACGAACTGCTGTGGTTTTTGAGGGGCGACACCAACATCACCTACCTGAACGATCACGGCGTCAGCATCTGGGATGAGTGGGCAACCGAAGACGGTGATCTCGGGCCAGTTTACGGTTACCAGTGGCGCTCCTGGCCCCGCCCCGATGGCGGCGTCATCGATCAAATCAAGGATGTCGCCCGGCAGTTGCGGGAGCGACCCGACTCCCGACGTCTGATCGTGTCAGCCTGGAATCCGGCTCAGTTGCCGGATGAAAGCCTTTCGCCCCAGGCGAATGTTCAGTGCGGCAATATGGCGCTGGCGCCCTGTCATGCCCTGTTTCAGTTTTATGTCGCCGAGGGCCGACTCAGCTGTCAGCTCTATCAGCGCAGCGCCGATGTTTTCCTGGGCGTACCTTTCAATATTGCCTCCTACGCCCTGCTGACCCTGATGATGGCCCAGGTCAGCGGCCTCGAGCCGGGAGAATTTATCCATACCCTGGGCGATGCGCACCTGTACCTCAACCACCTGGAGCAGGCCGACAGGCAACTGGCGCGCGAGCCGCGACCCCTGCCGCGCCTGCGCCTGAATCCGGCGGTGAGCGATATTCTTGCTTTCAACTATGAAGATGTTCGGCTGGAAGGCTACAACCCCCACCCCGGTATTAGCGCCCCGATCGCCATCTGACCAGCGCGCTTCGGATCCAGGCAACCAGGACCGGATTCAGGTGGCGACAAAGCCCTTCCAGGTACCCATATAGTTTACAAAGGCTTCGCCCAGACCCTCGGCACGCAAATGTGCCGCTGGCACCGGGTTGCTGACGGGCACGAACCCTGGATTGGCGGCGGTCCGGTTGGGAAAGTCGTGATGCAGGATCGCGGCTCTACCCAACAGGACGAAATCCACACCAGCGTCCAGGCAGCGACGGGCATCCTCGGGGGTGCGCACCTTTCCGGCGACCCCCAGGCGCACGTCGCCGCGTTCGAGCTGGGTGAAATAGGACATTAGGCCGCGGCCCTGATAGGCCTCCTCGGCGGGCTCCTTGAACACGTCCCAGAGTGACATGTCCAGGTAATCGATTTCGCCATCGTGCATCAATTGCTGGGCCAGCCTTGTCGCGTCACCGAGTTCGATGCCGAAGCGCTCGGGCGATAGGCGCACACCCAGGTTGAAATCCTTGCCGCAGCGGGCGCGAATACCCTTGATGATGTCAAGCAGGGGGCGTGCGCGGTTGTCCGGCGAGCCGCCGAACCGGTCCTCTCTCCGGTTGGTTTCGGCGCTCAGAAACTGACAGATGACATAGCCGTGGGCGCCGTGGATTTCGACGCCGCCAAAGCCGGCCTGTTCCGCCCTTTGCGCGGCAGTGATGAAGTCCTCGATCAGTTGCTCGACCTCAGCCGTGGACAGGGCCCGCGCACCGGTTTCAGCATCGGCCGAGGGTGCGACCGGGGCTTCTCCGATCAAGTCCCTGGGCGAGCGCATGCCGGCATGGTGAATTTGCACCACTGACAGACTGTGGTGGCGGTTGATACCCTCGGCCAGTCTGCGCAGGCCCGGCAAATGATCATCGGAGAAGATACCGAGCTGGCCGGGAAAGCCCTGGCCCACGGCCTGGACGTGCGCCGCACAGGTCATGGTCAGGGCAAAGCCACCTTCGGCGCGCATGGTCAACCATTTGTATTCATCGTCGGACAGACGACCATCCGGATGGCTTTGCAGATTGGTCAGAGGCGCGAGGGCAAAGCGATTTTTCAGTGTCGCGCCGTGTTTGAAATTCAGGGGTTCGAACAAGGAATGCATAGCTCAGTGTTCCGGACAGGTTGCGGGAAGGGAATGAAGTGGCGACGGGATACTACGTGTTTGTCTTTCCCTGGGTCAATCGGGATAAGCGAAAAGTGCTTGTTAGGCAATGGTGCTGGTACTGATGCGCGGCTTTGACGGAAAATAGCCGCAACCCCAGGGCAGAGATCGAACGCCACGGCAAAAAAATGACCAAACAGTGACTAGAGAGCAGCGAGTAGAGAGTAGAGAGTAGAGAGTAGAGTAGAGAAACCAAATGGTGAGAATCGCCCTGATCGCAGCCGTGGCTGACAATGGAGTCATCGGTAATAACAACGCCCTGCCCTGGCACATCCCCGCCGACCTGAAACACTTTAAACAGGTGACCATGGGTAAGCCCATTATTATGGGCCGACTTACCTATGAATCTATTGGCAAAGTGCTGCCTGGGCGAAGCAATATTGTGGTGACCAAAAGTAATGCCGTTCTGGCTCCCGGAGCGCACGTCTGTCATTCCCTGGAGGCAGCAATCAATCTGGCGAAAACGCGCGCCAGCGGGATGCGCGTCGGTGAGGTGGTGATTGTCGGCGGCGGGCAAATCTATCGCCAGGCCATGCCCCTGGTTGATCGGATGTACCTGACGCGAGTAAAACGCGCGGTCTCGGGAGATGCGATATTCCCTGCCTATCGGGCACAAGAATGGGAGAAAGTATCAATCGGCTCGTGCCCGGCTACGGCGGATCAGCCGGCCTGTGAATTTCTGATGCTTACGCGCCGCCGACAGGACAAATAAAATAATAGAGCGGAGACCAGATCCATGCCTGACTGATCAGGCATGTCCCGATCAGTACAATGAAAGACACACCAAGATAATTCAGGAATGCTAGTCGACATGAAGGATTTGCGTGGAATCAAGCTTTTCTGCTGGCCGGCGGTCGTTGGTCTTGCCCTTGGCCAATGCGCACTGGCCCGGGAAGTGGATGCGGTGCTCAAAGCCGGTGCCGACAAGACAGCGGCGGCACAACAATCCCAGCAGCGTATCGATCAGTTGGCCGGGCAGGCCGACGATTTGTCGCGGGATTTTCGAATGGTCAACAAACAGATCGAGGGTCTGCGCGTCTACAACGCGCAACTGGAAAAGCAGATCGAAAACCAACGACAGTCGATGGACGAGATCGCGGCGTCAATAGAAAACGCCACGCTCATGGAGCGGCAGCTCATGCCGCTGTCGATCAAGATGCTCGATGCCCTTGAGCAGCATATCAACCTGGATTTGCCGTTTGCGCGCCAGGCACGCCTCGCGGCGATCGCTCGTGTGCGCGCCAATCTCGATGCCACGCACTTCAGCGCCGCTGAAAAATTTCGGCAGGTGCTCGAAATCTATGATATCGAGTCCGGTTATGGAGGAACTATTGATCAGTACAGGGGGTTGCTGCCTATCGATGGTCAGGATAGACAGGTCACTTTTTTGAGAGTCGGCCGCATTGCGCTGCTCTATCAGACCTCCGATCAGAGCCAGACCGGAGTATGGGATAGCGCTGCAAAGCAGTGGCGGACGCTGGATTCGGGGGAGTATCGCTCGGCGGTGGCCAATGCCGTGCGCATCGCGAAAAAGCAGGCGGCAATTGACGTGTTGAAGTTGCCGATCAAATCACCGGAGCCAGTCAAATGAAAAGTTCGGTAATTCATTTTTTCTGGCTGGTGCTGGTGGCTGTTTTGGTGAGTCCTGTGAAGGTATCCGCCCAGGAGCAGGCCGCGAGTCTCGATGAGTTGTTGCGCATGATCCGCTCAGCCAAAGTCAGCGAATCCAAAGAGCATCAACAACGGGAACAGCGGTTCCGCAACGATAAAGCGCGCCAGCAAACCTTGCTGAGCGAGGCCAATGCGGAAAAACTCGCTCTGGAAAGAAAAAGTGAACAGCTGGAAAAACTGTTTGCGGAAAACGAAATCGAGCTTGAATCACGGCAAGAGCAACTCCAGCGTCGCCTGGGTTCCCTCAAGGAGCTTTTTGGCCATTTGACCGCCACCGCCGGTGATGCTGTCGTAAGCATGGAACAATCCCTTGTCAGTGCCCAGTATCCCGGTCGAACCGGGTCCCTGGAGGCGCTGATTGAAAAAATGGCCAGTAATACCCGCCTGCCGAGCCTGGAGGAAATAGAAAACCTTTGGTATGAGGTCCATCGGGAAATGATAGAGGCGGGCAAGGTGGTTCGCTTTCCCGGCGAGTACCTGAGCGTTGATGGCGAACGGATCAAGGGAGAAATTGTCCGGGTCGGCGTTTTTAATCTGTTCTCTAATGGCAATTATCTGACTTATGACCCGGAAAATGGCGTGATTTCAGAGCTGCCGCGCCAGCCTGGTGGTGGCTTGGTTGCTGCCGCCGCGGATCTGCAGGCTTCCAGTGCGGGCTTTACACGCATCGGCATTGACCCCACCGGCCCGAGTGGCGGCGGTTTGCTCAGGGCTTTGATCGATACGCCGACCCTGATCGAAAAATGGCATCAGGGCAAGGAGATCGGTTACGTTATTTCCGCGGTTGGCGTATTGGCGATGCTGCTGGCGCTCTGGCGGTTTATGGTGTTGTCAGGGATTTCCCGAAAGGTGAACGGGCAGCTTAAGTCCGACCAAGCCAGGGACGACAATCCGCTTGGGCGGGTGTTGCTGGTTGCCGACGGGAATCGGGGACTGGATGCTGAGTCGATGGAGTTGAAATTACACGAAGCCATTCTGCGCGAGCGACCACAAATCGAATTTGGTATTAATTTTCTGAAAATGATCGCCATGGTAGCGCCACTGGGTGGACTGCTAGGTACCGTGACCGGAATGATCGTGGTATTCCAGCAAATCACCATCTTTGGCGCTGGCGATCCAAAAATGATGGCGGGCGGCATATCCCAGGCGCTTGTGACCACCGTCCTGGGCCTGGCGGTGGCGATTCCGACCGTGTTGATGCATTCCTGGGTCAACGGGTATGCCCAACGCATTCTGCATATTCTTGAACAACAGAGTATTGGTATCGTCGCCGAGAAGGCCGAGAGAGGAGTTGCCTGATCATGTATGTTCTCCACGAAATCTGGGAAGGCGTCCAGGATTTCATGGCGCTGGGCGGTACCGTACTGTGGTTCCTGGCGGCGCTGGTCGCGGCAATGTGGACGCTCATGGTCGAGCGTGTCTGGTATTACAAAACGACTTTGCGCAGGGAACTGGTTGACGTTATCGAGATCTGGCGGAAGCGCCCGGAAAGAGCTTCAAAGCGCGCCCATCAAATCCGCGTTGGGTTGCTGTCGCGGATGAATTTGCGTATAGACCAGTACCTGCCGCAGATAAAAACGCTGATTGCGCTGGCGCCGCTGTTTGGTCTGCTCGGCACGGTTACCGGCATGATCCGGGTATTCGAGGTCATGGCGATCACCGGTGGCGGCGATGCCAAAGCCATGTCCAGCGGTGTGTCCATGGCGACGGTCCCGACAATGGCCGGTATGGTCGCGGCCCTGTCCGGGGTATTCGGGTTTACCTATCTCGAACGCCTGGCCAACCGCGAAAAGCAATTACTGGAAGATAAACTGACCATGGACTAGTGCCATTTGGCAATCAGCAAGGGCACCAGGTTTGCTGACACGGCGAGCGAATAGTTAAGCCGCGCGTGACTAATGACATACCTGGGTTCGAAGTAAGGCGTGCGAGGGCGGATTACAGGACCATGCGCGGAATAAGCCGTAAACAGGAAGAACAGGCGCAGGCGATTGATCTCACGCCCATGCTGGACGTGGTGTTCATCATGCTGATCTTTTTTATCGTCACAGCTTCGTTTATCAAGTCGCCAGGAGTCGAGGTGGAAAAAACCGTAACCTCGACCGCGCTCAAGAAAAAACCCGCTATTCTCGTGGGCATTGATGCACGGAACCAGATCTGGATGGATAAGAATCCGGTTAAGGATGGCCTGGTGAAATTGCAGCTGTTGCGACTTTATACGGAAAATCCCAAAGGTGGGCTGGTGATTCAGGTGGATGCGGAAGCCGCTGTTGGCAAAATTGCCTTTGTCGCGGATCTGGC
>JBECKV010000010.1:0-28138 GCA_040235495.1 Porticoccaceae bacterium
CCGAAAAAAGAGGTATGGGTGACTACAACGTGCCCGTCACCTTTGGCGGCGTCACGTTCAATCCCGGCGAATATGTCTACGCCGACAGCAACGGCGTGGTGGTGTCAGCGCGGCCATTGGTGGCGCCGAAGTCGACCCGCTAGCCGGCATTTTGTGCTTGACGGTAGCGTTTTCCCTTGCTCGCCCGCCGATTTTGACGAGGTCAAGGGCGCTCATGACGGTGGCCGGTCGGGAGTGAGGCGGGTGCGATATGCCAGCGATGAAGGTTGTTCCAGAAACTCGAATCAAGGCCCGGTATTGATCGGCAGGGCACCCGAATCCGTAGCCTGGGCATGGGCTTTCATGCTACTTTTTCGCGATGAATCGGAAAGCCATAATCGACCTCGAAGGTGACTCTTTTCCGCTGGTGACGGATGTGCAATGAATCAGGATCAGCGGACGCCGAACCTGTTGTCGGGGCCTGATAGCTGGCGCCTCGAGGGTGACTGGACCCTGACGACCCTGGCGCCGCGGCTACCGACCTTGCAACGCCAATTGACTGCCGCCGGCCGGGGCGGGTGCTGGGATCTGAGTGCTGTCGATGGGCTCGATAGCGGCGGTGGCCTGTTGCTCCTTGAGGCCTGGGGCGGTGAGTTGCCCGCTGAACTCAAAGCCGAGCCGCGACATCGGCGCTTGCTGGAAGAATTAGTTGCCACGCCACTTTCCGCGGCGCGGCGCCGACGACTGTTTTCGATGCATGGCTCGATTACTACACTTGGCGAGCGGGTACTGGGGCTGGCTGACCTTGTCATCGACATAGTAACGCTGTTTGGTCGATTGCTGCTGGCGCTGATGGGGGCGATAGTTGCCCCGCGACGCCTGCCGCTGCGTGAATTGTCGGCGACTTTGTACCGTGCGGGTTTGCAGGCACTGCCGATCACCGGTCTGGTGGGCCTGTTGATTGGCATCGTACTCAGTTATCTGTCGGCCCTGCAGTTGCGGCTGTTTGGTGCCGAAGCTTTTATCGTCAATCTGGTAGGACTATCAACCGCCCGTGAATTGGGCCCCTTGCTGGGAGCGATTCTGGTGGCCGGGCGCAGTGGCTCGGCGATGACCGCGCAGCTGGGCATGATGCGTCTGACCGAGGAACTGGATGCGCTGCGGGTTCTTGGCGTGTCGCCGTTTCAGAGACTGATCATGCCCAGGGTCCTGGGCCTCGGCCTGCTCATGCCGCTGATCGCTTTCTGGACCAGCGTCTGCGGCATCCTCGGTGGCATGGTGATTGCCGATCTGGAACTGGGTATTAGCTATGGCCAGTTTGCCACCAGCCTGCCGGGTGCCATCCCCAGCGGCACCTATTGGCTGTCCTTGTGCAAGGCGGTGGTTTTCGGTCTCGCGGTCGGTGCCATTGCCTGCTGCTACGGTTTGCGAGTGCAGCCGAATACAGCGAGTCTCGGTATGCAGACGACCGGTTCGGTGGTCGCCAGTATCACTGTGGTGATCCTGCTGGATGCGGTTTTCGCGGTGGCCTTTCGGCAGATGGGCTGGCATGGCTGAGCACCTCGTCGAGTTGCGTGGTATCGTCACCCGTTTTGGCAAACGGGTCATCCACGATGGCGTCGATCTGGATGTGCGTCGGGGCGAGGTACTGGCCTTGGTTGGGGGCTCGGGCAGTGGCAAAACGACCCTGCTGCGAGCAATGATTGGTCTGGCGCGACCGACCAGTGGCGTGGTGCGGGTGTTTGGCCGGTCGCTAAACGATTTAACCGCCAACGAAGCGGCCGCGCTGCGCCGTCGCTGGGGGGTGCTGTTTCAGCATGGCGCGCTGTTTACCGCCCTTACAGTGGCTGAAAACGTAGCATTTCCGCTGCGCGAAACCGCCGCATTGCCGCCCTGGCTGATAGATCGATTGGTGGCGCGCAAGCTCCAGCAGGTCGGATTGGCGCCGGAGGCCGCGGACTTGCTGCCCGCAGCGCTTTCAGGTGGCATGATCAAACGTACCGGGCTTGCCAGGGCGCTGGCCCTCGAACCTGAATTGCTGCTACTCGATGAACCCACATCCGGCCTTGACCCCGTTGCCAGCGAGCATTTTGTCAGTCTGATTCGCCAGCTTCGCGACGATTTAGGCTTGACGGTGGTACTGGTCACCCACGATCTGGATACCATTCACGACCTGTGTGATCGAATCGCGGTGCTGGCTGACCGCAGTGTCGTAGCCCTGGGTAGTCTCGCGCAGGTCAGCGCCGTGGAGCATCCGTTTATCCATGACTATTTCCTCGGCACCCGTGGTGGCCGCCGGGTTCTCGACAGGAGCGACTGACGTGGAACGCAATGCCTTCGCCTTCGCCACCGGTCTGTTCGTGCTGGTGTTTGGTCTTGGAATACTCGTCACCTCTCGCTGGCTGGCGGGACCCGAGGCGATGAGTAGACCCTATCTCGTGGTTACCGAATCCTCGGTGGCGGGATTATCGCCGTTCTCGAAAGTGTATTTTCGTGGTGTTGAAGTGGGTCAAGTGACCGATATCGATTTTGCCACCGACGGCTCACGCGATATCGTGATTCGTATCGCGCTGCAGCGCCCGGTGCCGGTCACGGTCAACACCTACGCAGTACTAAAATCTCAGGGTTTGACGGGTCTCGCCTTTATCGAATTGCTGGATGATGGCCCGACTGATGCGCCGCAGCTACCCACCGGTGAGACGGAGCCGGCACGCATAGTCATGCGTCCCTCTTTGCTCGAGTCTTTTCAGGCGGTCGGGCAGGGAATCGCTGAGCAGATCCAGCGCCTGGTCGGCAATATCAACAAGTTATTGACGCCTGAAAACAGTGCGCGGCTGGTTAGCATTATCGAAAACATCGAATCCCTGACAGGGCATCTCGACGCTTTAGTGCGGGCTAGCCAACCGGCGATTGCCCGTCTCGAGCCGCTCGCGCGAAGTAGCGAGGACGCGTTTGGTCAGGCGAGCCTGACCCTGAAAACCTTTGATGATACCTTGAAAATTCTGGAGGCCCGCCTGACTCAGGCCGAGGCGCTGATCGGTAAATCCGAGGCTGTAGTGGGCCAATCGCAAACGACACTGAATGAGTTTGGCGCCCAGGTCAACGACAGGGTGTTACCTGAACTTGAAAATGCACTCGGAGCCGTCAGCGCCGCCGCGCGACGTATCGAGCAACTTACTCGGAGTCTGGAACAAAATCCTCCAGCCCTGCTGCGCGGCCAAACCTCGCCACGGCCAGGCCCTGGAGAAAGCGGATACCAGGGAGGCTGACATGTTGCGACCGTTATTTTTTGCGGCGATCGCCGCTCTGACGATAGGCTGTAGTGTGTTGCCACCGGTGCTGCCGCCGGCCACTGTGCACGATCTCGGGGCGCCTTCCGAAACCCAGTCGCTGGCGCCGCCCTGCGATCCGGTAGTCGCGGTAAGCGCCCCGGACTGGCTTGATGATGGCGCGATTCTCTACCGGCCGGATCAGGGTACGCAGCTGGCTGCTTACCGTGATCATCGCTGGGTCGCGCCACCTTCCGCGCTGTTGAGCGAGCGCTTGCGCGGCCTGCTGCCTGCGCCAAAAAAAGAGGGGCAGCCCCGTTGCTGGTTGGACCTGTCGATCACGGCTTTCGAGCAAGGCTTTACCGTGGATGGCAACGCCACGGCCATGATTGCCGCCAGAGCCAGACTCAGCGCTGGCCGCGCCGGGCCAACCCTGGCCAGCGCTGATTTTATGCATAGAGAGCCGAGTCTCACGCCTGACGTTCAGGGCGGAATTCCGTCGCTGGCGGCCGCTATGAAAGCCTTGGCAGAGCAGGTGGCGGCGTGGCTTGTGAATGTCGCGCAGGAGGCGGAGTGGGAATGAAGCCAGCTCGAATACCTATAGGCACATATAAAGTTGCACACAAAAACACATGCACAAAAAGTCACGCACAAAAAAGGCCAGCGCTAGCTGGCCTCAGGCAGTAGTGGCGTTATTCAACGCGCGGCCATTTCTTCTTTTTCCATTTGTCGTGCACCTTTAAGCATGCCGGCCATGGCGTAATTGCCCTCGTGGCAGGCGTATTCAAACATCTGGTTATCGGTGGCCCTGAGCGGGATCACGGCGGTAAAGGGCCGGATGAAGGTTTGCGGATCAATCACGGTATATTCGTAAGCTATCCGGGTGTCGCTGATACGGGTAAATTTTTCCACCAGCTTAAGGAATTTTCCGGTACCGACCGCGCCGCTCATGGTGGGGTCGTCAATGGAGAAAGGCATCTGGAAAGCCGGGAGCTTGTCGGTGAAATTGGTGGTGGTGATGACCAGGGTTTCGCCGTCCCAGTGCCCTCGCGCATCGCCGGACCACTCGGTCATTTCCGCGGGCAGATGAGGACTGTCATCCAGCGGCACAATGCGGAAAGTGTGTACCATTTCGGTGACCAGCGCCACATGGTCGGGCGTCTGAAAGATGCGCAGATTGTTGTTATAGGCGCTGGGCATCAGTGGTGGTCCGGCGTTAAAGCCAACCAGGCAGCGTTCCGACAAGCCGAGGTATTCGGGGCCGGCGGGGCGGAAGGTGCCCATGCCCAGAGACCCGATCTCGCGCACGGGCGGAATACGCCGCCGGCTTTCTTCCATGGCTTCCAGCGCCTGGGGCGTGAGCGCGGGTATTCGACCATCGGCGGGATCCATGATTAGCGAAGTGCGGCGGTCTTCATTGATTTCAGTGCCGAAATCCCACCAGAAATTGTTGTAAGCGGCTTCCACGTCGAAAGCGGCGGGAATGTCGCTCTGGTTGTCGACATCGGTTCTGGCCACCGCCTGCTGTCGAAAAGCTTCCGCTTCTTCCTTGGTAAATACGGCCTTGTCGCCGAGAGCCTTGGGGCGTTCCAGTGGCGTCAGTGTGCGGAAATCCCAGATGCCCTGGAGATCGGGGTGGCCGTGAGAGGTACGGGGTGCCTGGTATTCATTGCCAGTGGCGGTCCCCGTCATCAACAGGCATGAAACGAATGCAAGCAGCGTAATCCGCGCCGCGCGTGGTAATGCGCGTGGTGATGGTAGTTGCAGGGTATTCATCCGACCCTCCGTAGGCACTGAGTTGCTAATTAATAACAATTACGTCAAGGTCTTTACTATAGACCAAAAGCGGGTCCCGGTGGTGTTATCGATACCTGTTTTGACGCCGGTGGACTTGCGCCTCGATAGCACGGACGAAGGTTTACGGGTTTGCCGGCGTGCGGCAGCGACTCCTCGCCCGAGCCGGACGGGCATGCCCAGGCCTAACGGGCATGCCTAAGCCTAAAGGGCATGGATGGCGCCAATCAGGACATCTGGAATCAGGGCATAAAGGTATATACATATAAGGTATATAAAAGCCGGTTGGGACTCTCATATGCCAGGAGTTTAGTTGTGCCGGGCCGAGGGTGCTTAGCCCGGCAGATACAGACCGCCATTGACGTGCAGGGTCTGGCCGGTGACGTAGGACGACTCCTCCGAGCAGAAGAAGGCCACCGCACCGGCGATTTCCTCCGGTTTGCCGCTGCGACCCGCCGGCACCTGGGCTAGCATTTTTTGGTACTCTGATTCTGGCAATACGCCTTCCAGCCGCCCATGCCAGATAATGCCCGGCGCGATGACATTGACGGTGACACCGTGTTTGGCCAGGTCCAGGGCGACGGAGCGGGTGTAGCCGGTGACCGCGGCTTTAGCGGCTGCGTAAGGCGACTGTCCGACACCGGGATGGTAGGCGTAAAGGGAGGCAAAGTTGACCACACGGCCAAAGCCGCGGTCGACCATGTCCTTGCTGAACGCGCGCGTCATAAAAAAGGTACCGTCGGCGTTAACCGCCATAACGCGCTTCCAGCTTTTGGAGTCCATTTCCCAGGGTTTGGCGTTGGCCTGGATACCGGCATTGTTGATCAGGTAGGCGACGTTGATGCCTTGGGCCGCAAGCTTTTCGCTCAAGGTGGCGATCTGGTCTTCCTTGGTGACATCCAAAGGATAAAAGGTGAATTTGGCCCGCTCTTCCAGGCTCAGGTTGGCATCGATCCAGGGGTCGGCGTCTTCCGCCCTGCGGTCGGTGCCGATAACGTCGATGCCTGCCGCGATCAGGCGTTTGGTAATGGCGGTGCCCAGGCCGCCGATGGCGCCGGTGACGATGGCGTGACCTCTGTTCATAGTGATTTCCTCCCGATGGATCAGCTAGTTGTTACTATGGAAAAAAAATGGTGCTGCCATTGGAGCAGTAATGCCCCGGCGCTGGCAAGTGGGGTTGAAGACGGACTAGGGGTTGGCACAGTTACGCGATGGGTGATCGTTACCGGTTAATGATAATCAGTTGTGAAACCAAGAGGAGGTAAAGAAATGAAAAGGCTGCTTGATAAAGTCGCTATTGTCACGGGGTCGGGACGGGGGATCGGCAAGGCGATCGCCAGCCACTACGCCCGCGAGGGTGCGACCGTGGTCATTGCCGAGCTAGACGAGGCGCTGGGCAAAAAACTGGAAAGCGAATTGACCAGCGGCGGCGGGAAAGCCGGATTCATAAGGACCGACCTCAATAAACTGGCTGATATTGAGGCACTGATGACCTCGGTCAGCGGCCGTTATGGTCGTCTGGATATTCTGGTCAACAATGCGGCCGTGACCAAAAGTCTGGATTTTTTTGAGGTGACCGAGCGGGACTGGGATTGGATCCACAACCTCAATTCCAAGGGCCTGTTTTTCTGCATGCAGGCGGCAGCCCGGGTGATGAAGGAGCAGGGGGGAGGCAAAATCGTTAACATTGCCTCCATTGCCGGCAAGGGCTACCCGGCCACTTCAAACGTTGCTTATGCCGGGTCCAAGGGCGCGGCCATCGCCATGACCCGTATCGGCGCCTCGTCCCTGGCCCGCTACAATATCAACGTCAATGCCATCTGCCCCGGCGTCACCCGCACGGAGCTGTATTACCAGGTGATGAAGGGTAAGGTGCAAAGCTCCGGAAAATCGGAGCAGGACATTATCGCGGCGCTGGACGCCAGCATTCCCATCCGGCGTTCCAATGAGCCGGAAGACATTGCCGACCTGGCCGTGTTTCTGGCCTCGGATGAGTCACGCAATGTCACCGGCCAGTCCTGGAATGTCGATGGCGGTCTGATGTGGGATTGAGCAGCGGGTGAAGCTTCAGTTTTCGAAAACCGGGGTTTCGCCCTTGGTGCGGGCGCGAAGCGCGATTTTGATGTCGTCGGACATCATCATCCCGGCATTCCAGGTGGCCACGTAATTGAGACCGTCCTCGACACTGTGTTCGAGGGAATACTCCATCACCTGCTTGCAGCCGCGAATGCTCAGGGGCGATTTGCCGGCTATTTCCGCGGCTATTTTGAAAACGTGCTGTAACAGGGCGTCCCGGTCGGCAAAGCTGGCGTTGCTGAGTTGCATGGCGGTGGCCTCCAGGCCGTCAAAGTTTCTGCCGGTGTAGGTCAGTTCCCGCGCCAGGCCGTCGCCGATAAGCCGGGGCAGGCGTTGCAGCGTGCCGACATCGGCAACGATGCCGACATCAATTTCCTTGATGGAAAAGATGGCGTCCGCGGTGCAATAGCGCATGTCGCAGGCGCTGATCATATCCACGCCGGCGCCGATGCAGGCGCCGTGAATGGCGGCGAGCACCGGTTTGCGGCAATTGGCGATGGCCGACAGTTGCGCCTGAAGCCAGAGTATTTGCTGGCGCAGGGCTTCGCGCTTGCGACCTTCGCAGTTAATGGTGTCGTCGATCAATTCATTTAGCATGCCCAGGTCGATGCCCGCGCAGAAGTGCCTGCCTTTCCCGCTCAGCACCACTACCCGCACCGCCGGCGTCTCGCTGGCCCAGGCCATGGCTTCACCCAGTTCCCGCCACATGTCCCGGTTCATGGCATTGGCGGCCTTTGGCCGGTTCAGTTGTAGATGGGCTATATGCCGGGTCAGTTCGACGTCGATCGTTGTAAAGTCAGGGGTCATGGTGTGGCTCCTTGATTTTTTCCTGATGTCATTGGCTTATGGTTCGTGTTTAGATTTAACTAAGCGTTCTGTTTATTAACGGTTCTGTGGGGGTTTACATGTTGGGTATTATGGGAGAAATCCGGCGCCGACCGCCACGCGTCGATTGCGCTCGCTGATACGCTGGTATCGAGACTCGAAGGGGAGCCTGAAAGCATTTTGGAGAAGAATCTAGACACAGTAACCCAGGGTGAGTTTGCTCGGTCCACAGCTGTTAGAAAGGTTGGCGAAGGACTCTGGGAGGGGCATTTTTCCTCGAACTGGTTGATCGGTCAGACCATGAATGGCGGCTACGCCATGGCAGTGGCTGCGCGAGTGCTGGGCCAGGCGCTGCCCCATCCCGACCCCCTGACAGTGACCGGGCATTTTCTCAACCGCACCGAAGTGGGGCCAGTGCGCTGCGAGGTTGAGATTCTGAGAGCGGGGGGTGGCAGCTCCACAGGCAGTGTCAAGCTGTTCCAGAAAGATGACTTGAAGATCGTGGTCACAGGGACTTATGGAGACATGGCGCGTCAGCGTGGTGAAAATCGGGTACTGGAGGCGATCCCGGCGGATATGCCTGGGCTGGCTGCCTGCATCGATTTGCCTTATCGCGCCAATCAGCCGTTTCGCCAGCAGATGTTGCAACGTATGGCGCCCGCGAGCGTCCGGGCGCTGGAGGGGGAGCCCGACGGCAGCGGCCGCTGGCAGGGGTGGCTGGATTTCACTGATGGCGCGGACAAGGATTTGTTTTCCCTGGTGATGTTTGCCGATGCCCTGCCACCCCCGGTGTTCTCAATTTACGGCGCCGAGGGCTGGGTGCCGACCCTGGAACTGACGGTGCGACTGCATCGCCGCCCGCGGCCCGGTCCCCTGCGCTGTGTATTTTGGGCAAATTTCATTACCGAGGGTATTGTCAACGAAGAATGTCTGCTCTGGGATAGCGGCGATGACTTGGTGGCGGTGGCCAGTCAGGCGGCCAAGTATCGGCGAGCAAACGGCTGATTAATAGTTATTTTTTACATCAAATAGGAGCTATAAGTGTATAAAAAATATATAATATATTTCGCAATGCTCTTGTCGATTCTTGCCGGGGGTATCGGTCGGGCCGAAGTTCCGGCCGTGTCTGAAACAAAGTCAACAGTTGCGGCGCCGGCGACAACCGACCATGACCTGCGCCGTCAGCGCGGGCTCGATGTGATCGGCACGCTTACCGGTACGGACGATCCCGAGGCGTTCGGCAAAAAGTTCGAGGCGAGTTACGGTGCATTGGGTTCGTTTGCCCTGGATTTCGTCATGGGCGACATCTGGAGTCGCGAACAACTGAGTCGCCGCGACCGCAACCTGATCGTGTTAACCATGCTCGGTGCTCTGCATCAGACCAATCAGCTTGCCTACTATGTGCCGGGCGGCCTGAATCACGGTTTAACGCCCACTGAAATCAGGGAGATCATGACCCATCTGGCGGCCTACGCCGGGTTTCCGAGGGCGCTCGATGCCTTGGCGGAAACCAATCGGATTCTCTCGGAACTTGGTCACGGGCCAGGAGCCGCCGGCCTGCCCGGCTCGGAGCGCTTTAGCGATGCACAGCGCCGGGCTCGTGGTGCCGCGGTCATGGGACGCCTGTCCGGTAATGATGCCCCTGATCCGGATGCCGTGCTGGAGGCCATGGCCGGACGGTTGGGGCCGCTGGGTGCCTACGGGATTGACTTCGCCTTTGGCGAGGTCTGGGCGCGTCCCCAGTTGAGTCGCCGGGATCGCAGCTTGCTGGTGGTTTCGGTATTGACCGTACTGGGGCGCGGCGATGAACTCGATATTCATGTGCCCGCGGCTGTTCGCCATGGGGTCACCCGCGTCGAGCTTGAGGAATTGATGCTCACGGCCTTTGCCTATGCCGGCGCGCCTCTGGCAGTGGAAGGCATGCGCAAGGTGGTGGAGCATGTGCCGGTGAACTGAAGGCCGCGCCAGGCACCTGGAGTCCTTAATGAGGCGGCGTGGGGTCAAATTCGTTTTAAATTACATCGACTTATTTGCGGCCAAAGCGTTTGCCAACATCGTAGTCTTGCCCTAGAATGCGCGCCCTTGTCCGTCGCGCTTAACCTGCGTTTGATGGGCTCTCCTTGCCACACTGCCTGGACAGGTGGCTTTTAATCCACGAGGAGTAACAATGCGACATTATGAGATTGTCTTTATTGTCCATCCTGATCAGAGCGAACAGGTCCCGGGCATGATCGAGCGCTACACCAAAATCGTCACTGACGGGAAGGGCGCGGTGCACCGCTGTGAAGACTGGGGGCGCCGTCAGTTGGCTTATCCCATCAATAAGATTCACAAAGCCCACTATGTGATGATGAATATCGAATGTGGTGACAAAGAGATGGAAGAACTGACTTCCATTTTTCGCTACAACGATGCGGTGCTGCGCAATCTCGTGATCAGGCGAGATAGACCCATTACCGGGGATACCGAGCTTTATAAAGCCGAGTTGGCCGACAAGGCTGAAAAGGAAAGCCGCGCCCGCCGCGAGAGCGAGCGCGCTGCTGCTGTCGCCAGGGAAGAAAGTGAAGCTGCCGTGGCCAGCGCGGGCTCGGACTTCGAGCAGGATTCAGTCGACAGCGACGAGATCGAAGTTACCGAATCAACCGACGAGGAGGCATAAATCATGGCGCGTTTTAACCGTCGTCGCAAATACTGCCGATTCACCGCTGAAGGTGTCACGGAGATCGATTACAAGGATCTCGACGTCCTCAAAGAGTACATCACCGAGACCGGCAAAATCGTTCCCAGCAGAATCAGTGGCACCAAGGCCCGTTATCAGCGCCAGCTTGCTACCGCGATCAAGCGCGCCCGCTACCTGGCCCTGTTGCCCTACACCGATAGTCATAAGTAAAGTCGGAACGCGAACATGAAAGCCCTCGCCGAATTTATTATGGCGGGACGGTTCAAGGCTTCGCTAGTCGCCTGCCTCGGCAATCTGTTGCCGATCATCAGCCCGGCTACGGTTGGCCTGGTGGCGTTGCGCAAAAGTGCGGGGGACACGCTGATCGTGAGCCTGTGGGCGGTGCTGCCACTGATTGCAATGTTGAGCGTTAGCGAGGGTAGGGTCAGCGAGGCCGATAGTTTGATGGTCTGGACAGCATTGCTGTCCGTGGTAGTCGTGGTTGCCGGCGCTGTGGCGCTGCGAGCCAGCACTTCCTGGGCCCAGGCGCTGCTCGCAATTGTCGGGGTCAGCGCGCTGATGGGGCTGGCCATGAAGGTCGCCCTTGATGCGAAACTGGAAGCGGTGCGCGAGGCCCTGCTGGCATTGTTCGAACAGCATGGTCAACAGGCTCGGGTGCTGGAGTTCAGCGATTTGTTTCTGGCTGGGCTGCTGGCCTGGGCGATAGCCCTGATGGCGATACTTGCGGTGCTGCTGGCCCGATGGTGGCAGGCGCTTTTGTACAACCCGGGTGGTTTTCAAAAGGAATTCCACGCGCTGCGCATGCAAAAGGGAGCTGCAGTGCTCTTGCTGGCGGGATTGACTGCCTGCTACGTGTTGCCTCAGAGCTACTTTACCTGGGGCAATTTGCTCGGCTTACCGCTGTTCTTTTCCGGGCTCGCGCTGGTGCATCATCTGGTCGCATTTGCCCACTTGGGCGCGCACTGGTTGGTCATATTTTATCTGGCCCTGTTTATGTTGGCAGGGCCGCTGAATACGGTTCTGGTAGGGCTCGGCTTTTTGGATAGCATGTTGGATCTACGGGCTCGACTCGCGGCGCGTAAATCCAGAAGTTAGGCTGATATTCGTTTACCCGAATTGAGTGAAGAGGAATTAGAGATGGACGTAATTTTGTTAGAGAAAGTGGGCAAGCTGGGCAATATTGGCGATCTGGTGTCAGTTCGTGCTGGCTTCGGGCGCAATTTTCTGATTCCACAGGGTAAGGCGGTTTTCGCCACGGCCGAAAATATTGCCAATCTAGAAGCCCGTCGCGCCGAACTCGAGCGCTCGGCCGAGGGCAAGCTGGGTACGGCCCGGGCCCGGGCTGAGCAGCTGAGCGGCCTTGGGCCCATAGTGATCACGGCCGTTGCCGGTGAGGAAGGGCGTCTGTTTGGCTCGGTAGGCCCCCGTGATATAGCGGATGCGTGTACTGTCCGGGGTGTTGAATTGGCGAAGAGCGAAGTGAAGATGCCGGAAGGTGCGATCCGCGAGCTTGGGGAGTACGATATCCAGATACAGTTACACAGTGACGTAGAGCTGGCTATTCAGGTGGTGGTGGCCGAGCAGGCGGCCGCCTGACACGTAACTAGTACAACGCCGGGTTCGATTGCTGGCGCTGTTGTCTGCTCCAGTAACCAGTCCGGCTTTCGGTAATTCCATCCAGGGTAGCGGTGATGGCCGAGACCTACTCCACAAACCCGATGATTCCGCGGCCGCCCCATTCCGTTGAAGCGGAGCAGGCGGTGCTCGGCGGCTTAATGCTTGCCAACGACGCCTTTGACGGCGTTGCTGCCCTGATCGGGGAAGAAGATTTTTTCAGCCTCGACCATCAGTTGATTTTCCGCACCATGCACCGACTTGCGGTGGCCGACAAGCCGCTGGATGTCATTACCCTTTCGGAAACCCTGAAAGAAAACCAGATCCTGGATCAGATCGGCGGCGACGCCTACCTGGTCGAGCTGACTCGCAATACCCCAAGCGCGGCCAATATTCTCGCCTACGCCCAGATCGTCCTGGAGCGGGCCACCGTGCGCAAACTGATCGCGGCGGCCAATGACATCGTCGAGAAAAGCTATAACCCCCTGGGCTGGGACAGCAGTAAATTGCTGGCCGAGGCCGAGCGACGCTTGTTGGAAGTGATGGAGGACCGACCCCGGGAGGGTGGGTTCAGGCATGTTACCGAGCTCTTGCGCGAGGCCATCGACCGTATCGATGAGCTGTTCAATAGCGATTCCGACATCACCGGATTGAGCACCGGCTTTACAGCACTAGACAAAATGACTTCCGGCTGGCAGGAGGCTGATCTGATTATTATCGCCGGTCGTCCTTCCATGGGCAAAACCTCCTTTGCGATGAATACCGTGGAATACTCCATGTTGCATCAGGAACGACCGGTGCTGGTGTTCAGCCTGGAGATGCCGGCCAGTCAGTTGATCATCCGGATGCTCTCGTCCATGGGTAAGATCGATCAGAGCAGGGTGCGTAGCGGCAATCTAAACCCGGATGATTTCACCCGCCTGTCTGGCGCTGCCGCGCGCCTCAAGGACCGGCCGCTGTTTATCGATGACACGCCCGGTATCAGTCCGCTGGAACTGCGTAATCGTGTCCGACAACTGGCCCGCGAACAGGGTTCGCCGGCTCTGGTGATGGTGGATTATTTGCAATTGATGAGTTCCAGTACGCCGGCCGAAGGGCGGGTACAGGAAATTTCGCAAATCTCACGTGAGCTGAAAATCATCGCCCGGGAATTTGATTGCCCGGTTCTGGCCCTTTCCCAACTGAGCCGTAATGTTGAGCAAAGGCCCAATAAAAGGCCGGTAAATTCGGATCTACGCGAGTCGGGTGCAATCGAGCAGGATGCCGATGTAGTGATTTTTATCTATCGGGATGAGGTTTATAACGAGGATTCCGCGGACAAGGGTGTGGCGGAAATAATTATCGGTAAACAGAGAAACGGACCCATTGGTACCACGCGTCTCGCGTTTCTCGGGCAATACACCCGTTTTGAAAATCTTGCCCACGATTATTTTGCCGAGGCGGATTAGGTGATTCGAGGCAATTCGATGGATGCACGAGTTATATAAACTATGAAAATATTTCATACGGTAGCCGGCTTGCGTGACGTGCTTGGTGGCGAGCGCCAACAGAGTAGAACCATTGGTTTTGTGCCGACCATGGGGAACCTCCACGAGGGTCATCTGCAACTGATACGTCGGGCTGGAGAAATCTGCGACGTCGTGGTCGCCAGCATTTTTGTCAATCCGCTACAGTTTGGTCTCAACGAAGACTGGGAAAAATATCCGCGTACTTTCGACGAGGATGTGCGCAAGCTGGAGGGGGCGGGTTGCCACTTCCTGTTCTACCCCGATGAGAAGGAAATCTACCCCAATGGCATGGCCGATCAGACTCGAGTCGTGGTGCCCACCATGACCGATATACTCTGTGGTGCAAGCCGTCCGGGACATTTCGAGGGGGTCACGACGGTGGTGTCCAAACTGCTCAATATCGTTCAACCCGACACCGCTATTTTTGGTATCAAGGACTTTCAGCAGCTCGCGGTGATTCGCCGCATGGTCGAAGATCTTTGCATTCCGGTAACGATCATCGGCGCCCCCATCGCGAGGGATTATGACGGTCTCGCGCTGAGTTCTCGCAACGGTTATCTGACCGAGGCGGAGCGGCCGCGCGTCAAGTTGCTCTATGAAACACTCAATTGGTGTCGGGATGAAATCGCCGGCGGATCAAGAGACTTTGCCGGTCTCGAACAGCACGCCGGGGCAAGGCTGGAAAGGGGTGGATTTCGCGTGGATTATGTTAGTATTCGCAACGCCAAGAGTCTGGAGCCGGCCGCGCACGACGATACGGAGGTTGTCATATTGGGGGCGATGTATACCTCTGGTGCGCGGTTGATCGATAACGTGAGCTTGAGTCTGGAACTGTCGGCGGAAGTGGGGGAGTAGCGATCGTGTTGACCAACATGTTGAAAGCCAAATTACATATGGCCTCGGTGACGCAGGCGGAATTGTGGTATGACGGTTCCTGCGCCATAGACAGCAGCCTGCTCAAACTGGCCGGCATGCGCGAGTTCGAACAGATTGATATCTACAACGTTAATAATGGTGAGCGCTTCACCACCTATATCATCAAGGCTGAAGCGGGCTCGGGCATTATTTCCATGAACGGCGCCGCCGCGCGCAAAGTACAGGTTGGCGACAGGATTATTATCGCCACCTATGGCCAGTTCAACGAAGCCGAGGCCGATGCCCATAAGCCGAAGCTGGTATACCTTAACGCCGATAACACCGTCGAGCGTACCGCCAACACCATCCCCGTACAGGCGGTATCCTAAGCTGTCTGCCCCAGCCTCCAAGCCTGCCCGGGCCTTATAGCCCGCCCGATCGCCAAGCTCCGCGCGTTTAGATCACATCGTTCCGCGCGTTCAGCGGGGCGCTGAGCTGAGCCTCTGGTTCTGAAATATCACTTCATTTAAAGCTAAAGCCGGAAATCACTCCCGAGGAGTTTACGGGATGGTCCCCGGTCCGGGCTTGTGCCAGAATAAGGCCAGAACTGTTCTGGTCCGAGGGGAGTATTTAATGTCTGAATTTGCCGTTCACCCGGTGCCCGAAGCGTGGGCAAAAGATGCTTATATCGACAAGCGGACCTATGACGCCATGTACCGGCGCTCCATAGAGGAGCCCGATCAATTCTGGGCCGAACAAGCTGAAACGTTTTTAACCTGGGAAAAGCCCTGGCATCAGGTTTGCCGCTATGACTTCAGGCAGGGCGAGGCCCACTGGTTTGTTGGTGGTCGGCTCAATGTCACCGTCAATTGTATCGATCGGCATCTGGAAACCCGGGGCGATCAGACAGCCATTATCTGGGAAGGCGATGAGCCAACGGTTGATAAAAAGATTACCTATCGCGAACTTTATGAACACGTTTGCAAGTTGGCCAATGCCCTGCGCAGCCGTGGCGTCAAGAAGGGCGATAGGGTGTGTATCTACATGCCCATGGTGCCGGAAGCGGCTTACGCCATGCTGGCCTGCGCGCGTATTGGCGCCGTGCACTCGGTCGTCTTTGGTGGCTTTTCACCCGACGCTCTCAAGGATCGAATTTTAAATGCCGATTGCCAGGTGTTGATAACCGCTGATGAAGGACTTCGCGGTGGCCGGGTCGTCCCACTCAAGAGTAATGCTGACCAGGCACTGGCCCGGTGCCCCAATGTTCATACCTGCCTGGTCGTCAAGCGCACCGGCAATGATATTGCGTGGCAGGACGGGCGCGATGTCTGGTACGACGAAATCACGAGTCGCATGGACAGGGACTGCGAGCCGGAGTCCATGGATGCGGAAGACCCCTTGTTTATCCTGTACACCTCCGGTTCCACCGGTAAGCCAAAGGGTATTTTGCACAGCACCGGCGGCTATCTGCTGCAGGCGGCGATGACCCACAAATATGTATTCGACTACCACGATGGCGACGTTTACTGGTGTACCGCTGACGTCGGTTGGGTGACCGGGCACACCTACATCGTTTACGGGCCACTGTGCAACGGGGCGATTACTCTGATGTTTGAAGGCATCCCCACCTACCCGGATGCGTCCCGTTTCTGGCGGGTGGTTGACAAGCACAAGGTCAATCAGTTCTATACCGCGCCGACGGCCCTGCGCGCATTGATGGGGGCGGGCGACACGTTTGTCGATAGCTCATCCAGGGACTCCCTCAAGGTGTTGGGCACGGTGGGCGAGCCCATAAACCCGGAGGCCTGGGAGTGGTATTACCGGGTGGTTGGCAAATCCCGCTGTCCCATCGTCGACACCTGGTGGCAGACCGAAACCGGTGGTCAGATGCTGACGCCCTTGCCGGGCGCCACGGATCTCAAGCCCGGATCAGCGACGGTGCCGTTTTTTGGTGTGCAACCCGCGCTGATTGATGGGGAGGGTAACGAAATTGAAGGCCCTGGCGAGGGTAATCTGGTCATCAAGGCTTCCTGGCCAGGTCAGTTGCGCACCGTCTACGGTGATCATAAGCGTCTGATTGAAACCTATTTTTCGACGTATCCCGGTTACTATTTTGCCGGCGATGGCGCACGCCGCGACGAGGATGGTTATTACTGGATTACCGGACGAGTGGATGATGTGCTTAATGTATCCGGTCACCGCATGGGCACCGCCGAGGTCGAAAGTGCGTTGGTGCTGCATGATAAAGTTGCCGAGGCCGCTGTCGTGGGTTACCCCCACCCCATCAAGGGGGAGGGCATCTACGCCTACGTGACCCTGATGGCGGGCGCGGAGCCCTCCGAGGAGTTGCGCAAGGAACTGGTGGCGATGTGTGTTCGCGAGATTGGCGCGATCGCCAAGCCCGATCTGATCCAGTGGGCGCCCGGTCTGCCTAAAACCCGTTCAGGTAAAATCATGCGTCGGATTCTACGTAAGGTAGCCGCCAACCAGTTGGATAATCTTGGCGATACATCCACGCTGGCCGATCCCGCGGTTGTGGAGGAGTTAATTGCGAACCGGCTTAATACCTGAGCGCACGCGTTTTCAGGCGTCGTAAAGGCGCCTTTTTTCATGGAAGGCTTTTCTTCTGTGCGCATGTACGCCGCGGGCGCGCCGCTCCGGTGCCTGCGGAGATCACCCGCTAATAATGCTAATTAACGTTCAAGGTCGAATATATGGAATCGCTAGAGAATAGGATTGCCGTAGTCACCGGTGCCAGTAAGGGTATCGGCAGGGGCATCGCTCTGGCTCTGGCGGCTCGGGGTGCCCGCGTGGTACTAGCCGCGAGAGATGGTGTGAAACTTGCTCAAGTCGCCGGTGAAATTGCCGAGCTGGGCGGTGCGGCCGAGGCTGTGGTGACGGATGTTGTCGATGAAAATAGTGTCGAACGACTGTTTGACAGCGTCAAGGAGAGCCATGGTCGCCTGGATATTTTGGTCAATAACGCGGGTATGGCCGTTTCCGGTCGAATCGATGAATTGAGTCTGGCGGACTGGCAGCGGGTACAGAGCGTTAATGTCACCGGCATGTTTCTTTGCTGCCGCGGCGCGGCGCGCATCATGAAGCCACAAAAAAGCGGTCGCATAATAAATATCGGCAGCATTTCCGCTCAAATGCCGAGGGTCAAGAGCACACCGTACACCACTTCAAAGTTTGCGGTGGTAGGTTTGACCAAGGCCCTGGCAGTGGAACTCAGGCCTTTTAATATTGCGGTGTGCGCGGTGCATCCCGGCAACGTAATGACCGATATCTGGGAGGCGAGCCCTCAGGTGCCCGAGCAGGAAGGCGTAATGACCGTGGATGATCTCGCTGAAGTGGTGATTACCATTGCTGCGTTGCCGGACACCGTCAACCTGTTCGAGTCGGTGATTCTGCCAGTCTCCCAGCCTTATCTGGGACGGGGTTAAACCCCGGGGGCTGATTCGGTAAGGCTGATCAAACCGGCGAAAATACTGTGATTTCCTTCGACACCCTGATAGGTATAGCGAGAGCCAGGAGGGGCGGGATGGATGCCTTACAGGCCTCGTTGCCAGAGGTAAAAAATTCCGAGGAATTAAAAAACATCGGTGATGACCGTTATCTTGCCGAGATAGCGCGCTGTGTTTTTCGCGCGGGGTTTTCATGGCAAGTAATCGACAGGAAATGGCCGGCTTTTGAAGCGGCGTTCGGTGGCTTTAATCCCCTGGGCGTAGCGCATTTTTCCGAAGACAGACTGGCTCAGCTGGTTCAGGACAGGCGTATAGTGCGCCATGCCGGGAAGATAAAATCGGTTCGGGATAATGCGGCATTCATTCTCGACATACAGCAGGAGCATGGTAGCTACGGGGCATTTATTGCCGACTGGCCGGGAAGCGATATTACCGGATTGTGGTTGCAGCTGAAGCAAAAAGGCAGTCGCCTGGGTGGCAACAGCGGGCCGATGAGTCTGAGGTTAGTGGGAAAGGATACGTTTATTCTGACCGGCGATGTGATTGCGGCGCTGGTAAACCACAAGCTGGTTGATGCTGTCAATCCTAATGCCAAGCGTGATCTGGCGAAGGTGCAAGGGGTATTTAATCGCTTGCGGGAGGAGTCGGGCTATCCCCTGGCCCATATCAGCCGCATCCTGGCCATGGCTGTCTAGATTCTGGAGCATCCTGCAGTCTGTCTGGGTGGCCTGAGCGGCGCGGCACCCATCAGGCAGCGTTGTTGCTCAACTCGAGATAACGCGCGGCGGAGGACAGAATTTCACGGCGTGCTTCTTCCGCACTGCCCCAGCCGTCGATGGTCACCCACTTGCCCTCTTCGAGATCCTTGTAATTCTCAAAGTAATGTTCGGTCTGTTTTTTCAGTAATTCCGGCAGGTCGCTGACTTCCTTGACATGATCGTAGAGGTTGGTGAGCTTGCTATGGGGTACGGCGATGAGCTTG
Source organism: Porticoccaceae bacterium (assembly GCA_040235495.1). Taxonomy (GTDB): domain Bacteria; phylum Pseudomonadota; class Gammaproteobacteria; order Pseudomonadales; family Porticoccaceae; genus HB2-32-21. The sequence goes on from JBECKV010000010.1 coordinate 19,050, forward strand.
GCATCGGGGCCCGACTCATCGGTCATATTCAGGACGCCGACGGGACGGCTGCGAATTACCGAGCCGGGCATCACCGGGTAGGGGGAGACCACCAGGACATCCAGGGCATCGCCGTCTTCCGATAGTGTGCGGGGGATGTAACCGTAGTTGGCGGGATAGAACATGGGCGTGGCCACAAAACGGTCGACGAACAGGGCGTCGGAGTCTTTTTCGATTTCGTATTTGATGGGATCGTGGTTCGCCGGGATTTCGATGACGACATTGATATCGTGAGGTAAATCGTTTCCGGCAGGAATTTTACTGTAGGTCATGAATTGGTCTCTGCAGGTATCCCGGCGGCGGGCTAAACAGGCGCGCAATTATACCGATAAGTTATGATTAACTAAATATTTACATGTGATGATTATATTTTATGGGGCTAATACCCTGTCGTGATGCAGGCTCATACCAACGCTTTGTCATGACGTTGCTTCATCAATGTCGCCGGGTGCTTGCCAATGTTTAAATCGCCGATAAAATAACGCCCGTACGCCCTTGTCGGGTGCGTACTCCTAAGGGGTGGCTTCGGCCTGAGATACCGCTAAGACGCGGTGAACCCTTGAACCTGATCCGGGTAGTGCCGGCGTAGGAATAGGAATCGTCAGTATTTCCCCACTTCTTTACGCACCTCATCCGGGTCTCCCAACGTATGTTTTTAGGAGACTCCATGAAAATTTCACCCCTTATCGGCCTGGTGCTCGGGTTGTCGGCGCTCCATGCGACCGCCGGTGGCAGCCGCGACCATGCAGCCGATCCGTCCCTGCTTCATGAAATTGTTGTTACCGCTGCTTTTCGAGAAACCCGGTTGGCTGATCTGCCTGGCGCCACGTCTGTCGTCGACGAAACCACCGTGCGGCAACGCAGCGCCACGCACCTGGATGAAATACTGAATGCCGCGCCCAATGTCAATTTCGCAGCCGGCGCTTCCAGAGGACGTTTTGTACAGATTCGCGGTATTGGCGAGCGTAGCCAGTTTGTCGATCCGGTAAATCCTTCCGTGGGTATGGTGGTGGATGGTATCGACCTCAGTGGCTTGGGTAACGCCGGGACTCTAGTTGACGTGCATCAGGTGGAACTCCTGCGTGGCCCGCAGGGGACGCGCTTTGGCGCCAACGCCCTGGCGGGGATGATCAACATCCTTGGTAATACACCCACGGATACTTTCGAGGCGGCGCTTCATTCCGGGTATGGCAATTATGATAGCTGGCGTCTCGGTGGCGTGGTCAGCGGGCCCGTAGCGCAAAACCTGTCCGCTCGGCTCGCGCTTGAGCAGCAGAAATCGGATGGTTTCATCGATAATGACCATTTAAACCGCGACGACACCAATAATCGGGACGAGTTTGCCGGACGGGGCAAATTGCACTGGCAGGTCAGCGACGCCCTGAATATTGACGCGACCGCGTTTTATGTCGATGTCGAGAACGGTTATGACGCCTTCTCCCTGGATAACACCCGGCACACGCTCTCGGATGAGCCGGGTCAGGATCGGCAGGAGACCACCGCGTTTGCGCTTGCCGCCGACTGGACTGCCAGTGAGCTGTTTGATGTCTGGGCGTCCATCAGCTGGTCTGATTCCCATCTTGATTACGGCTATGACGAAGACTGGAGCTTTGTCGGATTGTGCACGGGTGCTCCCTGTGAAGGTTGGGAATATTCGTCTACCGATACCTATTTACGCGAGCGCCAAGCGAATCGTCTGGAACTGCGCCTGACATCCAGCGACGCCGGGCGTATCGGCGGCCAAACTCACTGGTTGCTGGGTTTGTATTATGACCAGCGAGATGAGGACTTGGTGCGCCAGTTTTTTGATTTTTCGCTGTCGAGCGATGCTGAATTTGTCAGCGCTTACGAAAGCGAAAGCGTTGCGGTCTACGGTGAACTGAGCCAGCCTCTGAGCGAGCGTTTGAGCCTAAGCCTGGGCGGACGTTTGGAGCGCTTTGAATCCGATTATCGCGACAGCCATGGCATCCGGGCGCAACCCGATGAAGACCTGTGGGGTGGGCAAATAAGTCTGGATTATCGACTCACTGATAACACCTTGTTGTACAGCCTTGTTTCGCGGGGCTATAAGGCCGGTGGCGTCAATGGCGAAGCTCTGGGCAAGGCGCAAAGTGGTGGTCTTGCGCCCTCGATGGTGAACTTTCTGCAAGCGCGGCTCGAGTTCGATACCGAAACCCTGTTCAACTATGAGTTCGGTCTCAAGGGGATGTATCTGGATGATCGTCTGGAGCTGAGAATCGCCGCTTTTTTTATGGATAGGGACGATATTCAACTCAAGGGCTGGTACAACGAGGGGCCGGTTTTTGTCGGCTATCTCGACAATGCTGCCAGCGGTGAAAATTACGGCCTCGAACTAGAGTCTCTCTGGCGGATCAGTGAGCGTTGGCAAGTGTTTGCCAATATCGGTTGGCTCGACACTGAAATCGATAATTTCATCGTTAACGTTGATGACACACTGGTTGACAAGAGCGGGCGTGAGCAGGCGCATGCGCCCGAGTATCAGTTCAATATCGGCGCTCTCATCGACCTGGGCAACAGGCTGGATCTGCGCATAGAAATCGAGGGCAAGGATTCCTTTTACTTCTCCGACAGTCACGACCAGCGCTCCGACAGCTACGAATTGCTCAACGCCAGTTTGGGCTATGCCACAGGTCCCTGGGAGCTGCGCATCTGGGGGCGTAATCTCACTGATCAAGACTATGCCACGCGAGGCTTTTATTTCGGCAATGATCCGCGCAAGTTTTATGTCAATGAAACCTACATCCAGTTCGGAGAACCACGCGTGTTCGGCATTAATGCCAGCTACCATTTTCAGTGAAGCGATATTGCCGGGGATCTTTACACCATGACAGAGTTTTGGTCCGGTGCTTACCTGGACGTTGTCACCAGTTCGCGCTGGGAATTGCTGGCCGTGGTGCTGGCGGTGGCCTACCTGATCCTGATAATCCGTGAAAACGTGCTGGCCTGGGTCTGCGCCTTTTTCAGCACGGCTATTTATACCTTGCTGTTTTGGCGGGTCAGTTTGCCCATGCAGGCTGGCCTCAATATTTATTACATGGCCATGGCTGTCTACGGGTGGTATCACTGGCGTAAAGGTGGCGCGGAGTCGGTAAACAGTGAGGCGTTGATCCATGCCTGGTCCCGGCGCGAGCATGGGCTGGCGCTGTTGTTGATTTTAGCGCTGACGCTGGCTTCAAGTTTGTATCTCGCCAGTATCAGTGAGGCATCCCTGCTTTATCTTGATTCCCTGGTGACCTGGGGTAGTGTGGTGACCACCTGGATGGTGGCGCGCAAAGTGCTCGAGAACTGGCTTTACTGGATACTGATTGATAGTGCCGCTATCGTACTGTATCTGGATAGAGCGCTATATCTGACCGCGATTCTGTTTCTCGCCTATGTACTTATCGCTGTATTCGGGTATTTTGGCTGGCGCAAGCGAATGAAAAGCCAGACCGGCCAGGGGCGACGCAAAGGAGAACCGTGTGGCGATGTCGGAAGCAAGCAGAGCGGCGTTTGATACCTGGCCCGAGTGGCTTTTGCCGCTCGGCGAGCCACCGACCATCATTCGGCGTCTGCGTGGCGGCCTAACCAATGAACTGTTTTTGCTGAAAGCATCCGGGTTGCGGCTGGTGATGCGGGTAAACGCCCGCCAGACCATCGCCGGCGTCGACCGCTTTCGAGAACATAAGATACTGAACAAAATTCAGGGCCGGCCTTTTGCTCCGGTTGTTTTTCACTGTGATCCAGCGCGACGCATTCTGGTAACCCAGTATATCGAAGGGTACAAGTGGCAGCCCGAGGATCTGGCGGACCCCGAAAAACTGGATCGTCTGGTGTCTCTGGTGGAGCAAATTCAGCAGTACCGCGAAGGCATTCCCCGGTTTGATTATCTCGGCTGTCTGCGCGACTACTGGCAGCAGTTGCTGGAAAGCAACAAGCCCTTTCCCATGGCGGCCCACCGACTATACAAAAGCATCGAACAACGCCTGCCCGGTTCCCCGCCGAGTGCGGGAGAGGCAGCCGGAACGACAGTGCTATGCCATCACGACCTCACTCCGGCTAATATTATTGAAACTGAGGCTGGCCAATTAATGGTGCTGGATTGGGAATACGCTGGTGCCGGATCGAATCTGGTTGAAGCAATCTGGTTGGCCCGTTACTGGCGGGCTCCGGACTTGATTCCACGGCTCGCCGGGCAGAATACAAATGAGGAAAGTCTGAGCCTGGCGCGAGATATCGTGGAATTTTTTGATCTCGCCTGGTCCCTCCTCCGAGCGTGAGCCGGAAAGCGGCAAGCCGATATTGAATTTTGCTTTGCCAGTGTTGCGCGGCGATTTTCCCGACAGATTCTGATTTTCCCGACAGATTGCAGAGGTGGGTGTGGAGGAGAACCCAACCTGCGCAGGCCGCACCAGCGTTGTTTAGCCTGATTGATCCCGTGTCGGATTTTCCGCACTGGCGTCGCTGAGTTCCGGTTCCGTATCCTTATTTTTTCCCCGATAGATCAGCCGGCCAAAAAACACGCCAATTTCGTACAGCAACCACATCGGTATCGCCAGCAGTGCCTGCGATATGACGTCGGGGGGGGTCAAGAGCATGCCGACAACGAAACAGGAAACCACTACATACGGCCGTTTGTTGGCGAGACCTTCCGGTGTGATGACCCCCGTCCAGATCAGCAGGAAGGTGGCGATTGGAATTTCAAAAGCGATCCCAAAAGCGAAAAATAACTTTAATACGAAGTCCAGATAACGGGAAATATCCGTCATCACGGTGACATTTTCCGGTCCGACGCTGGTAAAAAAGCCGAACACCAGGGGAAAGACGACAAAATAGGCGAACGCCATGCCACCATAAAACAGCAGGACACTGGAGGCAAATAAAGGAAAAACGATACGTCGTTCCTTTTTATACAGTCCGGGGGCAATGAACGCCCAGGTCTGGTAAAGAATCACCGGCATGCTCGCAAAAATAGACAATACCAGCGTCAATTTGAAGGGTGTGAGAAAGGGTGAAGCCACTTCCGTGGCGATCATGGTGCTAGCTTCCGGCAGTAAAGTTCGCAGGGGCTCGGAAACAAAAGTGTAGATCCTGTTGGCAAAAGGGAACATGCATAAAAACAAAACCAAAATCATGACCAGCGTCTTGAGCAGGCGGTTGCGCAGTTCAATCAGGTGCTCAACCATGGAAAGGTTTCTATCTGTGTTCGGATTCTCTTCGCTCATGGATTAGTTAATACTAGAGCAGTGCCAGGCCATCATTTGTCTGGAGTGGCCTTGTGATTAGCGCCGTCGCCATCATGATGGGTAGACGTTTGCTTTTCTGTCGCGTTGCTGCCGTCCGGCTCAAGGCCGAACTCCTTTTCGAAATCGTCAAATGCCCGCAGCATTTCCTGTTCGGACTCGGGATCACGGGTATTGTCGGTCATACTTGACGCGGATGCTGTTGTCGATTTCTGTCCGGCGGTTGAGACGAATTTATCTTCCAGCTGCCGCCGCTCCTTTTCCAGTTGTGCCAGGATTGCTTCGTTGTGCAGGTCGCGGCGAATGTCATCGAGGCCAAACTCGCGCTCCATTTCCTGGCGGGCGTTGTGTACACCGCGGCGCAACTTGCCCAACCAATAACCGACAAAGCGCACAGCCTCTGGCATGCGCCGGGGGCCGATCACAATCAGCGCGATGACGGCAATGAGCAGGAGTTCGGCAAAGCCGATATCAAACATTGGCGGGTCTTTTGGTGGAGCCTAGCGCCCGGCAAGCACTGGCGTTTCAGGTCCTTTTGTTGTCCGGGTTATTGTCCAGGTCCTCCTGGCCTGTCTGCTCCGAGCTGGTGCGGGCTTGAGCGTTGCCAGGCTTGTCTTCTGAATCTCTTTTTTCATTTTCGTCCGAGTCGACGGCATCCTTGAAGCCCTTGATCGCGCCGCCCAGATCACCGCCAAGATTTTTCAGGCGTTTGGTGCCAAAGATCAGCAGCACAATGACGAGAATGATGAGTAATTGCCAGATACTGATGCCGCCCAGTCCCATAATTGCCTCCGATTGAATTGCTTACTGCCGATCGTTTAGCGGTTAGCGCTGGCCACGGCTGGCTTTTTCGGCCAGTCCCGAGGTGTTGAACCGGCGGGCCAACTCAACCAGCACCGCGTCGGCATTCTCACCCAAGTGTGACAGCATTACCAGCGTGTGGAACCACAGGTCAGCGGTTTCGCGGACAAGTTCCTTACACTCGCCGGTGCGGGCGGCATCCTTGGCGGCAATAATGGTTTCAGTACATTCCTCACCAATTTTTTCGAGAATCCTGTTGATACCCTTTGCGTGCAGGCTGGCAACGTATGAGGTCTCCGGGCTGGCATTGCGCCGTTGGTCAAGAATGACATCGAGCGCCTTGAGAATATCGGATTTTGGTTCACTCATGAGCTTCTCTTGCTACGTTGAGTCTTGCTACTGTAGTCGTCCTGGTCCGCGGGTGTTGGAGCGGTGCGCCGTTGCTACTTTGACTGTTACGTTGAATGTTACTTTGAATATATTGTCTCTGGGGCTTTGATAACCGGTTCCACGGCGTGCCACTCGCCATCTTTCAGCACGCTGTAAAAGCAGGAACGCCGACCGGTGTGACAGGCGATGCCGCCGCGCTGCTCCACCTGAAGCAGTACCACGTCGTTATCGCAATCGAGACGTATTTCCCTGACCTCCTGTACATGGCCGGATTCCTCGCCCTTGCGCCAGAGTTTTCCCCGGCTACGCGACCAGTACACGGCCCGCCCCTCGGCGCGAGTCAGGGCCAGTGCCTGCCGGTTCATCCACGCGAGCATCAGGACCTCCTTGCTGGCGCTGTCCTGGGCAATGGCGGGAATCAGCCCCTGGTCATTCCAGGCCACCTGATCCAGAAATGCGGTGTCAATATCCGTCACTGGGAGCTCGTCCGCGGGGTGGCGGTACGTTGTTTATTTGATCGCGAATTATGACAGTATCAGCGCAGCAGTAACAGCAGCACGCCAGCACACGCGAGTAAAAACCCCACGGTCTGTGTGTCGGTGGTGCTGGTCTGGATGAACAGAGTGGCGAGGCCAAGGCCGGCAAGCAGGGCGCCCAGTGGTTTCATGGCGGAGTGTTTCCGGATGGAGGAAGCTCTACTTCTTTTCTCTCGGGTTTGCCCGCTACTTTGGCCAGTGAAGGCAGCCTGATGCAAGGCAGCGTGGATCAACTGGGGTAGCTCCGGGATTTGTTCAAGCCATTCGGGTCCGTCCTTGCGCAGGCGACGGAGCAGCGTGCGCGGACTGAAATGATCGAGCAGCCAGCGTTCCAGAAAAGGATGAGCGGTGGCCCATAGGTCCAGGTCGGGGTAGAGCTGCCGGCCCAGTCCCTCGACATTGAGCAGGGTCTTTTGCAGCAGCACCAGGGAGGGCTGGACCTCGGCGTCGAAGCGGCGGGCGGTTTTGAACAGACTGATCAGCAGGTGGCCGCAGGAAATGTCTTTAAGCGGGCGCTGAAAGATAGGCTCGCAGACGGTGCGGATGGCGGCCTCGACCTCGATTGTCGAGGCATCCGGACTGACCCAGCCCGCCAGGGCATGAAGCTCAGCTACCTGGCGGTAGTCGCGGCGGAACACCGCCAGCAGTATGCGCGCGAGAAAATACTGGTCCCGTTCGGTCAGTGAACCGATGATGGCGCAGTCCACGGCCAGGTAGCGCGGCCTGGCGGGCTCGCTGCTATCGACAAATATATTACCGGGGTGCATGTCGGCGTGGAAAAAGTTGTGCGCAAAGACCTGGGTGAAAAATATTTCCACACCGCGCTCGGCCAGCACTTTAAAATTGACGCCCGCCGCCTGTAGCGTTTTCACATCGGTCACGGGCGTGGCATGGATTCGCTCCATCACCAGCACCTGCTCCCGGCAATAGGGCCAGTAAATTTCAGGTACGTAGAGCAGGGCGGAGTCCTCGAAATTGCGTCTTAGGGTGACGGTATTGGCCGCTTCCCGTTGCAGGTTCAGTTCATCGAGTATGGTGGTGCGATAGTCTTCGGCGATTTCCACCGGCCGTAACCGCTGGCCTTCTGGCAGGTAGCGTTCGATCAAGCGGGCGATACCGAGCAGCAGTCGGCAATCCTGTTCGATGACCGCCCCGATGCCGGGTCGAATGACCTTGACCACGACTTCGCGGCCATCGGGCAGTGTAGCAGTGTGCACCTGGGCTACGGAGGCGGATGCCAGCGGCCGCCGCTCAAACGACTTGAAAAGCACATCGACGCTTTCGCCCAGGACCTTCTCGACGATGCTAACGAACTGGTCACTGGCGAAGGGTGGCACCTGGTCCTGAAGGTATTCCAGTTCCTCGCAGATGTCGGCCGGAATCAGGTCGGGCCGTGTCGATAGCATCTGACCGAATTTTACGAATACCGGGCCCAGTTCCTCGAGTGCGGCGCGCAAGCGTTGTCCGCGGCTGGCCTTCGGCCTGGGCAGGATAGTCAGCGGCGCGAGCAGTAACCTGATGGCCCAGGGCAGGGGTTGTTGCCGGAAGAAACTGTCCAGGCGGTAGCGCAGGAATACCCGGTTGATTGTCAGTAAGCGGGCAATGCGGGACATACAGAGGTTTCTGGTGAGGGGCCGGTAACTTATTCAGGCAGCCATGCTTACGCGAATATGCGCGCGAATCGTGATCCGAGGCTGTCGCTTATTCGCGTTCTGTGCTGCTTCAACGGCTCGCCGTTGGTGTCCGCGGTCAGCGAATCGCCGACTGCCCGCGCGCCAAGCACTATAGGGTTGGCGCGCCATTCATCGCGCAGGAAGTTCTCCATGGCCTCTCTGCCATGTCTATTGGCGTGGTGTGCGCGCTCGTGAAACTGGCGCAGGGACTGGCCAATCAGGTGGGCGGGTAGATCACCGATAAAGGCCGCCAGCCAGGCTTCGCGGCCGTTGTGTAATGCCGTGAACAACCGTGCTAATTCGACGACCAACTCCCTGTCTCCTGCCAGGGTGACCGAGCCCTGATCATGGCCCCGGGTAGCAGCCGTGCTGTTATCTGAACGGACCAGAAACAGCAAAAGCGCGAT
>JBECKV010000033.1:0-6237 GCA_040235495.1 Porticoccaceae bacterium
CTCGCGTAGCGAGAGGTTGGGAATAATGTCCTCTCCGGAATACTGCAAAGTGTACTCATAGGTACGCGTCTCCAGATTAAGTCGTCTCTTCTGCAACCGAACAGGCACCAGGAACAAAGGAGCAACACGGGCGCTGCCGCTACTTATACTGTCGTACCACTCAAGAAAACCAAACCCTAGATAAAGGATGTTCGCACCCATTTCTTGGATGGCCAACTCAGCCTTTGTCAGAAGGTTCTTGAGGCACGCCTCCATTTCGTAGGGATACAGCAGAGTTTGAATAGCCGTATCCGAATGTTTCCCAGAATCGTCACAAAGTGAATGTTCAGGCACCTCATAGTTCGTCTCAAAGCCTAAGTACTGGGCCCACTCCTTCGCCGTGGGATGAGGCTTCAACTGGACGAGATTCTGTTTTTCTTCATCAAAAGTAAGATATCCCGAAGCAATGAGCTCGTCTTCCCTCGGCTCAGGAACTGCCTCAAAGCGCATCTCGGTATCTGCCAGCAACGTCTCGACAAGCTGGTTAGGCAACTCATCAATCACTCGCAAGCTACCGCCCTTGGTATGGCGGAAATTGATCAGGCGATTACGGGCCGTGAGGTCCAGCAAGCGCACACGCAGGTTTTGAAGTGCTTTTAGAGCTTGAGATTGCTGTGAACTTGGTTCGTTATCCATGGAGTCCTTACATGCCTAGTAGTTGGATACACACCCAAATATCCAATAAGATACTATAGGCAAATTTGCCGGACTTAACAGAAACATCCTATATTTCATGGGCTTGCCTGATTTCCCCGTTGACTGCCAACACTATCACGGATGCCCGCTTTGTCATGTTCAATTTCAAAAAGCGCTAGCAGGGCTAAAGGTGGCTGAAGTACTGATAATATTCAATCCGGCACACGTTGGAACATATAAATTCCCTTGCCAAACAACCCGCTAGCGTGCCTGCGCCAATATCACGCCGGTAGCTGGACAGACAAGTGCAAGGATGCCACCCACAGCCTTTGTTTGCACCCTCCCGGCTTTTGCGTCAACATCCCCGACCGAATTATTCAGGCCATTTGGCAAAACAGTTCGGAGATCAAGATGAAAAAAATCGGTTGCGGCTTCTACTGGCAGGACGTGCAGGTCGGGGAAAAATACGAGACCTGGGGCAGAACCGTGCTCGAGGCCGATATCGCCAGTTTTATCAACCTGGTCGGCCTGCACGAGGTGGTATTTTCCGACCGGGAGTTCCTTAAAACCAAGTCGGTGATCAAGGAGCCATTCGCTCCCGGCGCCCTGGTCTACAGCTTTGCCGAAGGCCTGCTCCTGCCCACCATGCAGGGCACCGGCATGGCCTTTTTGAACATGGAGCTGGATATGAAGCGTCCCTGTTTTGCCGGTGACACCATCCATGTGGAGTTTGAAATCAAGGAAGTGCGCAAAACCAGCAAGGGTAACCGGGGCCTGGTGCGCACCTTTAACGATGTCAAAAACCAGAACGGCGAGACCATCCTCACCTATAACCCCCTGCGCATGCTCAAGGGCCGCCCGGAAGAGGACTGAGCCTCCAGCCGGGCACGGCCCCGGACTTTTCAGTTTTTAACCGGCGTTGGCCAGCATTTTGCCAACCATTTTCTGCGCCCTTTCAATGGTGGGAGCGAACACCTCACTGGCAAAGTGAAAGTCGGTGTAGCGGGCCAGGTTCGGCCAACGTTGGGCGTCGGCCCGCTCATCACCCAGTGAGGCATTGATCAGCTGGGTCACGATGGCGATATCAGCAAGGGTCAGGCGACCATCCACCAGGTAGTTATGATCACCAATCATACTGTCCAGGTAGTCATACAGTGGCGGTGCTTTTTCAGCGATCAGGGCGGCGACCTCGGCTTCGTCATAGGGCGTACCCATGGAGCGATAGATAACCCGGTGGCGGAAAGCAGCGAAGGTAATCGCCGGCGCCAGCTCGGTATCGCCGATTTTTTCATACCAGGCCACTCTTGCTCTCAGTAGTGGCGATGTTGGAATAAGTTCTGGCTCGGGATGCAGATCCTCCAGATATTGGCAGATCACCGAAGAATCGCAGATATAGTCATCCCCGTGTTTGAGCACCGGAATTCGCTTCAGCGGATTTATTTTTTCGTAACCCTCGGGCAAGGCAAACGGGGAAACCGGCTCCATGTCATAGTCGAGGCCTTTCAGTTGCATGGTGAGGTGTACTTTGCGAACAAAAGGCGAGAGCGGCGCGCCGATAACAGTGTAGGACATGATGGACCCCCAGGGTTGTTATTGATTTATAGAAACGGAGATATTGACCGAGTTCCCTCTACGGGGCAATCCGGTGTGCGTGGCGCCGGCAACCAGCGCCATGGCGGCTGGAACAGTAACGGCCAAATACCATCAACGGCTTTATGCGTGGCCGGCTATTTCTGACCCCGCATACGCATTTCCACCACCCATTTTTTCACCTCCAGCAAACGGGCATCCACATCATCCATGGCCAGCAGGGACATTTTCAGCTCCCCCTGCACCGGCAACACACCCGCCAGGCACCAGGCCACCTTGGCCCGGGTGATGTCCTTGAGAAACACCTCGGGGCCGACGCCCATGTGCTTGGCGAGGCTTTCGAGCATATCGATCAGGTCATCCTCGGCAAAGGTGATGTGATCTTCCGGGTCCGGGTCATAAATCTCCACATCGGCAAGCATCAGGCCGTCTTCCTCGACGCGAGTGTCGAGAACCTGTAGACGCTGATCGCCGCCAATGGTCACGCTAAACAGCCCGTTGGGTAGCTGATCGAAATCCTTAATGGTTACCAGGGTGCCCCAGTTAAAGATCTCAGGCGTAGCACCGGCTTCGCTACCCTTAATGATCGGCACCACCCCGAAAGGTTTACTTTCGGCCATACACTCACGCACCAGGCGCAGGTAGCGTTGTTCAAAAACCTGCAAGCGCGTGGCGATCGTCGGATACAACACAACCTGCAGGGGAAACAGCGCGATTTCGCTTATCATAATTTATCCCGTCTCTAATTCACAAAGCGCTCGCTCGCAAGTGCTGAGCCCATGGGCCTCACAATCAAACTGTACATTAACATACGGATAAACTAGGCTCGCTGGGCTGGTCTAAATCAAGCCAACCATAATGCCAGCAGACACTTCCCTCGTTTACTCGGAGAATAACAATGAACGAAACCCTGGAAATGAGTACTGCCCTGATCGCCCTGGCGGGCTTCGCCGGCTGGACGCTTTTGCTGGTGCTGACAGCTGTCAGCTCGCGCGTGGTCGCCATCATGCGCGGCTCGGATATCCCCCTCAACAAATTCGCCCCCGGCGGAGAGGATGTGCCCGGCTTTGGCCAGCGGGTAACCCGCGCCCATCTCAACTGCGTCGAGAACCTGCCGGTGTTTGCCGCCGTGGTCGCCGCGGCAGGTTTGTCCGGTCAGTTTGCCGTGATGGAGAGTACGGTGATGTTTATCCTCTACGCTCGCATCCTGCAATCGACGGTGCACATGATTTCCGGCTCCCTGGCCGCTACCTTGATTCGGGGCACCCTGTTTGCGGTGCAGACCGTGCTGATGTTGTACTACGTCATAAAAATGCTGTTCTGATCGACGCGAAACTCCCCAGGCCAGGGAGGGTTCGTCGATGCTGAATCCGCTGCGCTATCACATCACGGCGCTTTCCATGGGCGATGGCTTTCCATGGGCGACGGCTTTCCACATCGATTGGTTTTCCATTGATCTGGGTTGATTGTTTCCGGCGCCGAAAACAGGTCTTATAAACACAGAAACCATCAAGACCAACAAGGAGGCGACTGTGCGTAAAACAGCAGCTTTCATTCTGGCGGTCTGCCTGATTGTTGCTGGCTACTGGTACCTGAGCCGGGAACAACCGGTTCAGGTCTACCTCGCCACTGTCGATCGAGGCGCGGTGGAAGCCACCGTCGCCAATACCCGGGCCGGCACTATTAAAGCCTGCCAGCGCTCTCGAATCTCCATGCCGGTTGGCGGACAGGTGGCCGAACTCCTGGTGGATGAAGGCGACGAAGTGGCCGCTGGGCAAACACTGATCCGGCTCTGGAACGAAGATCAGGCCGCACGGGTCGCCGAAGCCAAAGCCCGACTGGCCGAACAAAAAGCTGCCGCCAGGGAGAGCTGCGACCGGGCCGCCCACGATGACCGTGAGCTGGATCGGCAGCGGGGTCTGGCCGCGAAGAAACTGATATCGGACGAAAAGCTGGATGCCACCGAGACCCAGGCCCGGATGTCCGCCGCCGCCTGTGCGCGCGGCCGGGCCGGAATTACCACCGCCGAATCCTCGCTGGCACTGCAATCGGCCCTCTACCAGAAAACCCTGCTCAAAGCGCCTTTCGCCGGCGTGGTCGCCGAGATCAACGGCGAGGTAGGCGAGTACATCACGCCCTCGCCACCCGGCGTTGCCACGCCCCCGGCAGTGGACCTGATCGGCGATGGCTGCCTCTATGTGTCGGCGCCCATCGACGAGGTTGACGCCGCCGCCGTGCGCCTGGAGATGCCCGCCAAAATCACTCTGGACGCTTTTCGCGGACGGGTCTTCGAGGGCCGGGTAATACGCATCGCGCCTTATGTAAAGGAATTCGAGAAGCAGGCGCGCACGGTGGATATCGACGTCCGCTTTGACCGGGTTCCCGAAGATGTGCAACTGCTGGTGGGTTATAGCGCCGACATTGAAATTGTTCTGGACCGCCACGACGATGTGCTCAGGGTGCCCAGCGAAGTCGTCCTCGATGGCGACAAGGTGCTGCGCTACCGGGCTGATAGCGAGCGCCTGGAGCAAACGGTGATCGCAACGGGCCTGAGCAACTGGACCTATACCGAAATTACCGGCGGGCTCGACTCAGGCGACACGGTATTGCGTTCACTGGACACCGAAGGCGCGGTCGATGGGGCCCTGGTTGAGCCTTTTGAAACCCAGGCTGACACCGCCGAATTCGACCACCCATGATCGAACTGCGGCAACTATCCCGGGAATTTCTGGTGGGCGACCAGGTGGTTCACGCCCTCGATCATATCGACCTTGATATCGCCGCCGGTGAATACCTGTCGGTAATGGGGCCTTCCGGATCGGGCAAATCCACCCTGTTGAACATCCTTGGTCTGCTCGACAAACCCAGCGCCGGAGAATACCTGCTGGCAGGGACCGCAACCGGCGGTCTGGGCGAGGAACAACGGGCCAAACTGCGCCGCCAGCACATCGGTTTTGTCTTCCAAAGTTATCACCTGATCCCCCGACTCACGGCGCGGGAAAATATTGAACTACCCCTGGTGCTGGCGGGTGAAGCGCCGAAAACAAGACGGCAGAAAGTCGACCAGTTGCTTGAGCGGCTCGACCTGAGCGGGCGCGCGGAACACGCGCCCAATCAGCTTTCGGGCGGCCAGCGTCAGCGCGTTGCCATCGGGCGGGCCATCGTTACAGAACCTGAACTCCTGCTGGCGGACGAGCCTACCGGCAATCTCGACTCTAGATCCGGCCTCGAAGTCATCACACTGCTCGAAGAACTCAATGCCGGAGGCATTACCCTGCTGGTGGTAACCCACGACGAGGACATTGGCTCCCGCGCGCGGCGCCGTCTGCATATGGTAGACGGCAAAATAAATCGTGACTGGTTGACAGAGACAAAAAACGGCGGCGGTGATTCCTGATGCGCATCACCGACCTGATCGCTTTCAATTTCCGCGTCATTGAGCGCCAACGGGCACGCAGCCTCATGCTGCTGATCGCTATCGCCATTGGCGTATTCGCTATTAATTTGCTGACCGGCATTGGCGAGGGCGGCAAGCAATTCGTTCTCGGTGAATTCAATCTGCTTGGCAAGAATGTCCTGATCATCGTTCCCGGCAAAAAAGAAACCACGGGCGGAATGCCTCCCATGACAGGCGAAACCACCCGTGAACTGACCCTGCGTGATGCCGAAGCGCTACTGCGCCTGCCGGAAGTCAACGCAGTTGCGCCCCTGATACCTGGCGAAATGGAGATATCCCATGGGAGTCTGAGCCGAGAGGCTTTTACCATGGGCACCAACCGGACGTTTTTTACCATGCGCCAACTGGAACTCGCCCAGGGCAAAGTGCTACCGGAAATCCCGATGGATCAAAGTGCTGCGGTGTGCGTCATCGGCAGCAAGTTGCGACACGAACTGTTTGGCAGCCGCACCGCCCTGGGCCAGTGGCTCCGCATTGGCGACACCCGCTTCAGGGTAATCGGCATACTCAAGGAC
>JBECKV010000044.1:0-6299 GCA_040235495.1 Porticoccaceae bacterium
CAAGGGCCACGGCGATGCGCAGACCCCACACGCCGATGGCGCCCCCGGAGACTTCGTTGGCCTTGATGGCGACCGCCATCAGGGAGGGTTCGGCAATGGTGGTGCTGAAGCCGATCAGGAAGGCAAAAAGATAGACCCAGAAATAGTCCTGCCAGCGAATCTCGCTCAGTGATTCCCCCGCAGCGCTTGCCGATTGAATAAACGCCGGGTCGGTCAATTGCTCCGCCATTAGCCGGCCCAGTGGGAACAGGCACCACTCGAGGCCGAGCAAAAAGAACGACAGACCGATCAGCACCCAGAAAAAGCCAATCAGTATCTGGCCCAGGTTGGCGGGCTTGCGGCGGATAACGAAAAACTGGAAGCCGAAAATAATCACCGCTATGGGGATAACGTCCCTCACGGTATTGAGGATGGTGGTTCCCAGTTCGACCAGCACGTTCATCCGATCAGCATCCCGTAGGCCATGACAAAAATCATTGGCGTCAGCGACGCAAAGGCAATCAGACCAAAGCCGTCGATCATCGGGTTGCGTCCCTTGATGGATGAGGCCAGACCGACGCCCAGGGCGGTCACCAGAGGTACGGTAATGGTGGAGGTGGTGACGCCGCCCGAGTCATAGGCGATACCGATAATTTCACGGGGTGAGAACAGGGTCATAACGACCACCAGCACATAACCGCCGATGATCAACCAGTGGATGGGCCAGCCTTTGAGAATGCGCATGACGCCGATGACGATGGCCACGCCCACGGAAAGGGCGACGGTATAGCGCAGGCCCTTGGCATATTGGCTTCGGGCGGCGTCGGTGTCGTCAATCATCGCCCCGTTTGCCGCGACTTTTGCCGCTTCCTGCGCCACGGCAATCAGCGCGGGCTCGGCGACGGTGGTGCCAAAACCCAGGGCAAAGGCAAAGAGTAACAACCAAGCGACACTGCCCTTGCGCGCGAAAGCGTTGGCCATGGATTCGCCGATGGGAAACAGCCCTTGCTCGAGGCCATGGATAAAAAAGGTCAAGCCCAGTATGACAAAGCTCAAACCGAGTACGAGCTGAATGACATCAGGCAGGGCTTGGCGCAGCACGAAGAACTGAAAAAACAGGATCACCGCGATGATGGGAGCAAGGTCCCGCAGGCTACCGAGCATGGATCGCGCTAGTTTTTTTGCTGTACTGCTCAAAAGATGGTTAGTCCCGGCGGATTAACCCGCAAAAAACGAAAGTGGCCGTGGGTCGGAGTGGAGTCCATGCGCAATGCCGATAAAACTCCCATTTATACAAGGCATGGGGAGTATACAAGTCATGGACAGTATACAAGGCATGGGGAGGTGCTGATGTCAAAACGGCACTGTGTCGCCATTTTCGATGGCTGGCGCGCCCCACGGATGTGGACACCGCCCGAATCAGGGTTGCCCCGGGAAATTCTGGACGCAGGCCTCGATAACCACAATAATGCGCGCGTCGGATTTTCGGTCATCATCCTTGCTTCACGGCTTAAAAATTGCGCGCTGCCCAGCGCCATCCGATAGTTCCGGGATCTGATCACGCGCCACAATCGATGAATGCCATAGTTGCAGTACCTATAAACCGTGTTTAAAGCCATGTTTAACGCCGCCGAAACCAGAGCTCTCCTGGCACTGTCTTTTCTCTACGCCACGCGCATGCTCGGCCTGTTCATGGTCCTGCCGGTGTTTGCCTTGTACGCGGACAATTATGCCGGTGTTACCGCTGTGCTGGTGGGTCTGGCCCTGGGTATCTATGGCCTGACCCAGGGTATATTGCAAATTCCCTTTGGTTTGCTTTCCGACCGAATCGGACGCAAGCCGGTGATCGCGGGGGGGATGATGCTTTTCCTCGCGGGCAGTGTGTTGTGTGCTCTGGCCGAGACGGCCTTTATGGTCGTGCTGGGTCGCGCCCTGCAGGGCGCCGGTGCCGTTGCCGGCGTGATCATGGCCTTGTTGTCGGATGTCACCCGGGAACAAAGCCGCACGCGCGCGATGGCGGCCGTGGGGGGCAGTATCGGCCTGGCGTTTATCGTCGCCATGGTCACTGGACCGGTGGTGGCCCAGCATTGGGGTATGGATGGCGTGTTCTGGCTGGCCAGCGCGCTCGCGGCACTCGGCCTGGCAGTGGTACTGGTAGCGGTGCCTAGCCCCCGGATGAATCATAGTGGTCACGAGGTCATCGCGGTTCCGGCCATGCTCGGTCGGGTCGTACGAGACGGTCAGTTGTGGCGGCTGAATGTCGGCATTTTCAGTCTCCATTTCGCGCAGATGGCAACCTGGGTGTCGGTGCCGCTGGTGCTTGAGGAGGTGCTGGATTTTGACCGGAGCAGGCACTGGAGTTTGTATCTCTCGACCATGGTTGCGGGCTTTGTGCTGATGCTGCCGCTTATCTGGTACGGTGAGGCCCGTCGAAAAATGAAACCGGTGTTCTTGCTTGCCGTGTCGCTGCTGGCCGTGGCCGAGTTGGTGATGGCAGGTAGCGGAACCTCCTTTCGTCAGATGGCATTGGGTTTGCTCGTGTTTTTCATGGCCTTTAATCTGCTCGAGGCCAGTCTGCCATCGCTGGTGAGCAAGATGGCGCCCGCCGGCATCAAGGGGACGGCGATGGGCGTGTACTCCACCAGTCAGTTTCTGGGCGCGTTTAGCGGCGGTGTGGCCGGAGGTCTGGTTGCTCATTTTGCCGGTTATGCCGGAGTCTTCTGGTTGTCCCTGGCAGTGGTGCTGGCGTGGCTCGGGGTCGCCTCGACCATGGCCAGGCCGCGCAATTTGCGCAGTGTGGTGGTCGACCTGGACTCAAAGGTGGCGATGGATGCCCATCAGTGGGCCGAGCGGTTTTCCGGGGTTGAGGATGTGGTTGTCATTCCCGGTGAGAATCTTGCCTACGTCAAGGTGGATGATGAGCATTTTAACGAACAGGCGTTCCACCAGGCCTTGAGCGGTGTCAAGCTTCGCTAGGGATGCGTCCGTGGCCGCGCCGTAAATTACGGCGCGGCGTTGGCCAGGATGGATTTAGGGCAGCGGTAAGCGCTACACTTGGGTCTTTGGCAGTCCATCCGAGTACCCGCTAATAAGGAGGAAGATATGGCCAGGGGTATCAATAAAGTCATTTTGATCGGCAATCTGGGTCAGGACCCGGAAACCCGTTACATGCCCTCCGGTGGCGCCGTTACCAATGTCACCGTTGCCACCAGCGAGAGCTGGAAAGACAAACAGAGCGGCCAGCAGCAGGAACGCACGGAGTGGCATCGCGTGGTCTTCTTCAATCGCCTGGCTGAGATCGCTGGTGAATATCTGCGCAAGGGCAGCAAGATTTATATCGAAGGCTCGTTGCGGACCCGCAAGTGGCAGGATAAAAACACCGGCCAGGATCGCTATACCACGGAAATAATCGCCAATGAGATGCAAATGCTGGATAGCCGTGGCGGCGCCAGCGCCGATTTCGGGCAGCAGCCCGCGCCGGCTCAGGCCCTGGCTCAAGGGGGCGGGGAAGGTCGGGCGCCGGCTGGCGGCTTCAACGACTTCGATGACGATATTCCGTTTTGACACGCTCGTGATTTGATAAGGGCGGAGGCGGGTCGGCGGAACCGGAGCCCGAGCATGCCTGCAAGGGCGGCTGGCCGGGCGCAGGGATGATTCCGATCCCGATTAATTCAAGCTAAACCGAGGAGAGATATTGAACACCAATCTTACCTGGCACGAATCCGTTGTCAGCAAAAAAGAACGCGCGCATAGGAAGGGGCAGAGGCCCTGTGTGATCTGGTTTACCGGCCTCAGTGGCGCGGGTAAATCCACTCTGGCTAATGCCCTGGAGCGGGCTTTATTCGAGCGGGGGCATCACTGCTATCTGCTTGACGGTGACAATGTTCGCCAGGGACTCAACGGTGATCTGGGTTTTACCGACGAGGATCGTGTCGAGAATATTCGCCGCATCGGCGAGGCAGCCAAGCTCTTTGTCGACGCCGGCCTGATTGTCATGACGGCTTTTATCTCCCCGTTCCGGGCGGAAAGAAAACTGGCTCGTGATATCGTCGAAGCGGACGAATTTATCGAAGTGCATCTGTCCACTTCGCTGGAAGTGTGCGAGGAGCGGGACCCGAAGGGTCTGTATAAGAAAGCGCGGGCCGGCAAAATCCCCCATTTCACCGGCATTGATTCCGCTTATGAGGCGCCGGAAAAGCCCGAGCTAAGAATAGACACCGGCACTAAAGACTTGCAGTCCTGTACCGAGCAGATACTCGATTACCTGACCGAGAACGGCTACATATAGTCAGGCGTGCGGTTAGACACGTAGTCAGGCACCGGCAGTCCGGCCGCTGAACCTGGCGGTTCGGGTTTAGGCAGCCGGGCGCTGGCTGGAAGTGATACGGGGGCGGTGGTCAGACCAGCCCCCGTCTGTGTTGATACCCGATGTGTTGATACTGGATGAGTTGATCCCGGATGTCGGCGCCGGGGTGTCAGTGGTGGTATTTCTGCAATACCAGAGTCGCATTGGTGCCGCCAAAGCCGAAGCTGTTGGACATGACTCTTTCCAGTTTGACGTTGTCGATGCGGCTGGTGGCGATGGGCATGTCTTCAACTTCGGGATCGAGGTTGTCAATGTTGATTGACTCGGCGACGAAGTTGTTTTCCATCATCAACAGACTATAGATGGCCTCATGAACACCAGCCGCCCCCAGGGAGTGGCCGGACAGGGATTTGGTGGAGCCGATGGGCGGCGCATTGGCGCCGAAGACTTCCCGGATAGCGCCGATTTCGGCGACGTCGCCGACCGGGGTGCTGGTGCCGTGGGTGTTGATATAGTCGATGCCGCCTTCGACCGTGGCGAGGGCCTGCCGCATACAGCGAACCGCCCCTTCGCCGGAGGGGGCGACCATGTCATAGCCATCCGAAGTCGCGCCATAACCGACGATTTCGGCATAAATCCTCGCGCCGCGAGCCAGCGCGTGTTCCAGTTCCTCGACCACGAAACAACCACCGCCGCAGGACATGACAAAGCCATCGCGATCGGTGTCGTAGGGGCGAGACGCTTGTTCGGGCGTGTCGTTGTACCGGGTTGACAGGGCGCCCATGGCGTCGAACATGCTGGCCATGGACCAGTGCTCCTCCTCGGCGCCGCCGGCAAAGAGAATATCCTGCTTGCCCAGTTGAATTTGTTCCACCGCGGCGCCGATACAGTGGGCGCTGGTGGCGCAGGCCGAGGAAATGCAGATATTCAGACCCTTGATGTGGAAGGGCGTGGCCAGACAGGCCGCCACGGTGCTGCTCATGATCTGGGTGACCCGGTAGGGACCCATGCGCTTGACGCCTTTTTCGCGACAGGTGTCGATCGATTCAACAAACTTCTCGCCGGATATGCCCCCGGAGCCCATGATAATGCCGGTGCGGGGGTTGCTGATGTGATTCTGGCCCAGGCCGCTGTCGTCGATGGCCTGCTGCATGGCTATGTAGCCATAAGCGGCGGCAACACTCATAAAACGCAGGTATTTACGGTCAATCAGTTCCTTGAAGTCGAGATCTATGCGCCCGCTGATCTGACTTTTCATGCCGGTTTCACGGTAGGACTCGTTAACGCAAATGCCCGAGCGTCCGTTGCGAAGCGAATCAACCACGCTGGCCTTATCGTTTCCCAGGCAAGAAACAACGCCCATGCCTGTAATTACCGCTCGTTTCATGGTGACCTCATTGAGGGGTTGTCTATTTCATTGCACACGCAGATGCACACGCTGAACGCCGCTGGATTTTACTGAATCCGGTCAGAAATTGTCAGTGGACTGAAAGAGGCCGACTCGCAGACTCTTGGCGGTGTATATCTCGCGGCCGTCAACGGAAACCGCGCCGTCGGCGATTGCCATTATCAGTTTGCGCTCTATGACTCGCGTTATATCGAGCTTGTATGTCAATTTGCTCGCCGTGGGCAAGACCTGCCCGAAAAACTTTACTTCACCCGCGCCCAGCGCCCGGCCGTGACCATTATTGCCACGCCAGGTCAGGAAAAACCCGGTCAATTGCCAGAGGGCGTCAAGCCCGAGGCAACCAGGCATCACCGGATCGCCCTTGAAGTGACAGTCAAAAAACCATTGCTCCGGATTAACATCCATTTCAGCGATGATTTCGCCCTTGCCATGGGCGCCTCCGCTGGCGCTGATATGGGTGATTCTGTCCACCATCAACATATTGGGGAGCGGCAGTTGCGCACTGTGTTCATTAAAGAGCCGGCCTTCGGCGCAGGCTATCAGATCATCGTAGTCAAAATTATGTCGCTGGTGGGCGCTCGAATCGCTCAAAATAACCTCGGGGGT
>JBECKV010000050.1:0-50692 GCA_040235495.1 Porticoccaceae bacterium
CGTCGAAAGACATGGTTTCAATAAGCCGGCTCCAGCAACCAATCCCGGCGATCACTCGCACCATGGTGGAACACAAAACAGCCATGTTGCACTGTAAACAGGCATTGAGGCTCGCTGGCAGTCGTCGTCATGTCTGGCGGGATGTCTAGCGGTGTCTCTAGCGGTATGTCTAAAAGGGTGGTTGCCATTGACGATGACAAAAGCCGCCTAAACTGACATCCTATGGCAAAAGCAAAATAAACCGTCGAGGGGGGATAACGTGGGTCCATTACAGGGTATAAAAATCGTTGAACTGGCCGGCATCGGCCCGGTACCGCTCTGCGGCATGATGTTGGCGGACATGGGCGCAGAAGTCATTCGGGTGGATCGCGCGGCGGGGGGTCCCGGTGGCATTCAGGTCCAGCGGCCCTATGACATTCTCGGACGTGGCAGAAAATCCATACGCGTCAATCTGAAAGACAAGGAGGGTGTCGAAGTCATTTACCGCCTTCTCGAATCCGCCCACGCCCTGATCGAAGGCTTTCGTCCCGGCGTCACCGAGCGCATGGGTCTGGGGCCGGACGAAGTACTGACTCGCTGCCCACACATTGTCTATGGCCGCATGACCGGCTGGGGGCAGGACGGCCCCATCGCCAATGTCGCTGGCCACGACATCAATTACATCGCGCTCACCGGCGCCCTGGACGCCATCGGCCCCAAGGGCGGCAAGCCCACCCCACCCCTGAACCTGGTGGGTGATTTTGGTGGTGGCGGCATGCTGCTGTTTGGCGGCGTACTGTGCGGCATCATCGAAGCCATGAAATCCGGCAAGGGACAGGTGGTCGACGCCGCCATGGTCGATGGCGCTCTGGCGCTGATGGCGGGCATCTATGGCTTTCGCGCCCAGGGCCTCTGGGACGACGAACGCGGTAGCAATTTCGCCGATGGCGGCGCCCACTTTTACGAGACCTACGAGTGCGCCGACGGTAAATATATCTCCCTCGGTTCCATCGAGCCGCAGTTCTATGCCGAATTAATGGAACTGGGGGGGTTCGATGCCGAGGCTCCTCTCTTCAAGGCCCAGTTCAACAAGGGCAACTGGCCCGAGTGCAAGCGCATCATGGTTGAACGTTTCAAAACCAAAACCCGCGACGAGTGGTGCGAGATCATGCAGCAGAGCGATGTCTGCTTCGCACCGGTCCTGTCCATGGCCGAAGCGCCGGAACACCCTCACAACGTCGCCCGTGCCGCCTTCGTCGAACTGGATGGCTGGATGCAACCGGCCCCGGCGCCGCGTTTCAGCCGCACGGTGCAGGAAATTCAGGGCCCGACACCGGTCATGGGCCGGGACACCCGGGCCCTGCTGGCCGATGCCGGGTACAGCCAGGCCGAGATTGATCAGTTGATCAGCAAGAACGCGGTCGCCGGCCCCGTGGCTGAGCAATAGTCATAAATCAACGTTTTCGATACCCCTACCAGGAGTCAAGCATGCAATTCACCTTTACCGATGAACAGGAGGAGTTCCGCCTGATTGTCCGGCGGTTCATGGAGGACAAATCGCCCACTACCGAAGTCCGCAAACTGATGGCAACGGAGACGGGATACGACAAGGCCGTCTGGAAGCAACTGAGCGAAAACCTGGGCCTGCCCGGCATCCACATCCCGGAAACCTATGGCGGCCAGGGTTTCAGCTTTATCGAGCTGTGTATCGTCCTGGAGGAAATGGGCCGCGCCGTGTTCTGCGCGCCCTTCTTTTCCGCCACCGCCCTGGCGGCGACGGCGATCATGGAAGCCGGCAACGAAGGCCAGAAGCACGCGCTGCTGCCGGATATCGCCAATGGCAGCATCCTCGCCACACTGGCCATGACAGAAAACCCCAACGATTGGTCACCGGCCGCGACAGCGGTAACCGCAACGGCTAGCGACGCTAGCTATCATCTCAGCGGCAGCAAAACCCTGGTGGTTGACGGCCTGGTCGCCGACCTGCTGGTGGTGCTCGCCCGCACGCCGGGCACCTCGGGCAGTCACGGGCTGTCCCTGTTCACCCTGCCCGGTGACGCACCGGGGGTCAGTCGAACGGCGCTCAAGGCCCTGGACCCCACCCGCAAGCTGGCCCGTGTCGATTTTGATAAGGCCCCGGCGCAACTCCTGGGTGAGCTGGAAAACGCCGGGGCCACCATGGCTCGGGTGCTCGACCTTGCCGCCGTGGCATTGGCCAGCGAATCGGTCGGCGGCGCCCAGAAGATGCTCGATTCGGCCCTCGAATATGCCCAGATGCGCATGCAGTTTGGCCGCCCCATCGGCTCCTTCCAGGCGATCAAACACAAGTGCGCCGATATGTTGCTCGAAGTAGAGCTGGCCAAGTCCACCGTCTACTATGCCGCCGCCGCAGCTGCTGATAAGGCCAGTGACCTGCCCGCCGTCGCTGCGCTGACCAAGGCCTGCGCTTCCGATACCTACATGAAAGCCGCGCAGGAGTGTATTCAAATTCACGGCGGTATCGGCTTTACCTGGGAAAACGACACTCATCTGTACTTCAAACGGGCGAAAAGCTCGCAGGTATTTCTCGGAGACCCCAACTATCATCGGGATCAACTGGTCCTGCGCTGGGAGGCTTGACCATGACTGACGCAACCAACACCACCACTAACGAACAACAACTGCGCGCTGAAGTGCGCGCCTGGCTGGAGCAAAACTGGGACCCGAACCTCAGCCTGCGGGAATGGCGCGGTCGGCTGATCGATTCCGGCTGGGGCTGCGCCTCCTGGCCCGAGCAGTGGCACGGCAAGGGCCTGTCCGTCGGTCAGGGCGCTATTGTCGATGATGAAATCCGCGCCTTCGGCGCCGTAAGCGTCGCCAAAACCGGGGTTCGCATGCTGGCCGCGGCCACTATTCTCGAGCACGGCAGCGACCTCCATAAAGAAAAATTTCTGCGCCGCCTGCTGACCGGCGAAAATACCTGGTGTCAGCTGTTCAGTGAACCCGGCAGCGGCTCGGATCTCGCGGGCCTGACAACCCGGGGGGACTTTGACGGCGAGAATTGGGTTTTCAACGGCCAGAAAGTCTGGACCACCAGCGCCCACCACGCCCAGTACGGCATGCTGCTGGCGCGCACCAACTGGGATCTCCCCAAGCACCAGGGCATGAGCTATTTTCTGATCGACATGGAACAGCCCGGCGTCGAGGTGCGCCCGCTCAAACAGATGAACGGCCATGCCTCTTTCAACGAGATTTTCTTCACCGACGCCAAAGTCGCCCCGGAGTATATGGTCAGCACCGAAGGTAACGGCTGGAAAGTCGCCATGACCACCCTCGCCCACGAGCGCCGCCTGGCCGATGGCATCCGCTCCTGGGCGCGGGGCGAAAAAGGCGAGGGCCGGGTATTCGACGAGCTCCGAGCGGAAATCGCGACCGTCATGGAACCCTACAAGTGGTATCCGCAACGGGCCGGGCGGGTCGATCTGTTGATCGAGCGGGCCAGGGCCACGGGCCGTTTCAACGATCCTACCGTGCGCCAGGCGATCGCCAACGTGCTGATCATGGCCAAGGCCGCCGAGTGGACCGGCCGGAGGGTCAAAGCCGCTCAGGCACTGGGTCGACCGCCAGGGCCCGAGGGCTCCCTCGGCAAACTGGCCGGCAGCCAGGTGGCGCGCCTCGCGGCCCACGCCCATACCCTGATTGCCGGTGGCGACGCCATGCTCACCGGCGAAGACGCCGCCATGAACGGCCTGATCAGCGAAATACTGGTTTCGGTGCCGGCGGAATCCATCGCCGGGGGCACCGACGAGATTCAGCGCAACATTATCTCGGAACGCTCCCTCGGCCTGCCCAAGGAGCCACGCACGGACATCGACCGGCCGTTTCGCGACGTGCCCAGGAACACTGTTCGCCAGCGCCAGTAATTGCCCGCTCACCTTCCGGCCACCGCCGACATCACCCGTTAATCCGGCTTCACTATAAGCCGGGTTAACGGGTGCGCCCCGTTTGCCCAGGCCCTTATGATCAGCGATCCGTTTTTTTACCTCTGCGCCATCCCCGCCATCCTGATCTTCGGCATGGCCAAGGGCGGTTTCGGTGGCGGTATCGCCGTGATATCCGTGCCGCTGATGTCGCTGGCCATGCCACCGGTGCAGGCCGCCGCCATCATGCTGCCCCTACTTATCGTCATGGACGCCGTGGCGGTGTGGAGTTTTCGAAAAACCTGGAGCCGCGAAAACCTGCGCCTGACGCTGCCCGGCGCGATTGCCGGTATTGCCCTCGGCGCATTCACCTTTCGCTACCTGAGCGAGGATGCCGTGCGTATTCTCATTGGCCTGATCTCCGTGGTGTTCTGCCTGAACTACTGGTTACAGCCACAACTTGAAAGAAAGGCCGGACCGAGCCTTGTGCATGGCAGTCTCTGGGGCACCATCGCCGGCTTTACCAGCTTTGGCATTCACGCCGGCGGCCCGCCGATGAGCATTTACCTGCTGCCCCAGAAAATGGAAAAGCGCCTGCTGATGGGCACCTTTGCCGTATTTTTCGCCATCGTCAACCTGGTGAAACTGATCCCCTACGCCTGGCTCGGACAGTTCGACAGCACCAACCTGTTAACCGCCGCCGTGTTGGTGCCATTAGCGCCGGTCGGCGTCAGGCTGGGTTATTTTTTATTGCACAGAATCAGCGAGCAGCTGGTCTACCGCCTGTGCTATTTCTTTCTTTTTGTCGTCGGCGGCAAACTGCTCTACGATGGCTTTAGCAGCGTGCTCGCCTGAGATGTTAGTCTCCTTCGTTTGACCGGCGCGCGATAAACCTAATTGAGTTTTCGGGAGAAACACATGGGAATCGAAGTGGGCGGCCTTTTCGGCCTTCTCATACTCATCGCTGATGTGTGGGCCATCGTTAAAACAGTCAACAGTAGCGCTGCCACCGGCGTTAAAGTGGCCTGGATCGTGGCGATCCTGCTATTGCCGATACTGGGGCTGATTCTGTGGCTTATCCTTGGACCGAAGGATTAGGGTTGATTTTTAAGTTGACTGTTCCTGCAAGCTCAAAGTGCATTTACGCCGCCAAGTTGCTGAAACCGGCGCTATATCAACCGATCGGCTAACGGATCGCAACGGATCGGCTAATAAATTTTACAGATATTCAATAACCTGGTTTTGTGTCTCATACGCTTGGTGACGCGGATTTTCATGATGGAGGAATATCAGCTCCAGTGGCATTGGCGCCACCCCGCGGGTACTGCTACGCGGCCGGCTCCTTTTCAACATTCGAGCCGGGAAACACACGCACAGCCGATCGGCAAGGTAACGCTCTTGCTAGGACCTCGGCTCGCTCAACACCCAATTGAACCCGATCATTTTCAATCGCTGAAACTGTGGACCGGGGAATACCCTCCCACTTTGGGTATCGTTTGAGCACATCAATCAGGGCGGACTTCCGACCCTTGGCGGCTCGTCCATGTGCATATACCGTCCACATACCGACAAGATTATCCATATAAGGATGTCGATTGGCGCTCGACCACAAACCGCGATGGCGTAAAAGAAGTTGAGGGAATGCCGTACGCCGCTTCAATTAGCGGCCCTACCACATACCCCTCGATGAAAAAACCCCGGGCAAGTGTCCGGGGTTTTTTAAGGGTAGCGCGCCGTTGAGTTTTAGTAGGACCGGGGCAGATCCAGGACATTGCTGCAAATAAAGTTGAGCACCATGTTCTGGCTGACCGGCGCAATGCGCGGCAGCATGGCCTCGCGCATCAGTCGCTCGACATGGTATTCCTTGGCGTAACCCATGCCGCCGTGGGTCAAAACCGCTTGCTGACAGGCTTTGAAGCCGGCTTCGGCGGCGATGTATTTGGCGCCGTTGGCCTGGGCACCGCAGGGCATGCCGTTGTCGTACATCCAGGCGGCCTGCATCAGGCTCAGCCAGGCGGATTCCAGCTCTATCCAGTTTTCCGCCAGCGGGTGGGCGACGGACTGGTTCTGACCGATGGGGCGGCCAAAGACGGAGCGATCCTTGGCGTACTGGGTCGCACGCTCCAGGGCGCTGCGGCCCATGCCGATGGATTCCGAGCCGAGCAGGATACGCTCGGGGTTGAGGCTATCGAGAATATAGCGAAAGCCCTTGCCCTCTTCGCCGATACGATCATTCACCGATACTTCGAGATTATCGTAGAAGGTCATGTTGGAATTGACGGCTTTGCGGCCCATTTTGTGGATTTCCTTGATCTCCACATGCTTTGGGTCCATATCGGCGTAGAACAGCGTAATCCCTTCGTGGGGCTTGTCGCACTCGTCTCTGGGCGTGGTGCGCGTCAGCAATATGATTTTGTCGGCCTGCTGGGCGGTAGTGGTCCAGATCTTCTGGCCATTGATGATGTACTTGTCGCCCTGCCGCCTGGCAAAGGTTTCGATGCGCGTGGTGTCGAGGCCGGCATTGGCTTCGGTCACTCCGAAACAGGTTTTTTGCTCGCCGGCGATCAGCGGTGGCAGCCAGCGCCGCTTTTGCTCGTCGGTGCCGTATTTAACAATGGGGTGAGGGCCGAAAATATTGATGTGGACGGCGGAAGCGGCCGACAGGCCACCGCCCTTGGCAACGGTGGACATCATCAGCGCGGCTTCGGTGACGCCCAGATTGGCGCCGCCGTATTCCTCGGGCATGGTGATACCCAGCCAGCCGCCCTTGGCCATGGCCTGGTAAAACTCTTCCGGAAATACGCCGGTGTCGTCCCGCTCCAGCCAGAAATCGTCGCCGAAATCGGCCATCAGTGATTCGATGCTATCAATGATCGCCTGTTGTTCTTCGCTCAATGAAAAATCCATGCTTGCTCCTCTACCTTGAATCATGAAAACCGCGGTGAATATTTTCTCGGCCCAGCCTAGCGGGGATTGCTGACGGCGGTGATTTTTGGCCACAGGGCCTCGGCGCCCCACTTGAGCACCTCATCGCCCAGGCGCACCGCCCAGAGCGCATCGCTGCCATATTGGTCACGCCAGCTCCACAGCCGGCGGGTCAGGTGGTGCAACTGATGCTCGTAGGTAAAGCCCATGGCGCCGTGCACCTGATGCGCCACGGCGGCGCCTTCGTTAACCGCCTCTTCCAGCCGGGTCTTGGCGGCTGCGATTTCCACCCAGGTGTCGTTATCGACGCAATTGTTTCGCGCCAGGGTTTCCGCCGCCGCATCAGTGGCCGCATTAATGGCGGCGACCTGGCCGGCAAAGGCGGCGATGGCATGTTGCAGGGCCTGAAACTTGGCCAGTGGCCGGCCAAACTGGACCCGCTCCATGGAATACTGGATGGTCAACTCCAGCGCCTGGGCCATGGCGCCGGAGGCCTGGGCACAGCGAATCAGGGCGCCCAGCGCCTGGGCGGCGGCTTCATCGACACCCTCGCGCAACACGCCCACCTGCACAGGTCTGACGCCTTTAAACTCAAGGGTGTCCCAGGGCTCGCCGGACAGCGCGGCTACCGGCGTCACGGCAAGCTCGTCAAGCTTGCAGGAAAACGCTTTGGCGCCCTCCTGGCCGTTGAGAATCACCACCAGATTGCTGGCATTTCTGCCGTGGGGAATGCCTGTGACGGTCCCGGTCAGGACTTCGCCATCCCAGTTCAAACCACCGATCACTACACTCATGGGCTCGCTGTCGACCGGCAAATCGGCCTTGTCCAGCAGCCAGCCGGCCATCATGGTTTCGGCCAGGGGTACCGGCACGGCCGCGGCGCCCGCGGCTTTCAGTACCGCGAAGCCGTCGAGCATATCAGCGCCGACGCCACCGGCTGCCTCGGCGATCCAGGTCAGCGTCAGACCGGACTCGACGATGGCCTGCCACAGTGCTTCCGGCCACTCGCCATTCTCCGCCGCGTTAATCACCTCAGCCGTGCTCAGGTCCGTAAAAATCCGGCTGGCGGTATCAAAAATAATCTTACCTGTTTCACTCATGGCCTGGTCTCTTTAGCACCTAATTTCTGTATGAACCGTTTGCTAGCGTCCCCACTGCCAAAGCCCTATCGCATACCCAACTGGCGGGCGATCATGCCTTTCAGGACTTCGTTGGTACCGCCACGCAGGGTCGAGGAAGGGACTCGCAAGATGCCGTCGCGCAACACCACCGGCAATAGCCCACTCGAGGACGCGAGAATATGCTGGGGCAAAATGGCACGCAGTTTTTCGAGTAATTCCCGCTCGAACAGGGTCGCGCTGTCCTTGACCAAGGCCGCTTCCATTTCCGGTGAAGCGCCCTCTTGCAACAAGCCGGCGATGCCCAGCGACATACGCCGCAGGGTTTTGATTTTGGCAACGATCTCGCCCAGTATCTGCCGGGTTTTCTCGCTGGGATCGTTCACCAGCAGCCGCATGGCTTCCTGCAGAACGATAAAGGAGCTCAAAAAGCGCTCTGGACCGGAGCGCTCCAGCGCCAGCTCACCGACAACCATTTTCCAGCCGCCACCCACTTCACCCAGGACATGGTCGTCGGGCACGAAAACATCTTCAAACTGGGTTTCGTTAAAGTGCACCTGGCCGCCGATATCAGCGATGCCGCGAATCGAAACCCCCGGTGATTTAAGATCGATAATGAACTGGGACAACCCCTCGTGCCGGGCCTTTTCATTCGGCGGCGAGGTGCGCAGGAGGGCAATCATATAGTCACAGCCATGAGCGCCGGTGGACCACAGCTTGGTGCCGTTAACGCGCCAACCGCCTTCAACTCGCTCCGCTTTCGTCGACACTGAAGCCAGATCGGAGCCGGTATTGGGCTCGCTCATGCCGATGGCGCAAAAACACTCGCCGGCGACGATGCGCGGAATGATTTTGTCACGCACATGGGGCTGGGCATGCTTGATGATCTGCGGGCCACTCTGGCGATCGGCAATCCAGTGGGCCATGACCGGCGCGCCGGCGGCGAGCATCTCCTCGGTCACCACGTAGCGTTCAAGAAAGGTACGCCCATGGCCGCCATATTTTTTATCCCAGGTCATACCCAGCCAACCGCGCTGGCCGACCTTGCGGCTGTATTGTGGACTCATGGCCGAGGCCCAGCAGTCAGCCATCGGCACAAAGCCGCCGCTTGCGCGCTCCTCGGCGAGAAATTGCCGGACCTCCTCGCGCAGAGCGATGGCCGCCTCGGGCATTTCCACGAAGGGAAATCTAAACCGCGTTACCGACATCATTTACCTCTTGATAATTACGGATAAAAAATCACGGGCCGAAACACGGGGTTTCGGCCCGACTCGATACAGGGTTGTGCTGTTACCGTGCCAGCGACAGTGATCGCGCCGCGCGACCCGGCGACGCGGCGCAAGTGAATGATCGGGCGATGAGCCCTTCAACCACCACCCAGAATCGCTTTTTCCTCGGTGTACTCCACCAGACCACTGGCACCCCACTCGCGGCCGTTGCCGGACTTCTTGTAGCCACCAAAGGGCGCCGCGAAACTGAAGGCCGGACCGTTGACCTTGACCTGCCCCGCCCGCAACTGCCGGGCGATGCGCATCTGGGTATCCTTGTCCTCGGCCCAGACCCCGCTGGATAGACCGAACTCGGTGTCATTGGCGATGGCGATGGCCTCCGCCTCATCCTGGTAGGGAATAAAGCAGAGTACCGGACCAAAGATTTCCTCCCGGGCGATGGTCATATTGTTGTTTACGTCACCAAAAATGGTGGGTTTGACGTAAGCGCCTTTGGTCAGGCCTTCCGGCAGTTCGGGGCCGCCAGTGACCAGGCGCGCGCCTTCTTCAATGCCTTTTTTAATGTAACGAACAACGCTCTCGCGAGCCCGCATGGAGCTGAGCGGCCCGAGGAAGGTATTGCTATCGGTGGGATCGCCGACGACCAGCGACTCGGCAACCTCCTTGGCCAGCTGCAGGGCCTCCTCATACTGGGATTCATGCACCAGGATTCGACTCAACTGCACACACATCTGCCCGGAGTTGAACATCGCGTCCTTGACCACGTATTTCACGGCTTTTTTCAGCGGTGCGTCCTCGGCAATGATGAACGGCGATTTGCCACCCAGTTCCTGACACACGCGCTTGACCGAGGCGGCCCCGGACCTGGCGATCTCGACACCGACCTCGGTGGAGCCGGTGAACGACACCAGATCCACTTCGGGATGGGAACTCAGGGCCTCGCCCATGACCGAGCCTTTGCCCGGCACGAGATTGAAAACGCCAGCTGGCAGGCCAACCTGTTCACACACCTCGGCAAAAATAAAGGTCGAGAGCGGTGTCTGCTCACTGGGCTTGAGCACGCAGGTACAGCCGGCGGCCAGCGCCGGGCCGACCTTGGCGACCACCTGAAACAGGGGGAAATTCCAGGGCGTAATGAGCGCACAGACCCCCGCGGCTTCCTTGACGGTGATGTAACCGCCCTCGTGTTGGGTGACTTCGTCCATGGTCTCGGCAAGGCCGGCGAAAATATCCAGTCCGGAAATAGGCCCGGTCACCTGGATGCCCATGGCAAAGTGCACGGGGATGCCCATTTCCTGACTGATCAGGGCAGCCAACTCGTCCTTGCGCGCGGTAAGCCCGGCGCAAATGGCCTTGATATAGGCCTTGCGTTCGGAAGACGGTGTCCGGGACCAGGCGTTAAAGGCTTTACGCGCCGCCCGCACCGCCTTATCGACGTCCTCGGGCATGGACATGGGAACCTTGGCGAAAACCTCTTCCGTGGCAGGATTGACCAGATGGGTAATGCCGTCGCCAGACGCTTCCACCCACTGCCCATCGATGTAAATTTTCCTGTATTCGATCATTTTCGGGGTCCTCTCTAGTTATTTGATCTTACCAGGCTTTCGGTGCCCGGACTTTCTGTGCCCGGGCGGCGCGGGCTGGGGCACACGCGCCCGGACTATTTCAAACCCAGGTGCGGCTTCATAAACTGGGCGATCTTGTTAATCGCATCGTCCGCTTCCGGCGCGTTGCCAGCCATGAACTGGAATACATGCTGCATTTCCGGAAATATCTGGAGTTCCACTTTCACGCCCGCGGCCTTGGCCTTGTCATAAAACCGCTGGCTGTCGTCCAGCAGCACTTCATAGGAACCCACCTGGATGAGGGTCGGCGGGAAGCCCTTGACGTCGCCATAAAGCGGGTTGGCAAAGGGATCCTTGGGGGACCCGCCTTCTCCCAGAAAGTTGGCAATCATGCCCGCCAGAATCTCACCACCCACCAGCGCGTCCTTATCGGCATTGCTGACCAGGGTGGAGCCCTTGCCTTCCATGTCATACCAGGGCGAGATGGGTGCGCAGCAGGCCGGCAGGGGCAGGCCCTTGTGGCGCGCGTAGAGAATCATCGTCGTGCACAGGTTGCCGCCCGCGGAATCACCGGTCGTGCCGATGTTCTCTGGCTTGAAGCCCTGGTCCAGCAGTTGGGAATAGACCGCCACGGCTTCCTCGACAATGCCGGGATGAGGATTTTCCGGCGCCCGGGTGTAGTCCATGGTGAAGGTGGGGCAACCAAGCGCCCTGGCGAGGTGGCCGTACATTTTTTCATGACTCTTTGAAGAGCCGACTGAAAAACCGCCGCCGTGACAGCAGATCACGGCGCGGCTCTTATCCGCTCCCCTGGGCGTTGCCCACACCCCGGGCACACCGGCGATGGTCGCCTGGCGGTAGTCGACGTCTTCGGGCTGGCTGCTGAGATCACCCCATTCATCAAACAGTTCACGCAACTCATCGAGCGACATTTCGCCGTTCATTGTCAGTTTGCCGGACCAGTCTTTATACAGGTCCACGATTGCCATCGCTTCTTTGCTTGCCATAGTTACTACTCCTGATTATTCCCTCTGGGCAGGCATGGCCCGACCAAAATATATTTAATGCTATTTATATATAAATTATTTATCTATTTGATATATATATATTTTTAATAAGTGATGATCAATTCAGCGGCTTTCCCCCGCGCGCCCGACCGAGGCGTCCGGTCATGATGGACACGGATCGGGCCGTTCATAATATTAATGCGCTCTCCCCCGAGCAACAAAAACTTGCGCTGCGAGACATCGGTAAGGCCAGTATCACGAAGCCCGCTTCGGCGCGGTCATTGCCGCCTGGCTAGGCGGGACTGGCAACGATGCCGGAATCGTGTAACTTGCCGATTTCGGCACTGCTCATGCCGAGTTCGTGGGCCAGGATTTCTTCGGTGTGCTGCCCGACTGTCGGCGCCGGGCGCGCGGCCTGGCGTTCAAAACCACTGAATTGGAGCGGGCTGGTAGGTGTCAGGTAGGCGCCAATACCCGGTTGTTCGACCATCTGGAACAGGGGGTTATCTTCCGAGCACTCGGGATCACGGGCGACCAGCTCGGCAATGCTCTGATATTGCCCCCAACACACGTTGCGGGCATCGAGGGCATCAGCCACCTGCTGGTAACTGCGCTCGGCGAACCACGGCTCCAGCAGCGCGGTAATCTGCTCGCGGGCACGGAAACGATCACCCTCTTGCAGCAGGTTCAGTTGCATTTGCTCACCCAAGGCGGCCATGGCATCACCCAGGCCAGTGGCCTCGACAATACCCCGCCACTGATTGCCCGTCAGCCCCACGATCATTATTCGACGCCGGTCGGCGGTGACAAAATCCTTGCCGTAGGCCCCGTAAAGATAATTGCCGTAGCTATCGCGCTCGACCCCATTGACCTGAGCCTCGGCGATATACCCCAGATTACCCAGGGTCGCCAGTGCCACATCGGCCAGGGCCAGTTTGATCATCTGCCCTCGACCGGTGTTGCGGCGGTGACGCTCAGCCGCGAGCAGGCCCAGGGCCAGGGTCTGGCCGGTAATGAGATCCCAGGCCGCCAACACATGATTGACCGGCTGCTCGATGCTGCCGGTAATAAAGGGCAGACCCATTGCCGGGTTGACGGTGTAGTCCACGGCTGAACCTCCGTGACGGTCGCCGGTCAGGTTCATATAGATCAGATCGGCGCGATATTGACGCAGTTTGTCGTCGCTGAGCCAGCCACGGGCGGGAAAATTGGTGAGAAAAATACCGGCGTCGTCTCCGGGCGCGCTGATCAGGCGGGTGAGAATCTCCTGCCCTTCGGGCTTGCGAAAATCCACCGCAATGGAGCGTTTGCCCTTATTGAGCCCAGCCCAGAACAGACTCTGGTTGTTTTTAGCCACCGGCCAGCGGCGATAATCGAGGCCACCGCCGATCAGATCAAACCGGATCACATCGGCGCCCAGCTGGGCCAGGGCCATGGCTCCGGACGGCGCGGCGATAAAAGCCGCGCCTTCCACAATCCGCATGCCGGAAAGGATATTAGTCAATGATCCGGCGCCCCCTGCCGCGTCATCCCGCATCTGTTTTTCGGCTTCGGATCAAACCGGATCCCAGGTAAAGACATCCTGGGAACGATCCAGGGCATAGAAGTGACTTTCCAGCTGGGGCATGGCGGTTTCGAAAATACTGTCGATGGTCCAGCCTTCGCCACAGTGAGTCGAGCGCACCGGTCGCGACTGGCTCATCAGAAAAATTTCGTTCATGCGCACGGCGAAGATCTGGCCGGTGATGTGAGCAGCTTTATCACTGCACAGGGCGGCCACGACGATACCGACCTTCTCGGGCACCATCTTTTTCAGTTTTTCCACGCGGGCTATCTGGTCGGGGGTCTCGGCGGGGATACTCGCCGTCATTCGGCTCCAGGCAAAGGGCGCGATACAGTTTGAACGCACATTGTAGCGCTGCATATCCAGCGCGATGGACTTGGACAGCGCGGCGATGCCGGCCTTGGCGGCGGAATAATTGGCCTGGCCGAAGTTGCCAATCAGACCCGATGTGGAAGTCATGTGGACACAGACACCGTCTTCCTGATTGCGAAAATGGGTGGCGGCCGCGCGGCTGACATTGAAGCTACCCTTGAGGTGGACGTTGATCACCTGGTCCCAGTCGTCCTGGGTCATTTTGTGAAAAATGACATCGCGCAGGTTACCGGCGTTATTGACCACACCGCTGATCTTGCCGAAGTGATCGACGGCCTGGGTGACCATATTATTGGCGCCTTCCCAGTCCGCGACACTATCGGTGTTGGCCACGGCTTCGGAACCGAGTGCCCTGACTTCCGCGACCACTGCCGCGGCGACATCGGCATCGAGATCGTTGACCACGACGCTGCCGCCGGCCCTGGCGATCTCCAGCGCGATGGTGCGGCCGATACCCCGGCCGGAGCCCGTGACAACAAAGGATTTATTGGCCAGATGCTTGGTTTCACTCATGACTCACTTCCTCTCTTAATACCTTCAATACCTCAATACCTTTAATAAAATACCTTGCGCGTATACTGATTTTTTTGGCCCAAGGTGCTCTGCAGGCGGCAATCGAACCGCTCAATTATTTATCGTTGCTCACATTTATCGCTCCTCAGGCGGCCGCTTCTGACTCGTTGTCCGTCGTCTTGTTGCCACCTGGTTCTTTATCGGCTGGTTTTTTATCAGCCGACTTTTCATCACCGGCCCTGGCAATCAACTCGCGGGAGATCACCTTCAGGGCCAGGGTCTCCTCCGCACCCTCAAAGATCGACAGCACACGGGCATCGACAAAGTAGCGACTCACCGGTACTTCTTCGGCATAACCCATGCCGCCATGAATCTGTAATGCTTCCCGGGTCACCCACTCCGCCGCCCGGCAGGCAAACAGCTTCACCAGGCTGGCCGCCATCTGGCCACCACCGGCATCCACCTCGCGCGCCACCGCGTAGCTGAACTGGCGGGACGCCAGCAAGGTGGTAATCATGCGGCTGAATTTGACCAGCGTAAGCTGATAATCGGCGACCGGCTGGGCGAACACCTTGCGTTGCCTGGCATAGCCGATGGCCTGCTCACAGGCAGCCTGCATAATGCCAGCGGCGCGCGCCGAGGTTTGCATGCGGCCACCGGTCAGGCCCATCATGGCGTAATAAAAGCCTTTGCCGACACCCGCTTCGCCACCGACAAGGTTGGCGTCGGATACGAAGTAATTCTCAAAAAAAACGTCAAACGAATGCATGCCACGATAACCCAGGGTCGGGATGGCCTTGCCGGTCAACCTGCCCCCGCCGAGCCCGGCATCCTGACGCACGTCAAATTCATGGCCTTCGGTACGCGGCTTTTCCACCAGGAAAAAGCTCAGGCCCCGGTAGCCATCCTGTTCCTCGCCAGTGCGGGCCAGCGTCAACAGTACCGAGGCACTACCGGCAAAGGTGCACCAGGTTTTACTGCCGTTGAGGAGCCAGCCACCCTCGGCGGGCGTCGCTTTTAATTTCGCGGAAGCCAGATCCGAGCCGTAATCCGGTTCGGTCAGGGCGATAGCGACCAGCGTCTCGCCGCTCGCCACGCGCGGTAGCCAATGACTTTTTTGCGCGTCGGTGCCACCGTTGAGCACCGCGCGCGCGAGGATTTCCGGGCGGGTGATCAGGCTGCCAGCGGCGCCCAGGGAGCCCCGGGACAGCTCCTCGGTGACGAGAATCATATACAGGCTGTCATCGCCACTGTCCGGCTGCAGACCATCGAAGCGCTCGGGGATGGAGATGCCGAAGCAACCCATTTCCCGCAGCGGCTGCAAAATTTCCTCGGGCACATCCAGATCCTGGCGGTGAATAGCCTCGGCCAGCGGCATCACCACATCGCTGGCAAAACGCCGGAAGGTATCGCGAATGATCAGCTTTTCTTCATCGAGGTTAGCGGGCAGGAAATCCCCTTCCCGCGCGATCAGGGCCTTGCCCAGTGCCGCCATCCGCGCGCTGGCCAGATAAAAAGTGGCCAGGCCATTGGCCTCGCTTTTTTCAACGGCCTGGACAATGTCAGCGCGGCTCAAACCGTAATCCGCTGGCCGGCTGGACAGGCGCCCGACCACGGTATTGATGGCTTCGCAAGCAAACTGACAAGCCACCCAGACGGCTAATGCGTCCTGCTCCGCCACCTGCTCGGCATAGTCAAGCAGATTCCGGGATGCCCGCTGCTCGGCCACGCAAAAGGAAATGTCATAGCTCGCCAATTGTTGTTCATCGAGCGCCGCTGGCGACAGACGACCGGAGACCGAGCAGATCCCGTTGAGATAGGCCAGGGCCCTGTCCACCAGGGGGTCGACCGCCGCCAGTGACAATCGCGCCAGTGCCAGTTCGGTGGCCGGCGACCCGGATACAAACTCCATCGATCTACCTTTATTTATTCGAATTAATCGTTAGGGTCTGAGCAGGGTGAGCCGCGGTTCCATCAGACGTCGTACCGGCCGATGATCGCCACACTGACCACGTTCTGGTGGGGAAAACCACCGAGGTTGTGGGTCAGACCCAGTTTCGGGTCGGCCAACTGGCGCTCGCCGGCGCGGCCACTCAACTGCAAATACATCTCGTAGAGCATGCGCAGACCGGATGCCCCAATGGGGTGGCCAAAGCATTTCAGGCCGCCATCGATCTGGCAGGGCACTTCACCGTCGGCATCAAAAACCCCGTCGAGCACATCCTTCACGGCACCGCCGTCCGCGGAAAGAAACAGGTCTTCCATGGTCACCAACTCGGTCACGGAAAAGCAGTCGTGCACCTCGGTCATGCTGATTTCCTTGCGCGGGTTTTTGATGCCCGCCTCTTCATAGGCGCGCTTGGCGGCGATACGGGTGGTTGCGACGTAGGAGCCGTCCCATTTATCGAACCCCCCTTCTTCACCATTGGAGGCGCACAATTGTAGGGCCTTGACACTGATCAGGTTTTCCTTGCCCAGGGATTTGGCGATTTCCGGCGTGGTAACGATGGCGCAAGCGGCGCCGTCGCTGACGCCACAACAGTCAAACAGGCCGATGGGTTCGGCGATCATGGGCGCGTTCATGGCCTGTTCGGCGGTTATGGCCCGTTGCAGATGGGCCTTGGGGTTTTTCGCGCCATTGGCATGGCTCTTCACCGACACATGGGCCATGGCGCGTTTGAGATCCTGCTTGTTGGTGCCGTACTTGGCCCGATAGCCGGCAGCCAGCTGGGCGAACATACCCGGCGCCGACAGGTTGGGATAGTACATATCGTTACTGACGCCCCGGCTGCGCTGGGGCAGGCCGCCGTAACCCGTGTCCTTGAGCTTTTCAAAACCCATGGCCAGGGCAATGTCGCAGGCGCCGGAAGCCACCGCATAGGTCGCGGCCCGAAACGCCTCGGTACCGCTAGCGCAGTAATTCTCCAGCCGAGTGACCGGAATATAGGGCAGGCGCAGGGCCATGCTCAAGGGCATGGCGCCGGGGCCGACACTGAAAGCGTCGATGCCGGTGGACTGCCAGGCGGCCTCGATCTGATTTTTCTCGATCCCGGCATCGGCGATACATTCCTCGAATGCCTCGGCCATCAGGTCGGCCGGTTCGCACTCCCAACGTTCGCCGAACTTGCTGCAACCGGCGCCCAAAATGACGACTTTGTCTCTGATTCCTCTGGCCATGTCATGACTCCTCTCGGTTACGCCGCTTGGTTCAGTAGCTCACTTAAGCGACCGGTTTGGCTTTCCAGAAATATTTTCGAAAGCCCCGCTGACTATCGATCTGTTTGATACGGAAATGCACGGTGACCTCGGCGCCGGTATCAAAGGTATCCGCGTTTACCTCGGTCATATCCATCATGATGCGACCGCCGCCATCGAATTTCACCAGACCAAAATAGGCAGGCGGGTTAAAATCGAAGGTCAGCCGGTCCGCCGTCCAGGTCGCGACCCGCCCCCGGGCGCCGGCCATCGGATGGTCCACCTGGGTATTGTAGGCGCCGCATTCGGGATTGACACAGTAATTGTGCTTCGGCATTTGCACGGTGTGGCACACCGTACACTCGCCGCCAATAAAACTATTGACCAGTCCGCGGTTGCGGTACATGGCCGATAAAAAAGCCGTTTTGTCGGTTTCCGAACGCTTGCCGAGTTCCTTGATCAGCAGATCGTTGAAGGACTGGAACTTGTTGTAATTCTCTTCCGCCACGCCTCTGGCCAGATGACCGGATACTCCCAGTTCAGGCTTTCTGGCGCGGATCTCACTGGTGGCGCGAAACAACAGCGCGTCGCACCCCTGGCCAAAGCCGGTCACCAGAATCAGATCACCGGGTTCGGCCTGCTCCAGGCGGTGGGCCAGCAGCAGCAGCGGCTGCGCCGCCCCGGCAATGCCGGCGGACTGCAAGAGGTTATCGGCCACCGCTC
The DNA here is from genome assembly GCA_040235495.1 of Porticoccaceae bacterium. Taxonomy (GTDB): domain Bacteria; phylum Pseudomonadota; class Gammaproteobacteria; order Pseudomonadales; family Porticoccaceae; genus HB2-32-21. The sequence goes on from JBECKV010000050.1 coordinate 18,090, forward strand.
CTTCGCCGATACCCAGACGCTTGGCCACCTCGCCGGGAACCCGGCCCTGATCGGTCGGCAGAATAAAATGCCTGATGTCGGCAGCTTCCACGCCTGCCTTGGTCAGCAATCCCTGAACCGCGCGGCGCAGGATGCCCATGTAACCGACGTCGCGCACCCAGCGCTCCTCCCAACCGTAGTCCGCCACCGCGCCCTCGGCCCGGTAGTGGTCAACCATATCCGTGGCCTGGGTATAACCGCACACCAGCTCGGCGATCAGGTTGTCCTTGCCGACCGCGATCGCCGCGGCGCCATCGCCATAGAGCATTTCCTCTCGCGAGGCGCACTTGGTATGGCGGTGCTCGGAAGCCACCACCACCGCATCGCCATGGCCGGCAGCCGCCAGGTCCAGGGCCGCCAGCAGCGCGGACGTCGCCGCGCGCTGGGACGAGGTCACGTCCATGGTGCGCATGTCCTCGGTTTTCAAATTCAGCGCCTCGGCGACGATAACCGAATGCTGGCGGTCGGCGAATGGCAGGGTGGTAGAGGCCAGATACAATGCGGCGGGAGTCTGTCCAGACACTCTGCCCATGCAGTCAGCGTAGGCTTCGGTCGCCATGGTCACGGCATCCTCGTCCCAGTTACACATCGCCTTTTCACCCTTGGCGAGCCCGGTCAGGCCCGAATCGAACCAGGTATTGGCATCGGCGATTACCTGTTTTTGTAACCGCAGACGCGGCAGATAGGCGCCATACGCTGTAATTCCAACCATAATCTTTCCTGTCTTACTACTTAAATGAACCTGTTAAATGAACCTGACCGCGGAGAAGGGTTTTGTTGACTGTTGCCACCGGGGCGGAAGATCACAGGCAGAAAACCACCGGGCGGCCATTCTACTGCCATGTGGAAATTTAGACAAAGAAACCCGGCACAGCGAAAGTCGTGCAACGATGCTATAGGGTTATGCCCGCGACTTATGTATAATGCGCGCCTCAACCCCCGGTGCGCGCTGGTCCGCACCCGTTTTTTACGCGGTAATCCTTCCTGGTTCACCCCGAAGTAAACAAATCAACACGTTTCAGCCTGGACCTTCACACGCCTTGCGCGGACGGGCTGATTCCGGAGTTTTTCTAGAACATGTCATTTACATCTCTCGGTCTTCGGGCCGAACTGCTTCGTGCTGTCTCCGAACAGGGTTACAGCACCCCTACCCCGATTCAACTGCAAGCCATCCCCGTGATCCTCGAAGGCCGGGACCTGCTGGGCAGCGCCCAGACCGGCACCGGCAAGACCGCGGGCTTCACCCTGCCCCTGTTACAGCGGCTGATGAGCGCACAAGATTCCGGTCGCAAGCACAAGGCCATTCGTGCGCTGGTACTCACTCCTACCCGTGAATTGGCGGCCCAGGTCAGCGACAACATCCGGGCCTACGGCAGGCATCTGCCGCTGCGTTCCACGGTTATCTTTGGTGGCGTCAGCATCAACCCACAAAAGCAGAAACTGCGCAAGGGCGTCGACATCCTTATCGCCACACCCGGCAGACTGCTGGACCACGCCAGTCAGAAGTCGGTGGATCTGAGCCAGGTGGAGATTCTGGTGCTGGACGAAGCAGATCGCATGCTGGACATGGGTTTTATTCACGATATTCGCAAAGTCTTGTCACTGCTGCCCAGGCAAAAGCAAACCCTGCTGTTTTCCGCGACCTTTTCCAGGGAAATCAGAACCCTGGCGGACGGCCTGCTGCAAACCCCCGCCCTGATTGAAGTCGCCCGGCGCAATACCGCCGCCGAAACTGTTGAACAGCTGATTCATCCGGTGGATAAAAGCCGTAAGGCCGAATTACTTTCCCTGTTGATCGGCACCAACAATTGGCGACAGGTACTGGTGTTTACCCGCACCAAGCACGGCGCTAATCGCCTGGCCCAGCAGCTCGAAAAAGACGGTCTGAACTCGGCGGCCATTCACGGCAACAAAAGCCAGGGCGCTCGCACGCGGGCGCTGGCGGATTTCAAATCCGGGGCGGTGCGGGTACTGGTCGCAACGGATATCGCCGCCCGTGGCCTCGATATCGATCAACTACCTCACGTGGTCAACTTCGAACTGCCCCACGTGCCGGAGGATTATGTTCACCGCATCGGCCGCACGGGCCGTGCCGGCAAGGAAGGACAGGCGGTCTCCCTGGTTTGCGTCGATGAGCTGAAACTTCTGCGCGATATTGAAAGACTGCTGAAAAAAGACATCCCCCGGCGGATCATCGATGGCTTTGAGCCCGACCCCGGCATCCGCGCCGAGCCGATCACCCTGGGCGGTCACGGACGGCAGCAGCGCTCGTCCAAACCCTCCGCAAAACGCCCTTCCGGCGGAAACAACAGGCGCTCCGGAAAAGCCTCGAGCGCCCGCGGCAAGGCATCCCGCCAGGGGTATTCGGGAAGAACTACCAGCGCTCGCCTGGCGGGCTAAACCCGCACATGTAACGAGGGCTGTACAAAAAACCAGGACCGGAACTACTAAAGCGCAAACACGCCCGGCGCGCCGGGCGTGTATTCGAATTTAGCTGATTTTGTCGCTGAAGTGCGGCAATACCTGCTCGGTCAGTAACTCGAAATGGCGCATCATTTTATGCTGCGGGACCAAACCGTTATAGGTAAACAGCCAGAAGTAATCACATGGCAAATCAGTAAACAGTTTTTCAAACTTGCGCTTGACGGTATCAGGGCTGCCACATATCACCAGACCACGCTCTGCCATGGTTTTGAAATTATTGGGCACGTCGAAGGGCCCCTCGCCAGGATTGGCGACCGCGGCATTGAAGCCAAACGGCCCAAAGAAGTTACACCAGATATAAGAACCGCCATTGCTGGCAATTTCATAGGCCTCCTGGTCGGTGTCGGCAACGATCACTTCGCGGGTCATACCCATTTTATAGGGCTTGCCACATTTCTCGGCGGCTTCTTTCGCGGCGCGAATGTGGCCCTGGGCTATTTCCGTATTGGTAATAATGGTGATCGGCGTAACACCGTTTTCCTGGGCCCAGACAATTGAGCTCTCCGATACACTGAAAGGCTGAAACAGGTCCGGCATACGCTTGTTATAGGTCGGTGGCGCAATACCGATTTCAGTCAGATAGCCTTTGTCATCCACCCCCTGTCCGTACTTGCGCGTGACCTCGTGCGTGGCCCAAAAGGTGTTCGCCGGTGGGATTTCCCAGTGTTTGCTGTGGTGGGAAAAAGTATCCTGGCTCCAGGCTTTTTTAATAATTTCAAAGTGATCGTAATAGAGCTCTTTTTTTAGCGCGTCATAGGCTTCCGCGCCCAGTTCTCCTTCCCTGGCCATGCCCTCGATCTGTTGGCCCAGAGTCGCTACCCAGCGCGGCTGATAGCCGCGCGCGAAGCCGGCGAAGCAGCGACCACCCAGCATCTGGTCAACCATGGCGATGTCCTCGGCCAGGCGAATGGGATTGTGGGACGGCAGGACATTACCCAGTTGGCCAAATTTCATGTTTTTGGTTTGCATGCCAAAATACAGGTTCAGCAACACCGGGTTGGTGGAAACCTCTTCACCCTCGATGTGAAAGTGGTGCTCGGTGGTGCCCATGCCGTAGTAACCATGCTCATCCATGTACTGAACCTGCTCGGTCACTTCCTTGAGCATCTGCTGATAGAGGTCGGTACGCTTTCCAGCCATACCCCGCTCGATTTCTTGCTGATTGCCGACTACCGGCAAATAAAATGCGCCTATTTCCACTTACAGCCTCCTGAAAGAGGTTTCCTGATGAATGAATATCGCTACGTCTGGCCGAGCAAATAACGCTCCGATGGTTGACTGTCCTGTAAAAAACACCGTCACGGGAGTCTCCACTGACGACATTATGGCTATGAAGTTACCGGGCACCTGGTCAGGATCGCACATGCCGTGACCTTGTCAGGAGCGATCCGGCGCTTGCGTTTTCGGGTTCACAGGGGGTTTACCAAAGTCGCCTGCCGCCCAGATCCACCTGATTGCGCGGATACGTAATCGACAACCCCGGGATTTCCGTTTGACTCGACAGTCAACGCCCCTTGAACACCGCCGCGCGGCCTTCGAGAGCGGCATCGAGCGCTTCCAGGTGATCTTGGGTCTGCTGGAGGGTCGCCTGCATGCCGGCGGCCATTTCCAGTGCCGCGTTAAGCGGCATATCCTGCGAGTCCCGTAACAGTTTCTTCGCCAGGCGCACACCGATGGGCGGATGGGCGACAATACGCCCGGCCATGGCCATGGCGGTATCGAGTAGTCGTTCCGGCGCGACGACCTCGGAGACCATGCCCCATTTATCGGCTTTGGTCGCGTCGATCATGTCACAGGTATAGCTCATTTCGCAGGCCCGTGACCAGCCGATGACCCGCGGCAAAAACCAGGCGCCACCGTCACCGGGGATCAAACCGACACGCATAAAACTCTCGGCAAAAATAGCCTTTTCCGAGGCGATACGGATGTCGCACATCATGGTCAGATCGCAGCCCGCGCCGATGGCGTGGCCATTGACCGCGGCGATGGTCGGCACGGTAATCGACTGCATGGTGCGCGGAATATTCTGTATGCCTTCGGTATACCAGCGGCGCAACTCATTGGCGCTGAGATTTCTCTCCTGGGTCATGGCGCGGATTTCCTTCAGGTTGCCACCCGAGGAAAAACTTTTGCCGGCACCGGTAATGATTACGCAACTGACTGACTCGTCGGCGTCGGCTTTTTTTAATTTTTCCACCAGATCGGCAACCAGGTCGTGGGACAGGGCATTGCGGGTATCGGGTCGATTCAGAGTCAGGACCACCACGCGGCCATCCTGTTGATATAAAACGGGTTCACTCATTGTTGCGTCCTGGTCAGTATTTTTAATCGTTTTTGAAAGTAGCCTTGCCGCTGCGAAAATTATCGACGGGCAACAGCCCGATGTTTTTCCAGCACCTCCCGGGCTCGGGCGACGATGGGGGCATCGATCATTTTGCCCTTGTATTCGACCGCGCCCCGGCCTTCGGCCTGGGCCCGCTCATAGGTTTGCAGCAAGCCGGTGGCATGCTCCACTTCCTCCGCGGAGGGAACGAATTCCTCGTTCATAATGCTGATCTGGCTGGGGTGAATGCCCGGCGCGCCGGCGAAACCGAGTTTTTTCGCCAGCCTGATCCTGCGGCGAAATTCATCGAGATCAGAGTAGTCGGCAATCGTGCCGACAAAGCCGAAAGGCAAAATACCCGCCTTGCGGGCGGCAAAGACCAACTGTTGATTGACGTAAAACAGTCCTTCCTCGAAGGGCTCCATACCCACCTCGGAAGAAAAATCCTCGGCGCCGACAAACATACCCATCATGCGCGGCGAAGCGGCGGCGATTGCATCGATGTTACGCATGCCCTCCACCCCTTCGATCAGGGCCAGAATCCGGGTACGGCCCCGTGCCAGATGCTTTTCCACCTCGACTTCGTCGATCACCTCGGCAATAAAGCGGATATGGTCGGCGCTGGCCACCTTGGGCACGGCAATGGTGTGCACATGCTCGCACACCGAGGTTTCGAGGTCCCGCACCGCCAGACGCCAGGGCCGGTTGATACGCACCAGCACATCCAGACCGTGCCCGGCCACCGTGGCCGCGGCCTGCGGCACCATGTTTCGCGCGGCGGCTTTTTCCGCTAGCACCACACTGTCTTCGAGGTCGAGAATGATGGCATCAGCGCCACGGGTGTGAGCCTTGGCGACAAATTTTTCCACGTTGGCGGGCACAAACAGGAGAGAACGCCACAGGGGCAAATCGGACTGGCTCATGGTCTTTCCTTAAAACAGTTTTAGGTCAAAGAAGCCCTATTTGCGCAAAACAGCCTGGGCCTGCATGGTCATGGCACCTTCGTGGTCGACCACCCATAGCGTCAGGCCTGCATCGGTTTCGCAACCCTGGATCTGGAAGGGTTTGCCGTCGATCAAGGGACGCACGGCGCGGAAATCAAAGTGCTGAACGTCGGCTTTCGGGAACCGCTGCCGCACCAGATCCACCAACAACGTGGCGCTCAGCGGCCCATGAACCACAAGCCCGGAATAGCCTTCCTCGTGCATGGCGTAATCGCGATCGTAGTGAATACGATGGCTATTGAACGTCAGGGCCGAGTAGCGGAACAGCAGCACCGGATCGGCAATCACTTCGCGGCTGAACTCGGCCTCGGCGGGCGGCGCCATGGGCTTCGGAGGCGGGGCATCGGCATCGGGATCTTCACGGTAAACGATGTTCTGGTTCTCGCGAATACACAGGGTATCGCCGACCAGTAGTTCGTGGCCGACGGTGACAAACACCAGATCGCCGCTACCGCCCTGCTTGTGTTTTACGCTCAGGATGGTGCTGACCTTGCGCGCGGTATCACCAATGCGCAGGGGCGCGACAAACTCCACATCACCGGAGGCCCACATGCGCCGAGGCAGGGTCACCGGCGGGAAAAAGCCCCCCCGTTTGGGGTGGCCATCGTGACCGATTTCCGAAGCCCGGGCGGCGCCGAAAAAATACAGCCAGTGCCAGGGCTGGGGCAGTATGTCACCCAGGTTGAGTTCTGTTTCCCAGTCGAGAGTGGCTGCCATGCCGCGCGCGGCGGTGAGAGCGATCAGCTCTTCCCGGCTTTGCTGCTTGCCTTCCCACTGCTTTAAATGGTCTATATCGATCGTGCTCATCATTACCATCCTCACACGCCAACTGCTATTTTTACTGAGCTTTTAAAAGGATTTGGGCAGACCCAATTCGTGGATGCCGACATGGGAAAGGATGAGGTTGGTGGAAATGGGCGCGGTCTGGTAGAGCCGCGTCTCGCGGAATTTACGTTCGATATCGTATTCCTGGGTATAGCCAAAACCACCGTGAGTCTGCAGACAGGTATCAGCCGCGTGCCAGGCCGCTTCCGAGGCGAACAGTTTGCACATATTCGCCTCCGAGCCACAGGGCTTACCCTCGTCAAACATTTTCGCGGCGTGATAGACCATCAGCGTCGCCGCCTGTAACTCCACGTAGGCTCGGGCGATGGGGAACTGAATGCCCTGGTTCTGGCCGATCGGCCGGCCAAAGACTTCGCGCTCGGCGGCATAGTCCCGGGCCCGTTCGACAAAGAAGCGAGCATCGCCAATACATTCGGAAGCAATCAGGATGCGCTCGGCATTCATGCTGGAAAGAATGTATTTAAAACCCTGCCCTTCCTCGCCGATACGATTGGCCGCCGGCACTCGCAGGTTGTCGAAAAACAACTCGGTCGTGGAATGGTTGATCATCGCCTTGATGGGTTTAATGGTCAGGCCATTGCCCACGGCTTCGCGCATATCGACGATAAATACCGACATGCCATCGGAGGGCTTTTTACAGTCTTCCCGGGGCGTGGTGCGCGCCAGCAAAATCATCAGGTCGGAATGTTCAGTGCGGGAAATAAACACCTTTTGACCGTTGATCACGTAGTCGTCGCCATCGCGGACGGCGCGCGTGCGGATACGGGTAGTGTCCGTGCCGCTGGTGGGTTCGGTGACACCAAAGGCCTGAAGGCGCAGCGAACCATCAGCAATCCCGGGTAGATAGCGTTGTTTCTGGTCGTCGTTGCCATGCTTGAGCAAGGTGCCCATGGTATACATTTGGGCGTGACAGGCACTGCCATTGCAGCCGCTGCGCTGAATTTCCTCGAGGATCACACAACCCGCCTCGATGGGCAGACCGGCGCCACCGTATTCTTCCGGGATCAGCACCGACAGAAAACCCGCTTCTGTAAGCGCACGCACGAATTCAGTGGGATAGGTATTGGTATCATCCAGGGCGCGCCAGTATTCGCCAGGGTAGTTCGCGCAAAGCCTGGCAACGGCATCGCGAATTTCAGAATAGTTGGAATGAAGACTCATATTTTTCTCGCTACTGTGCATGCCGCGCAAAGGCGGAAGTTGAAGTTGGAACCGCAAGCGGACGACAAACGCTGGGCTACAGCGACGCTACAACAAGCCGTGGTACCAGGCGAAACCGACGGCCGCGCCGCCGAGAATCGTGACCACGATCCACAGCACCAACAGCAGCCTGAGCGGTCGGTAAGGTTGTCGATCCACCTGATGAATGGGAGAAGACAAATACTCTTCGACACGCGCCAAATCCTCGTCGGAGAGTCTGCGTTTGTTTTCCCCCATCACCCTATCTCCATGCCGACCACGAAGTGAGTTTCGTCCATTTCCATCAGGGCGGCAGCCCCCGCACGGATGGTCGCCGCCAGGCTGTGAATACGCGGCAGTATACGCTCGTAGTAAAATCTGAGAGTTTCCAGCTTGGCGGTATAAAAATCCGTTTCCGTCGCACCGCTCGCCAGTTTTTGCTCCGCGACCTCACCCGCTTGCAACCACAGATAGGCGAGGGTCACATAACCGGCATACATAAGATAGTCGAACGAAGCGGCACCCACTTCAGCGGGGTCGCGCGCGGCCCTGGCCGCCACTTCGCGACTCAGGGCTTCCCACTGGTTCACCGCGTCCGTCAGGGCACTCAGGTACCTGGCCTTGACCGAGCTGTCGCTGGCTGCCTCGCTCCAGGCTTTTATTTCGTTGAGGAAGCCCGCCAGCAATTGCCCCTGGGAGCCCAGAATCTTGCGCCCCAGCAGGTCGAGAGCCTGAATACCGTTGGTGCCTTCATAGATCATGGCGATGCGGGCATCGCGCACGTTTTGCTCCATGCCCCACTCGCTGATATAGCCGTGACCACCGTAAACCTGCATGCCGTGGTTGGCGCTCTCGAAACCCATCTCGGTAATAAACCCTTTGGCGATGGGGGTGAGCAGGGCCAGACGGTCACCGGCCAGCTGGCGTGCCGCTTCGTCGGCACTGAGTTTTTCGATGTCCACATGACGCGACAGATAATGAATCAGTAGCCGACTACCTTCGGTGAGTGATTTGATCGTCAGCAACATGCGGCGCACATCCGGGTGCACAATAATCGGATCGGCCGGACCTTCGGGGTTTACGGGGCCCCCGGGCGCGCGCATCTGCAGACGTTCGCGCGCGTACCGAGTCGCCCCCTGCAAGGCGCGCTCGCCATGGGCGATACCCTGGATAGCGGTGCCGATACGGGCGTTGTTCATGAAGGTGAACATGCAGTTCAGGCCCTTGTTGACCTCACCCATCAAATAGCCGGTGGCCTGGTCAAAATTGATGACGCAGGTGGCGTTGCCGTGTATGCCCATTTTATGTTCGATGGAGCCGCAGCTAACCCCGTTGTCCACCAGATTGCCGTCGCCATCGAGGCGTTTTTTCGGCACCAGAAACAGCGAAATGCCCTTGGTGCCGGGTGGGGCATCCGGCAAACGGGCAATCACCACATGGACGATATTTTCCGCCATGTCGTGATCGCCGGAGGAAATAAATATCTTGTTGCCGGTAATGGCGTAGCTGCCGTCGGCCCGGGCCTCGGCCTTGGTGCGCAGCATGCCCAGATCGGAGCCGCAGTGGGACTCGGTCAGGCACATCGTGCCGGTCCACTCGCCGGAAATCATACGCGGCAGAAACTGCTCGATGACGGTTTGCTCGCCGTGGGCCAATAAGGTGGTTCTGGCGCCCTTGGCCAGAAAGGGATACATACTCCAGGACCAGTTGGCGCTGCCGGCAAATTCGTTGAGGATACTTTCCATGGAGGGCGGCAGCCCCTGCCCCCCGTGTTCCACCGGGCTGGTCAGCGCGGGCCAGCCGGCCTCGGAGTATTTGCGATAGGCCTCCTTGAACCCCGCCGGCGTCGTGACACCGGTTTCGCTCCAGGTACAACCCTCCCGGTCCCCGGAAAGGCTGAGAGGCGCCAGCTCTTCTTCACAAAAGGTGGCCATGGCTGCGACGATGGCATCCACCACATCGGGGCTGGCTTCCTCGCACCCCGGCAGGCTTTGCCATAGTTCCGGATAGTTGAAAACTTCGTCGCGGACAAATTTGATATCCCGCGCCGGGGCTTTGTAATTACTCATTTTTGACGCTTCTCGCTTGGTGTTGACACTGGACTCAACCCGGTTTCGGAATCGCGATGGGCTGAAAACGGGAGTTAGGAATTTTATGCGCCCCTACCGGGCTTGAACAGGTTTTGATCAGCTCCGGCCGCCCGCGGGCCGATCTTACCGCGACCAATGGGTACCGGATGGCCGGAACCATGGGGCGAAAAATCATTCAACGGCCAACAGTTTATCAAGGTCGAGTCTTGAAGCCAGCATTTGTGGCCTCATTGGCCCTGGCTGGTGAGGCAACTCCCCGAGCAAGGGGCAGTCGAGGCGTGCACCGAGATCCTCGACCATCCAGTCGTGACAATGGTCGCGTTGCCCGGCAACGTTGGCGATCCAGCCGGCCAGAACCAGACCATCGCCAGCAATGGCTCCGGCGCTTAACAGCGCATGATTGAGACAACCCAAACGCATGTCGACCACCAGAATCACCGGCAGATCCAGTCGTCTGGCCAGATCGGCAAAGGTATCCCGTGCGCCAAGGGGGACTCGCCACCCGCCCGCGCCTTCAAACACCGTGAAATCCGCACCCAGGGCCAGCATGGCGCGACAATGTTCGAGCAGGCCGTCGAGTTCAAGTGTTCGTCCTGCCATGCGCGCGGCAAAATGGGGGGCAATGGCCGGCTCCAGCGCCACCGGGTTGGTCTGGGAATATGCAACCTCAACCGAACTTGCCGCGCGCAGACAAAGCGCATCTTCATTGCGCAAACCATTCGGCCCACGCTCGCAACCCGAGGCTACGGGCTTTATTCCCAGGGTCGACAAGCCCCGTCCGCGCGCTGCCCAGAGTAATGCCGCGGCGGCGGTGGTCTTGCCGACGCCGGTATCGGTTCCGGTGATAAAAAAACAGGAATTCATCGCCTATTTAGTTGTATCGGATTAGTTGTATCGGATTAGTTGTATCGGATTAGTTGTATCGGATTTTCAGCGCGACGCCTTGAGCGCCGTCGCGAGGGCTTCCAGTAACTGGTCGATGTCCCTCTCCTCATGTTCCGCATTGAGGGTAACGCGCAGGCGGGCGCCGCCCCGGGGCACCGTCGGCGGCCGAATCGCCCCGACCCAGAAACCGGCCTCGAACAGGTACGCGCCCACTGCCATGGTGCGGCGGTCGTCACCGATGATGACGGGCTGTATGGGCGTGAGCGAATCGAGCAGGGGAATATCCAGCTGGGCCGCATGGCGGCGAAAATGGGCCACCAGTCCGTGCAGTTTTTCCCGACGCCAGGCTTCACTGTCAATCAGTTTGAGGGCCACGCGGGTAGCGGCAGCCACCGCCGGCGGCATGGCCGTCGTGTAAATATAGGTGCGGCCAAACTGAATCAGGAACTCAATCAGGGCCTCACTACCGGCCACGAAAGCACCAAAGGTGCCGAAGGATTTCCCCAGGGTACCGATCAGAATCGGCAAGCTGTCAACACTCATGCCGTAGTGTTCGGCAATGCCGCGCCCGCGCTCACCCAAGACCCCGAAACCGTGCGCGTCATCCACCAATAGCCAGGCGCCGTGGCGATCCGCCAGCTCGGCCATGGCCGGCAAGTCGGCCAGATCACCGTCCATGCTGAAGACGCCGTCGGTGGCCAGTAACTTTCGACCACCGCTGGCCGCACCCAGCAACCTGTCGGCGGAGCTTAGATCACCATGGGGATAACGCATGAATTGCGCGCGGCTAAGAAAGCCGCCATCGAGCAGCGAAGCGTGGTTGAGGCTGTCCTGAACCACGGTATCACCGTTCTCGGCCAGCGCACGAATCACCCCGACATTGGCCATGTAGCCGGTGGAGAACACCAGCGCACGGGGACGACCGGTGAACGCCGCGAGATCTTCTTCAAGCGCCTGGTGGATGGCATGATGGCCGCTGACCAGGTGGGAGGCGCCACTGCCGACGCCGTACTTATCCACGGCTTGCTTGAACGCCCGGGCCAGCGCGGGATGATTGGCCAGGGCCAGGTAATCGTTGCTGCTGAAGCCCAGACACTCACTGCCATCCACCCACACCCGTGCCGCCTGTGGGGACTGGAGAATTTTGCGTCGCCGGTACAGGTTCTGGCCACGCCGCCGCGCCAGCGCGGTGTTCAGCTCTGAATCTGGAGATACCATGGGCCCAGCAACAATAATTACTGTTAAGCCCAGGCCCTAACTCGCGGCATCGTAAAAGTAGCGGTCGTCCGCCGCCTTGCGCACCAGCGCCTCGGCCTGCTCATGCTGCTGGGGATGAATGTCACTCTGCTCGGGTTCAATGCCCAGTCGAGCAAACAATTGCATGTCCTTGTTGGCGGCCGGATTAGGCGTGGTGAGTAACTTTGCCCCGTAAAAAATGGAATTGGCGCCAGCATGGAAAGCCAGGGCCTGCACCTGTTCATTCATATCCTCACGACCCGCGGACAGACGCACGTGACTCAGGGGCATAAGGATGCGCGCCACGGCGATCGTGCGGATAAATTCAAAGGGATCGAGATCGGCTTCGTGTTCGAGTGGCGTGCCCGCGACTTTGACCAGCATATTGATGGGCACGGATTCCGGGTGTTCCGGCATATTGGCCAGTTGCAGCAGCAAACCAATCCGATCCCGCCGCGCCTCGCCCATGCCGACGATACCACCACAACAGACTTTCATGCCCGCGTCACGCACCCTCGCCAGCGTATCCAGACGATCCTGGTAGGTACGGGTGGTAATGATTTCGCCGTAATATTCCGGCGAGGTATCGAGATTGTGGTTGTAGTAGTCCAGCCCCGCCTCGGCCAGGGCCTCGGCCTGTTCATCACTGAGCATGCCCAGGGTCATACAGGTTTCCATTCCCAGGGCCTTGACCTCGCGCACCATGGCGAGCACCTGGGGCATGTCTCTTTCCTGGGGCGAGCGCCAGGCGGCGCCCATGCAAAATCGGGTAGCTCCACTGTTTTTGGCGGCCCGGGCTTCCTTCAGTACCCGCTGGATATCGAGTAATTTTTCCCTGGCCAGCCCGGTATCATAGATACCCGCCTGGGGACAGTATTTACAATCTTCCGGGCAGGCGCCGGTCTTGATCGACAGCAATGTGCTGATCTGCACCCGGTTCGGATCAAAGTGTTGCCGGTGAATGGTCTGAGCCTGAAACAGCAAATCATTGAAAGGCAGATCAAATAGCGTCTGGACTTCCGTTGCTGTCCAGTCGTGGCGTAGTGTCGATCCCATGAATCATCTCCTCTTGCAGCTGCTGTTTCGCGCCTGATTTGAAGTTGCTGACTTGCCCCGCCAGACCCTGCTAACCTTGTCCGGCGACGCTGCCATGATAAGCCGTCCGGACACGTCGTCAACCAAAAACAATATATCGGGTTAACAGGTTTCTCATGCACGGAAGCATGAATGCACGCCGCCGGCTGTGGCGCGCCAGCTTTGGCATTCTGCCAGGACACTGTGTGTTATGCCGCGCGGCATCCCGGCAAAAACTAGACCTGTGCCGGCCGTGCGAATCGAAACTGCCCCGACTCGGACCCCACTGCCAGAGCTGCGCGGTGCCATTGATACTTACAGACGCGGATATCCGGCCCGGGAATTCACGGCTCCGGTGCGGACGCTGCCAGACAAAGCCACCTCGCTTCGATGCGGTAATCGCGCCCTATCTCTATGCTCCTCCCCTGGACCGGCTGCTATCCCGGTTCAAATTCAACGGCGATCTGGTAGCGGGACACTTGCTGGGAGAACTGCTGGCCGGTGAGCTGCGAGCCAGGTTGCACGCGGCGCAAACTTCAGACGGCGGCATACCAGGGTTGCCTGAGCGGATCATTCCGACACCGCTGCATTGGCGCAGGCAGTTATTCAGGGGCTTCAATCAGGCGCGGATGCTGGCTGACCTGCTGGCCAGCGCGCTGCACGTTCCCGTCGCCGACGGGCTGATCAAACGCAACCGGGCGACTCAAGCACAGCGACACCTGACACGAGACGAACGAGGCAAGAACGTCAAGCACGCCTTTACCCTGGCTTCGCATCGGGCTACCGCCGATATTGAGGGACAACATTTCGCCGTGGTCGACGATATTCTGACCACCGGCAGCACCGCCGAGGCCGTCGCCGCGCTACTGAAAAAACACGGCGCCGCCGCAGTCGATATCTGGGCCGTGGCCCGCACGCCGCTGGAAAATTGAATCGACCAAGACCATAATCAGCGCATGAACAAGATGGTACAACCCTGCAACGAAGCACTCTGGCAACAGATCGTTACGGAAATCACCCAGACCGTGGCGGAGGAGCCCCTGCTGGCGAGTTTCCTTCACGCCACGATACTCAACCACGGGGCCCTGGCGTCGGCGCTGAGTTTCCATTTGGCCAGCAAGCTGCATTCGGACGTCACTTCAGCGCTGTTTTTGCGGGAGGTGTTCGATACCGCTTTTGCCGACGACCCGGCCATTATCGATGCCGCGCGCTGTGACATTATCGCTCACTACGAACGGGATTCGGCCTGCACGGATTTTTCCACGCCCTTGCTCTACTACAAGGGCTTTCACGCCCTTAGCACCCACCGTGTTGCCCATTGGCTGTTGCGAAACAAACGCAAGTCCCTGGCCCTGGTGCTGCAAAATCGCATGTCCGTGGTGTTTGGGGTTGACATCAACCCGGCCGCGGTCATCGGCAAGGGCATCATGTTTGACCACGCCACCGGCCTGGTGATCGGAGAAACCGCTGTCGTCGAGGATCGCGTGTCCATAATGCAGGCGGTCACCCTTGGCGGCACCGGCAAGGAGGGCGGCGACCGCCACCCCAAGGTGCGCAATGGCGTGCTGATAGGACCGGGCGCCACCATCCTGGGCAATATCGAAATCGGCGAAGGCTCAAAGATCGCCGCCGCCAGTGTCGTGCTCAAGGACATTCCCCCCCATTCCATAGTCGCCGGCGTGCCCGCCAAAGTGATCGGCACCACCAGGGATGAGGAACCGGCGGAAAGGATGGATCACGGCCTGGAGGGCTGTGCCGGCGACTAAGCGAAATCGGCAAAAGGCAGTACCTCCCGAATGTCGGCCGCGCCTACCGCTTTCATCAAAAGTCGATCGATTCCCATAGCCACACCCGCGCAAGCCGGCAGGCCCGCAGCCATGGCCTCCAGCAAGCGTTCATCCATAGGTATTTGCGCCCGGCCCGACAGTCGACGCTTTTCGTTATCCGCCATGAATCGCCGACGCAACTCCTCGACATCACACAACTCGAAATAGCCATTGGCCAGCTCCATGCCGTCGATGAATACTTCGAAGCGCCGGGCGACTTCCTCACCCCGCTCGTCCTCCCCGGTCTGGGCCAGGGCCGCTTGGCAGGCCGGATAATCGCGCACGAAAACCACTCCCCGAGGGAGTGATGGTTCCACCACCTGGCTGAATATCAGATCCAGGCAGGTAGAGCGCTCTTCCGCGGAAAAATCCCGCGCCGCTATTTTTGTGGCATAGCGCCGCAGACTGCCCAGGTCGACAGACACGGGGTCCATGCCCGTCGCTTGTTCAAAAATGCCACGATAGGCCGTGTTTGCCGGTGTCTTGCCGGCTGGCAATACCCCTACTTCGACAAGCAGGGCCGCAACTTCCGCCATGAGCTGATGCTCATCCCAGCCGTTTCGGTACCATTCGAGCAGGGTAAATTCCGGGTAGTGGCGCGGCCCCAGTTCTCCCGAGCGGTAAGCCTTGCCCAGATAGAAGATGGAGCCGGCACCCGCGGCCAGAAGCCGCTTCATATAAAACTCCGGCGAGCTTTGCAGATAGGCGGGATTGGGGCCCTCCAGACGAGGGCAATCGATGTGAACGTCAGTAACGCCGGTCAAGCCCAGGGCCGGGACATCAACCTCCAGCACGTCCCTGGTAAAAAAAAACCACGCACTTGCCGTAACATGGCTGCCCGGCGCCGCAGCACCCGGTGGCTGGCCGAGGGTCGCCAGAACCCGTCCGTAACCACCGGTTATTCCCACCCGGCCGCGATGACCATCGATCAGTCCCGCGCCCGACCCAGGTATTCACCGGTGCGCGTGTCGACACGCACCACATCCCCCTGATTGAGGAACAGCGGCACTTTGATCACCGCGCCAGTACTCAGGGTCGCCGGTTTGGTGCCACCCTGGGCGGTATCGCCTTTCAGCCCGGGATCGGTTGCGGTGATTTCCAGCTCCACGTGATTGGCCGCCACCA
The DNA here is from genome assembly GCA_040235495.1 of Porticoccaceae bacterium. Lineage (GTDB taxonomy): Bacteria > Pseudomonadota > Gammaproteobacteria > Pseudomonadales > Porticoccaceae > HB2-32-21. The sequence goes on from JBECKV010000050.1 coordinate 34,201, forward strand.
CGGCCAGGGGGGCGCCGTTGTACAGGGTCACCACGCAGGTATCCTGTTCGCGCAGCCACTGGGCCGTGTCACCCACCACGATTTTATCGGCCTGATGTTGCTCGAAGGTATCCGGCTCCATGAAGTGCCAGTATTCACCGTCGTTATAGAGGTATTGCATGTTCTTATCTACCACGTCGGCACCCTCGAGGGAGTCCCCGGATTTAAAGGTCCGCTCCCAGACCCGCCCGGTTTTGAGGTTGCGCAGGCGCACCCGGTTAAACGCCTGCCCCTTGCCGGGTTTGACGAATTCATTCTCCACAATCGCACAGGGATCGCCATCCAGCATTACCTTCATCCCGGATCGAAATTCATTGGTAGAATATGTCGCCATGCTCGCCTCTATGATTAATCGTTAACTGGTCTCGCCAAGGGTCGCCATGATACCCCACACCATCCTCCCTTTGGAGGGTCGCGGATGGCGGGAAGAGCTTTCCCGCGCCATCCGTGACCCCCGGGAATTATTCCGCCTGCTGGAACTGAGCCCGCGGCATTTATCGGCAGCCATCGAAGCCCATGGCGATTTCAAGCTGCTGGTCCCACGTCCCTACCTGGCGCGGATGACCCGGGGCAACATCAATGACCCACTGCTGGCCCAGGTACTGCCCTCCGGCGCTGAACGGGTATATACGCCTGGATACACTCAGGATCCACTCGGGGAGACACGGACCAACCCTGCCCCGGGACTGATTCACAAGTATCACGGCAGGGTGTTATTGATCGCCAGCCCCGCCTGCGCCGTGCACTGCCGCTATTGTTTCCGGCGCCACTTTCCCTACGAGCTCAACCAGCCGGGACGCCGTCAGTGGTCCGATGCTCTCGACTATATCGCCGGCGACTCCAGCATCAGCGAAGTCATTCTCAGCGGCGGTGACCCACTGGCCGCCAACGATCAGCACCTGCACTGGCTCGTGGACAAAATCGCCGTCATTGCTCATGTCAAACGCCTGCGGGTGCACACCCGCTTTCCTGTTGTTATTCCCCAGCGCATCGATGGCGCCTGCCTCGACTGGCTGTCAGGAACAAGGCTGAGAGCGGTTATCATTCTGCACATCAATCATCCTCAGGAACTGGACGACGATGTCGCGGGCGCCATTGGCAAGCTCAGGGCTCGCGGCATCGATGTACTCAATCAGTCCGTGCTACTGCGCGGCGTCAATGACTGCGCGGAAACACTCTGCCAGCTCAGTGACAAACTCCACCAGGCAGGCGCTTTGCCCTACTATCTGCACCAGCTTGACCCCGTTCAGGGCGCCGCGCACTTTTCGGTCAGTGATCAGCGACTCAAGCAGTTGCAGGAACAGCTCATGGCGCGCTTGCCCGGCTATCTCGTGCCAAGGTTTGTCAGGGAAGAAGCAGGGGGGAACTCAAAACGCCTGTTATGAGCCGCGCGTCATGGGCGGACGGGAGCGCCGGTGACGGGCCACCTGTTTTTCAAACTCGGCGTCAATGCGGATTTAAAGAAAGCCGTCAATGCGAAAAGGAAAGCCAATGCGAAAGAAAAAGCGGGTAGCGTGCTTTTACAACTGTTGTCGACCACCATTGCCTGGCAGAAATATGCCGTGAATAGGGCGTAAATTGAATATGGCGTGAATAGAGGTCTTGACTTTGCCATGTGCCCGGTTAGACAACTATAATTTGCCCTTTATGGTCTTCGATCCACCCGCGCGACTCTCTATATAATGGATATCCATCCAAGGAAATAGGCTACACATGCAAGCAGATCCTACACTAAACCTGCTGATCGCCTTGGACAATTCCGACCGCGCCAATCAGCTGATGTATCTGCTGAGAGACGCCGGTTATGTCTTAAACAGCCATGTTGTGGAAGAAAATACCGACCTCGACGCACTGATTAATCAGCAGCAATGCGATTTATTACTGACGGAAACGGACTTCCAGGCGCTGGATGTCCGCCAAATCACTTCCAAATTGAAAAAGCAGCAGCCCGATGTTGCGGTCGTCATGATGTCCTCCGCGGAGGATCCCGCGCGCAACGCCACCGTCGAGGGACTGCGCATGGGTGCTGATTACGTCGTCCCCACCGATGAAGACCAGTATTTTTTACTGGCGGTTGCAAACAGTTTGGACAAGGTCAAGCAACAACGCAAACGGGCGGCGTGGAAGCAGCTCTATCTGGCCGCCGAATCACGCTGCGAAGGCATGATGGATAACAACAAGGATGCCGTGGCCATCGTGCAGGAAGGCACCTTCGTCTACGTCAACCCGGTCTACTCCCGGCTGTTCGGGTTCGAGGACCCCGGCGACATGCTCATGTTGCCGGTGATAGATACCATCGGCCAAAGCTCGCAGGGGAAGTTGAAGGCCTATCTCAAGCCCCTGTCGGCAGAGGACAACATCGAGTCAACCTCGCTCAACGTCACCGGCCTCACTCTCTCCGGGGAAGATTTTGACACCACACTAAACATCACTCAGGTTCTCTACCAGAGTGAGCCGGCCCTGCAATTTCTCGTCAGTCACACGACACTGTCGCCGGAGATCACCGGCGTGGCCGCACCAGGAGGTACTGGCTCGGGTCTATCCGATATCCAGCCTAAAAAAGTGCTTGCCGCGATTGACCAGGCCATTCTCAAGGCCGCGCGCACCGAGGAACAGGCACTCGCGGTATACATCCGCATCGACCAGATGCAGGAATTTAAATCCAATTCGGATGCCGATGCCGATACAAACTCCGCGGAAATGCTGCTCGATGCCGTCTACGCACTGGTCGCCCGACACACCCCCAGACCCCAGGTCCTGTTGAAGTTTGCCGATGACGTTATCGTCGCCGTGCATGAAATCAACTCGCTGGTGAGGGGACGCCAATACGCCGAGGAGCTCAGCCAGGCGATCGCCGCCCAAACCTTCTCCGTGGGAGAAGAGAGCCTCGCCCTGTCGGCGTCGATATGTGTCTCGGCACTCAATCACACCAACCAGTCCGCCGTCGAGTGTCTCAGACAATGCCAACAGGCCATTGCGGCGGACGATAGTGATCTGGACAAAACCAGCTCGTCGGCTCGTATCCACAGCTTCGATAATATAGCCTTCGACCGCTTTGAGTCCGAGAAGGCAACCATAGAATTTGGCCGCCTGCTGCTTGAAAAACGCCTGATCGGTATCGCCTTTCAGCCCATCATGGCGCTTCAGGGAAAGCCCGCGGAATTCTACGAAGTGCTCATGCGCCCCAAGGTCGAGGAATACCCCTATGAAGTACCCGAGGATTTTATCGAGCGGGTATTTAAAACCCCGGTCGCGGGGGAAATAGATCGCTGGGTTATTCTTGAGTCTGTCAAGGCCCTGGCTGAAAAGCTTAAAAAGTCGCCTAAAACCAAGTTGTTCATAAATCTCAGCGCCGCGTCGATTCAGGACCCCAGCTTCGCCGGATGGCTGAAAATTGCGCTGCAGACCGCCAAGCTGGGTCCGAGCCACCTCATATTTCAACTGCGGGAAATAGATGTCGGCCGCTACATCGACCAAGCCGCCAGACTCATCAAACAAATGGCGCAACTGGGCGTCCAGACCGCGCTCACCCATTTTGGCCTGGCAATCAATCCCGTCCTGGTCCTGGAAAAACTGCCGGTTAATTTCGTCAAGCTCGACCGGGTATTGGTAAAAGCCGCGCTGGAAGGCGGAGAGGGTGTCAGAGGCATGATCAATCTGCTGAGTGCAACCAAGAATAAAGATGGCAGGCCGGCGCTAATTGTCCCCTTTGTTGAAAATCCCTCCATCATGCCGACGCTTTGGGACCATGGCGTCGACTATATTCAGGGCTTCTACGTGGATGAGCCAAGACCCGGCATGGACTTTGACTTCGTGGAAAACAACTGACTCCATGTCACCGACAGCGCCCGCTCCGTTTCAATGAAGGCCTACGACGCATCCCGATCCCTGATGCCCATCAGGTAGAGCACGCCATCCAGACCGAGATTGGATATCGCCTGCTTGGCGTTAGCCCGAACCACGGGCTTGGCCCGATAGGCGATACCGAGGCCCGCGATACTCAGCATGGGCAGATCATTGGCGCCATCGCCCACCGCCACCACCTGCTCAAGGCTGACATTTTCTTTTAGCGCGAGTTCTTTCAGCAGCTGTGCCTTACGCGCACCATCGACAATTGCCCCCCTGACTTCACCACTCACACAGCCATCTGAAATATCAAGTTCATTGGCAAACATATAGTCAATATTAAGTCGCCGTCTAATTTGTTCGGCGAAAAAAGTAAAGCCACCGGAGAGAATCGCCGTTTTGTAACCCAGGGTTTTTAAAGTTTGCACCAAATGTTCGGCGCCCTCGCTCAGGCGCAGGCGGGACGCGAGTTCCGTCAGCACGCTTTTATCAAGGCCTCTGAGCATGGCCACCCGCTCTCGAAAACTCTGCTGAAAGTCGATTTCACCAGCCATGGCGCGGGCAGTGATTCTGGCGACAGCCTCGCCAACACCACGAGCCGCCGCCAGTTCGTCGATGACCTCACCTTCGATCAATGTCGAGTCCATATCGAAGACAACCAGGCGCCGATGACGCCGGTAAACCGTGTCTTCCTGATAGGCCAGATCCACATACATCTGCGATGACAACTCCAACAGGGACCTGCGATAGGCGCTGATGTCCCGGCCTTCTCCACGAATGGAGAATTCCACGCAGGCCTTGCCCAATCCCTCGGGTTGATCCAGATTATCGAGAGGAACGCGTCCGGACAGTCGCGATATCTGATCGATATTGAGCCCCTCGGCGGCGGTGACTTCCGTGACCCGGGCGATGTGCTCGGCGGTAATCAGGCGCGCCAGTAAGGTAACGATATGCCGGGGCTTGCCCTGATGACTCACCCAACTGGCGTAACTGGCCTCGGATACCGGTTCGAATTTCGCCTGCACATCCAGTTCGTGCATGCGCCGCATGACATCCTCCAGCACCCGCGCCGCCGCGTGAGTCCGCGGGATCTGCGCGAGGATGCCCAGGCTCAAGTGGTCGTGGATGACCGACTGGCCAATATCGAGGATATTGACTCCGTAACGCGCCAGCACCGAAGTCACCGCGGTAGTGATGCCAGGCTTGTCCTCTCCCGAGACGTTGACGAGCAGTATCTCTTTCACAAATCACGACACCCGTAAACCAGCCAGGCATTATAATGAAGCAGGTGTTAATTACTAAGCCGGAAACCTCGTGCCGACCCCGAAAGAATATTTTTTAAATCTCGACCTGCGAAAAAAACTGCTGCTGCCGACGCTTGCCCTGCTGGCAATTTTTGGAGTCTGCTTTCTGCTGTTCCTGACCTTGCAACTCGACCGCGGCGCCGAGCGTCAAAGTCAACACCTGGGACACAGTCTGGCCCGGCAATTGGCCCAACAGGCACGTCAATCGTTGCTACAAAATGACGGTGTCAGCCTGCAGGTTCTGATTAACACCCTGATGGAAAACAACCCGCAAGTGCACCAGGTGGTGGTATTCAACCAGCAAGACAAGGCCTGGATAAAAAGCGATGAGACCTCCTCGCCGGACGGTCGCGCGGAGGCCCCCCTCGGTCCCTACCGTGAAGATATCACCATGGCCGGCGCACAACTGGGCAGGGTGGAAATAACCATCAACGGCTCCGCCCTTCGCGATCAGCTGGGGCCGGTATTTGCCCTGGCGCTATCGAGCTGGATAGGGCTCGGCGTATTACTTTGCGTGGGCCTGAATTTATTTGCCAACGATCTGACCAGGCGGCTGAATAAAATGCGCGCGGCCTTGCCCATGGCCAAAACCGCGCAAACCCGGGATGAGCTGAGCCAGCTGGAAAACACGCTCAGGCCCTTACTAGTGATGTCCGGACAGGAGCAAGCGTGCGGTAATACCGGTGATACGCTGGTGTTGACACTATGCGCCCGCAATTTATCGGCGCTTAAAAGCCAACTCACCCACCGCAGTTACCACAACCTGATCAGCGGTTTTGACTCCGCCATCAACGCCACTGCGAAGTTGTTCGAGGCGTCGCGATCCGGCGGCACCCGCGATTGCCTGCATTTAACGTTTACGGATAGCGCTGACTCTCATGGCGCGGTGAGCCGAGCGATCTGTTGTTTCGCGGCGCTGTCGGAACTCCTGCATACGGGCCCAATCGGCCCCAACGCGGGTCTGTCGGTAAGCGCGGTACTCAAGCCCATAAGGTCCGACCCCGCCCTGAGCCAGTTCGAGCAACAACAGTTTCACCAGGGGGCGCTGTCGGCGGCGGAGAGCGTCGCCTGCGAGGCCACCAAAGGCCAGTTATTGATTGCCATGACTCTGGTGGAAACACCGACGGCATCAGGCGCGGACGCAGACCGCGGTTCCAATCCCGGCAGTGGTTTTAATTTTGAGAATCACGGGCTCAACCTGGTCCGCTTTGTCTCGTTGCAAGAACCCCAGCAAGCCATGCTGGAAGCACAGCTGGCCTTTTTACGCAGCCAGCTGCTCAATCGACCACAAGCTAGCGCGGCTGCATCCTGATGGCGCCATCGATACGAATGGTTTCGCCATTTATATAGCCGTTTTCGACGATATGGGCGGCCAGCCGGCCGTATTCTTCGGGCTCACCCAGACGCGCCGGGTTGGGCACGGTAGCGGCCAGCGAATCCTGTACCTTTTGCGGCATGCCGCGGAGCAGTGGCGTGCCCATAATGCCGGGGGCAATGGTATTGACGCGAATGCCGAGGTTGGCCAGATCACGGGCCATCGGCAGGGTCATACCGACCACACCGCCCTTGCTGGCCGAGTAAGCGCACTGCCCTACCTGGCCTTCGTAAGCGGCAACCGAGGCAGTGTGGATAATGACGCCGCGCTCGCCGCCGACCAGTTCGTTCCTGGCCATGGCCGCGGCGCAACAGCGGGCGACGTTGAAGCTGCCGGTCAGGTTGATCGCGATCAGGTTGGCAAAACCCTCCAGAGGCATGGGTTCGCCATCGCGGTTGATGATTTTTTCCGCGGGACCGATACCGGCGCAATTGATCAGCACATCGATGCGGCCAAAACGCTTCATAACCTCGGCCACCGCATTTTCAACCGATTCCGCGGAGGCGACATTGACCGACCAGAAACCGGCGTTATCCTCGCCAAGGGCCTTGACCGCCTCGGCGCCGGCTTCGGCATTGAGATCAAAAATCGCGATCTTCGCGCCGCAACCGGCGAATATCTCGGTGGTGGCCCGGCCCAGACCGGATGCGCCGCCAGTGACTACCGCTACTTTTCCCGCTAAGTCCACTATTTACTCCTCACTTTTACCAGCGTTCGCCTGCCGAACGCACAATGTTAATCCCGCGCGGTGCCTGTGCAAAAACCGCCTGCAAAAACCGTCGGGAAGTTATAAACCCAGTTCCTCGATCATCGCCTCGCGCATTTTGTACTTCATGATTTTGCCCGTCACCGTCATCGGATAATCATCCACGAATCGAATGTAGTGCGGTACCTTGAAGTGAGTGATTTTGTCCTTGCAGTAAGCTTTCACATCCTCCTCGGTGAGCTTCACGCCGTCCTGACACTTGATCCAGGCGCAGACCTGCTCGCCAAAGCGGTGATCGGGTACGCCCACCACCTGCACTTCCTGGATGCCCGGATGGGTGTAGAGAAATTCTTCCACTTCCCGGGGATAAACATTTTCACCACCGCGGATAATCATGTCCTTGATGCGGCCGGTCACCTGCACATAGCCCTCTTCGTCCATGATGCCGATGTCACCGGAATGCAGCCAACCGCCCTGATCGATGGTCTCGGCGGTTTTCTCCGCGTCGTCCCAATAGCCTCTCATCACAGCGTAACCACGGGTGCAGATCTCGCCTTTTTCGCCGATCGGGACCACGCGATTGTTTTCATCGACAATCTTGGTTTCCAGATGGGGACAGGGTTTCCCCACGGTGCCCACCCGTTTCTCGAGGGGGTCATGAGGTTCGGTGACATGGCTGACCGGGCTCAGCTCGGTCTGCCCGTAGGCAATGAGAATCTGGTCCATACCCATGCGGTTGATCACCTGCTTCATCACCTCCACCGGGCAGGGTGCGCCGGCCATGATACCGGTGCGTAGATGCTCGAATTTAAAACTGGCGAATTCCGGGTGATCGAGTTGGGCGATAAACATGGTCGGCACCCCGTGCAGGGCCGTACAACGCTCTTCGGTCACCACCCGTAACGTGGTCAGCGGTTCAAAGGCTTCCCCCGGAAAAACGGCGGTCGAGCCGTGGGTCAGGCAACCCAGATTACCGATCACCATGCCGAAACAGTGGTACAAAGGCACAGGAATGCACACCCGGTCCTTCTCGGTCAGAGCCATTACATCACCATTCACCTGACCGTTATTGAGGACGTTGCAATGACTCAGCGTCGCGCCTTTCGGGTTGCCCGTGGTACCGCTGGTGAACTGGATGTTAATGGGGTCATCGGGAGAGAGCAGCCCGGCCAGCTCCCTGAGCCGCGCTGTCTCACGGTCGGTGCCCATGGCGCATACCTGGGAAAAATTGAACATGCCGGGGGTTTTTTGCTCGCCCAGGCGGATCACCAGCTCCAGGTGAGGCAGTTTCTCCGACTTGAGCCTCCCCGGCTCGCATTGATCCAGCTCCGGCGCCAGGGTCTGGAGCATTTCCAGGTAACGGCTGGTCTTGAACACTTCGGCGGTGATGAGTGCCCGGCACTGTACTTTATTCAACGCGTATTCCAGCTCATACAGACGATAGGCCGGGTTGATACAGACCAGGATCGCACCGATCTTGGCAGTGGCGAACTGGGTTACGCACCATTCGTAGCAATTGGGCGCCCAGATTCCCACCCGATCGCCGGGTTGCATACCCAGCGCCAGCAAACCCGCGGCCAGGCGATCCACCTCGCTGCGATAATCGCGGTAGCTCCAGCGAATGTTTTGGTGAGGAATTACCAGGGCCTCATTGTCGGCATGGCGCTCGGCCACCTCATCGAACAGATTACCGATGGTGTTGTAGATCAGGGGATCGCGGGCGACCCCGCATTTGTAACTTTGTGTGTAACCTTGTTTGTAACGGTGTGGTTGCGCCATTCTCAAATCCTTGCGCTTGACAGCGACTGGAAGACGAGCGTCCAGCCTGTTGCAGACACTGGGCCAGCATTTTGTTGGAAACTCCGGCCACGGGCAAGCGTGGAGCTGCCGAGCAAACGCCGGGCAAATTGAAGTTTGCCACCCCGTCCGATATATTCCGGCCCCTTGAGCACGAGCTCCACTCCGCCATTAACCCGGCCACATTCGGCCCAGCCCAACGGCAATGCATTGTCAGGAATTTGCTCACACCGGACCAACGAGAATACTGATGCACAGCACTTTCAAAAGCATGAACTTCAACCTCGGTCAGGACATCGACATGTTGCGCGACGCGGTCTATCAATTCGCCCAGGGTGAAATTGCGCCGCGGGCCGAACAGATAGACCTGGACAACGATTTCCCGGCGGATTTGTGGCGCAAATTCGGCGACATGGGCCTGCTGGGAATCACGGTTGAAGAAGAATACGGTGGCATCAACCTGGGTTATCTGGCCCACGTGATCGCCGTGGAGGAAATCTCCCGGGCCTCGGCCGCGGTGGGCCTGTCGTATGCCGCTCATTCCAACCTCTGCGTCAATCAGATCCGCAAAAACGGTAGCCACGAACAGAAAACCAGATATCTGCCCAGACTCTGCTCCGGGGAGGATATTGGCGCCCTGGCCATGAGCGAACCCGGCGCCGGCTCCGATGTGGTGAGCATGAGGCTTCGGGCCGAGAAAAAAGGTGATCGCTATATTCTCAATGGCAACAAGATGTGGATCACCAATGGCCCCGATGCCAATACCTACGTCATCTACGCCAAGACCCGGCCCGAGGCCGGCTCCAAAGGCATCACCGCCTTTATCGTCGAGCGCGATTTCCCCGGCTTCTCCCGTGCCCAGAAGCTCGATAAGCTGGGCATGCGCGGCTCCAATACCGGCGAGCTGGTGTTCGAGGACTGTGAAGTGCCGGCGGAAAACATCCTCGGCAAGGAACACGAAGGGGTAAAAGTCCTGATGTCCGGCCTCGACTACGAGCGCACGGTACTGTCCGGCGGGCCGGTGGGGCTGATGCAGAACTGCATGGATATCGTGCTTCCCTACTATCACGAGCGTAAGCAATTTAATCAACCGATTGGCGAATTCCAGCTCATGCAGGGCAAGCTCGCCGATATGTACGTGGATATCAACACCTCCCGCGCCTACCTCTACGCAGTGGCCGGCGCCTGTGACCGGGGCGAGGATTCGCGCAAGGATGCCGCCGCGGTGATCCTGTACACAGCGGAAAAAGCCACCCAGATGGCGCTTCAGGCCATCCAGGTACTGGGTGGCAATGGCTACATCAACGAGTACCCCACCGGCCGCCTGCTGCGCGACGCCAAGCTCTACGAGATCGGCGCCGGGACTTCGGAAATACGCCGCATGCTGGTAGGTAGAGAATTATTTAACGAAACACTATAACTAACTGATTAATATAAAATATATTAATCATAATACCAGCAAAATCTGCTCCACGAGGAGGGACACGCCATGAGCTACCAGTCAGTGTTGAAACCGGGACTGTTCAACAACAAAACCATTCTGGTCACTGGCTCGGGCAGCGGTTTTGGTCGCTGCATTGCCCACGAACTGGCCTCCCTTGGCGCCAATATTCTGATGCTCGGCCGCAACGAGAACAAGCTCCTCACCGTCAAGGCTGAAATCGAGAACGACAACCCCGGCGTCATCTGTGACCATGGCTGCGCCGATATTCGCGAGGCCGACGCCGTCGAGGCAGTGATCGACAAATTCGTCACCGATCACGGCCGGATCGACGGCCTGGTCAATAATGCCGGCGGTCAGTTTCCCGCCGACCTGGAAAACATCAGCCCCAATGGCTTTCTGGCCGTGGTGCGCACCAATCTGCTGGGCGGCTTCATTGTCTCCAAGGCGGTGTTTCTGAAATCCATGAAGGAGCACGGCGGCGCCATCGTCAATATCACCGCCGACAACTTCGGCGGCATGCCGCGCATGGCCCACTCCGGGGCCGCGAGGGCGGGCATGGAAAATCTTACCCAAACCAGCGCCGTGGAATGGGCCTACGCCGGTGTCAGGGTCAATGCCGTCGCCCCCGGCTATCTGGCTTCGTCCGGCCTGGACACCTATGAAGATCCGGAAATGCTCGAATGTATTCCCACCTTTCCGGAATCCGTGCCCCTGAACCGGGTCGGCACCGAATCCGAAGTCAGCTCGGCGGTGTGCTTCCTTCTGTGCGAGGGCGCCAGCTATATCAACGGTGTCACCCTGAGGGTCGATGGCGGTTCTTCCCTATGCCTGAGCTCGCCCCTGGGACGAAAAATTCCGCGCGCACAGCGCAACAATGAGGCCTACAACGGCTTCCATCGCGCCACCTTCCCGAAAATCCTTCAGCAGAATCAGCAGAAATAGTCGGAGTATTCCCTTCCATGCCCGTACTGAAGTCGAAAATTAATACGCGGTCCGCGGATTTCGCGGACAACGCCGCCCATATGCAGGCCCAGGTCGAAGACCTCAACGCCAAGCTCGCCCAGATCAGCCTCGGCGGCAACGAAAAATCCCGCCAGCGCCATGTCGCCAGGGGTAAGTTGCTGCCCCGAGACCGGCTCAAATATCTGATCGATCCCGGCAGCCCATTCCTGGAGCTGTCGCAGTTCGCGGCCTGGGAGTGTTACGACGATTATGTTCCCGCCGCCAGTTTGATTACCGGCATTGGCCGGGTGTCGGGCCGGGAATGCATGATCATCATCAATGACGCCACGGTCAAAGGTGGTACCTACTACCCGCTCACCGCCACCAAGCAGGTGCGCGCCCAGACCATCGCCGAGGAGAACCACCTGCCCTGCATCTATCTGGTGGACTCCGGCGGCGCCTTTCTGCCGATGCAGGCGGAAATCTTCCCCGACCGGCTGCACTTTGGCCGCAGCTTCTATAACGAAGCAGTCATGTCCTCCAAGGGCATTCCACAAATCGCCGTGGTGATGGGCTCCTGCACCGCGGGTGGCGCCTATGTCCCGGCCATGGCCGATGAATCCATCATCGTCAAGCAGCAGGGCACCATCTTTCTCGGCGGCCCGCCCCTGGTCAAAGCCGCCACCGGTGAAATCGTCAGTGCCGAGGAACTCGGCGGCGCCGATGTGCACTGTCGGACCTCCGGCGTCACCGATCACTACGCCCAGAACGATCATCATGCCCTGCAACTGGCTCGCCAGGCCGTGGCTCGACTGAACCGCGTCAAACCCATGCAGCTGGATATCCACGAGCCGGTGGAACCCCTCTATGCCGCCGAGGAAATTTACGGCGTCGTGCCCAGGGACAGCCGGCAGCCCTACGATGTCCGCGAGGTCATCGCCCGTATTGTCGATGGCTCTGAGTTCGATGAATTCAAGGCCCTGTTCGGCACCACCCTGATCTGCGGGTTCGCCCGCGTCCACGGCTACCCCGTGGGTATCCTCGGCAACAACGGCATCCTGTTCGGCGAATCGGCCCAGAAAGGCGCCCACTTCATCGAACTGTGCGCCCAGCGCAAGATTCCGCTGGTCTTTTTACAAAATATCACCGGCTTTATGGTCGGCAAACAGTACGAAGCCGGGGGCATTGCCAAACACGGGGCGAAAATGGTCACCGCCGTAGCCTGCGCCAGGGTGCCGAAGTTCACCGTCATCATCGGCGGCTCCTTTGGCGCCGGTAACTACGGCATGTGCGGACGCTCCTACGATCCGCGCTTTCTGTTCATGTGGCCCAATGCCCGCATCTCGGTAATGGGCGGCGAGCAGGCCGCCGGTGTCCTGGCCACGGTCAAGCGCGAACAGATGGAAGCTCAGGGCGAAACCTGGAGCGCCGAGGAAGAAGCGGCGTTCAAGCAACCGACCATCGATCTCTACGACAGGCAGGGGCACCCCTACTACGCTTCGGCGCGGCTGTGGGATGACGGCATTATCGACCCCGCCGACACTCGCACGGTGCTGGGTTTGTCTATCTCCGCAAGCCTTAACAAAGAAATCGAAGACACCAAGTTCGGTGTCTTCAGAATGTAATCACGCCGTATCGGCCAGCTACCACAGCTTTAGGACTCGTTGTTATGTTCGATAAAATTCTGATTGCCAACCGCGGCGAAATAGCCTGTCGAGTCATCCGTAGCGCGCGTAAGCTTGGTATTCGCACCGTTGCGGTGTATTCCGACGCCGACCGCCAGGCCCTGCATGTCAGTATGGCGGACGAAGCGGTGCACATCGGCGGCGCCGCATCCAGGGAATCCTATCTGGTGGCCGAGCGGATCATCGATGCCGCTAAAAAAACCGGCGCCCAAGCCATCCATCCGGGCTATGGTTTTCTATCGGAAAACGCCGGTTTTGCCAAAACCTGCGAGACCCATGGCATTGTCTTTATCGGCCCGCCGGCAAGCGCCATTGAAGCCATGGGTTCCAAATCCACTGCCAAGCAGATTATGGAAAAAGCCGGCGTACCCCTGGTTCCCGGGTATCACGGCGATGACCAGAGCGACGAGCTACTCAAACAACACGCCGATGATATGGGCTACCCGGTCCTGCTCAAGGCCACCGCCGGCGGCGGTGGCAAGGGCATGCGTCAGGTCTGGAGCAGCCACGAATTTGACGAGGCACTGGCTGCCGCCCGGCGTGAAGCCCGGTCGAGCTTTGACGATGAACGCATGCTGGTGGAGAAATACCTGACCCAGCCCCGACATGTGGAAATCCAGGTCTTTTGCGACCAGCACGGCAACGGTGTTTACCTGTTTGAACGGGACTGCTCGGTCCAACGCCGGCACCAGAAAGTCATCGAAGAAGCCCCCGCCCCCGGCATCAACGACACCGTGCGCGCCGCCATGGGTGATGCCGCCCTGCGCGCCGCCGCCGCTATCAAATACGAGGGCGCCGGCACCGTCGAATTTCTGCTCGACAAGGACGACTCCTTTTATTTCATGGAAATGAATACCCGCCTGCAGGTCGAACACCCGGTCACCGAAATGATCACCGGCCAGGACCTGGTCGAGTGGCAGCTGCGGGTCGCCTCGGGCCAGACTCTGCCCCTGACCCAGGCGCAGTTGCAAATCCGGGGCCACGCCCTGGAAGCCCGGATTTACGCCGAGGACCCCGACAATGATTTTCTGCCGGTCACCGGCACTCTTTCCTACCTGCGCGCACCCGAGGAAAACGAACATGTGCGGGTTGATACCGGCGTCCAGCAAGGGGACGAGGTGAGCGCCTTCTACGATCCCATGATCGCCAAGCTTGTGGTCTGGGATGAAGACCGCGACCGCGCCCTGAGCCGCCTTGCCCAGGCCCTGCGCGACTACCACATCAGCGGCATGACCACCAACATCGAGTTTCTTTACAACCTGACGGCCAGCGCGCCTTTTTGCGCCGCCGATCTGGATACCGGCTTCATTGAAAAACACCGGGCGTTGATCTTCCCGCAAGGCGATCAGACCCGGCACAGCGATATGGCTCTGGGCACGCTCTATTTTATTCTCAAGCGACAGCGGGACGCCGCCGAAACTGCCGCCCGCCATAACGACCCCTACTCCCCATGGCATGCGACCAGCGGCTGGCGCAGTGGCCTGCCGAGGATTGAAGACTACCCCCTGTTGATCAATGGCGCGCAAGTGACCGTGTATGCGGAGACCACGAAAAGTGGCCACTACCGCCTTCGAGTCGGGGAAAGTGACGCCACGCATGCCATCCAGGTGAGCGGTTCCTTGGATGGCGAACTACTCCACGCCGAAGTCGATGGTCACCGCCTGCAGGCAACGGTGGTGGAACACGACGGCCGCTGTACCCTGTTCACCCAAAATGCGGCGATCCACTTCAGCACCATGGCGCCCGATTGCGGGGACTCCGAGGGCGATGGCGACAATGCCGGCCTGAGCGCGCCCATGACCGGCACTGTTGTTGCGTTGCCGGTTGCCGCTGGCGCCCAGGTTAAAAAGGGCGATCCTATCGTTATCATGGAAGCCATGAAAATGGAGCACACGATTCGCGCGCCCGCCGATGGTGCGGTGCGGGAATTTTACTTCCAGCCCGGCGACCTGGTCGATGGCGGCAGCGAGCTGGTACACTTCGAAGCGGCGCTAGACATGACATGAGTTGCTGTCAGAGAATCCTAGCGTTGCGGGCTTTAACAGCAGATTTCGAGACAGGAGACCAAACATGAGCCATTCAACCTCTCAAGCGGACTGTTCCACTCAGCAATCCGGCCGAGCGCGCAAGTCAATTGTCGCCGCATTAATCTATATGCTGATTCTGGCCACTTCCGCGCAACCCGCGACAGCGGCGATGATTGGCACCCAGGAAGCGATTACCGGCGGCGAGCGGCTGTTGCTGCTCGATCAGATCGACAGGGCACTGGCGCAAGCATCCGTGCAGGCGCAATTTGAGCATCTGGGCATAGACAGCGAGGAAGCCCGCCTGCGCATCCACGCCCTGAGCGACTCGGAACTGAGCGCCCTGTCTGATCAGCTCGACACCCTGCCCGCGGGCAGCGGCGCCCTGGGCCTGCTGGGCGCGGTTTTTCTGGTCCTGATCGTCCTGGAGTTGCTCGGCGTTACCAACGTCTTCCAGAAGTTATAAGACCTCGTCCCCGCCCCCTGTTTTGTCCGGCCGGCGCGGCATTGTCCGGACCCTGATAGTGCCGGCGCTCTGCGCCGGCCTTGTGGCATGTGGTCACCTCGGTTCAGGGCCAGGCACAGGTGCCGACACGGGAACCTGGCCCGGCGCCGAAGCACGGATAAGTGGTGTTAGCGCGCCGGAACTGACCGATGTTCCCTTCTTTCCCCAGCAAACCCGGCGCTGTGGGCCGGCGGCACTCGCTACCGTAGCCTACTACGCCGGCGTCCCGGTTAGTCTTGAGCAGCTCAACCACCAGGTGTTTCTACCCGGCAAAAAGGGCAGCCTGCAGTATGATCTGCTGGGCGCGGCGCGGCGCAATAACCTGATCCCCTATGTCATAGACAACAGCCCTGAAGCACTACTTGAACAGCTGGCCAGTGGCCGCCCGGTCGTCGTGCTGCAGAATCTGGCGCTGGACTGGCTGCCGCGATGGCATTACGCCGTGGTGATCGGTTATCTGCCTGATGACGGGCAATTCGTTCTGCGTTCGGGCAGACAGCAGCGCAAACTGACGGGCACGCGCCGATTTCTCTCGACCTGGGAAAAATCGGGAGGCTGGGCGTTTGTCGTCCTGCCGCCCGGCGAAATCCCCAGTGACATCAACAAAGTCCGCTATCTGGAGGCGATCACCAACCTCGAAGGCGCCGCCAGTCCGGATACCACCGTGCGGGCCTTCACCGCCGCCGCCACGCGTTGGCCAGATGATGCCTGGGTCCTGACCGGTCTGGGCAATGCCCGGTTTGCCGCCGGCGACCCGGATGGGGCCATGACGGCTTTCCGACAGCTTCTGGCGCTGCGCCCGGACCACATCGCCGGCCGTAACAA
>JBECKV010000075.1:0-3482 GCA_040235495.1 Porticoccaceae bacterium
TGAGTCGCGCGGGCCACACCGAGGCGGGTTGTGATCTGGCGCTGCTGGCCGGGCTCGAACCGGCGGCGGTGATTGTCGAGATCATGAACGATGACGGCACCATGGCCCGGCGCTCGGACCTCGAGGCCTTTGCCGAAAAGCACAATCTGAAAATGGGCACCATTGCCGACCTGATTCACCACCGCATGGTCAACGATCGGACCATGGAGCATCTCGATCAGCGTCAGATCGAAACCACCTACGGCGAATTTACCCTGCACACCTATTTTGATGCCGCCCGCAACTGCAAGCATTTCGCATTGGTGAAAGGTGAAATCGATGGCAACAAACCGGTGCCGGTACGGGTGCATTTGCCCACCGCGGTGCGCGATCTTTTCGCCATTGACCACATCGGCTCCTACAAGCGCTGGACCATGGACAAGGCCATGAAATATGTGGCCAGGGAAGGTTGCGGCATCATTATCGTCATCCTCCAGGAGGAGACGCCGGACAAGGTGGAGCACGATCTCCAGCAGCTTACCGTGCAGCGACCACCACCGAAAAACCCCTCCGAAACAGTCTATATGCAGATTGGCGCCGGCTCCCAGATCCTGCGAGATCTCGGCGCCAAGAAACTCAAGATCATGAGTGCCCCCTATCGTTTCGGCGCCATTTCCGGTTTTGATCTGGAAGTCACGGGCTACATAGAAAGCGATTTTTGATTCTCGATTTACGGAAAACACTATGAGCGAATTCAGGCCCATCGAGGGCAACTTCAATCCCCGGGGCGCAAACTTTGCCATCGTCGTGGCGCGCTGGAATGGCGAAATTACCGAAAGCCTGCTCGACGGCGCCCTGCGCGCCTTTACTCGACAGGGTGTCGATCAGGACCGTATCCAGGTGGTACGGGTGCCGGGAGCCTTTGAGTTGCCACTGGCAGCGAAAAAATTGGCTGAAAGTGGTGGTGTTGATGCGGTGGTGGCGCTCGGGTGTGTGATTCGTGGCGGTACTCCCCATTTTGAGTATGTGTGTAGCGAGTGCGCGCGGGGCATCGGCCAGGCGGGCCTGGATACGGGTGTGCCCATCGCTTTCGGTGTGTTAACCACGGATGATCTGCGCCAGGCCAGGGATCGCTCCGGCGCTAACGAGGAAAACAAGGGCGAGGAAGCGGCCCTGACGGCGCTGGAGATGGTGTCACTGTTTCAACAGCTGGCTGCTCACTAGTGGTGGCGACGCCTTCGCAACGGCGTAATGCCAGGCAGGCACTGGTGCAGGCGCTGTATCAGTGGCAGTTGGGCGGCGATAATATCAGTGAGATCGAAACCCAGTTTTATTCAGACAATAAATTAAAAAAAGCCGATAAGGTTTATTTCAGCGAGTTATTGCACGCCATCCCCGCGCGCGTCAGTGAGCTGGACAGTATCTATGGGATTTATCTGGATCGCGGCCAGAACCAACTGGATCCGGTGTCGCTGGCTATTTTGCGCATTGCTACCTATGAGCTTACCCAGCGTATTGATCTCCCCTATAAAGTCGTGATCAACGAGGCGATCAACCTGGCCAAAACGTTTGGTCCGACCGAGGCACACAAATTTATTAATGGCATCGTTGACCGGGTTGCGGCAAAAATCCGGCACGTGGAATTTCAGGCGACAAATAAGCGGGCTTGATACCCATGCGCCGTGATGACCATGTGTCGTGATGACCATTTGCCGTGAAGATCATGGCAGCCTTCCGGTAGTCCCGTCCCCGCACGGTGGCGGTCAAGGTCGCCACGATAGCCACGATAGCCACGATATAGAGATGAGTGAATTTTCCCTGATACAACGATTTTTTGCCGCCCGCGGCGCTTCGCCCCTGGACGGGCCCGGGGGCCTGCGCGTTGGCATTGGCGATGATTGCGCCGTGTTCAGCCTGGCTGCCGATGAGGAACTCGTTATCACCACCGATACTCTGGTGAGTGGCGTACATTTTCCCGAGGATAGCGCCGCCGAGTTGGTTGGACAGCGGGCCCTGCGGGTAAACCTGAGCGATATTGCGGCCATGGGTGGGCATGCATGCTGGTTTATGCTGGCTCTTACCTTACCGAATGACGATGAAAGCTGGCTTCAGGCTTTCTGTGACGGTCTGTTCTCGGTTGCCCGGGAGTACGGATGCGGCCTGATTGGGGGTAACACGACCCGGGGACCTCTGACTATCTCCATTACCGCCTGTGGCAGGCTTCCCCGGGGGCAAGCCCTGCTGCGTGGCGGTGCAAGCGCGGATGACGAAATTTATGTCACCGGCACCCTGGGGGATGCGGCGGCGGCCCTGCGTGTTATCGGATCATCAGCGGCGCTCGGCCCGGCAAACGAAAACGATAACTCCGCCTGGCTGCTCAAACGGTATTGGCAGCCGAGTCCGCGCCTCGCCGAAGGGCTGATACTGCGTGGGCTGGCTTCCGCGGCGATCGATATAAGCGACGGCTTGTTGGCTGATCTCGGCCATCTCGCTGACGCCAGTGGCCTCGGTGCGGAGCTGTGGCTGGATGCCTTACCCGAGTCTTCGGCCTTGCGGGCCGTCGTCACCGACTGTGTCGACAGACATGCGCTGGCCGTGACTGGAGGTGATGATTACGAGCTGTGTTTTACGGTATCACCCCAACGAGTGTCGCTTCTGGAAGCGGAAATTTCCGCGGGGCGCCTGAGCGCCAGCCGAGTGGGCCGCATGGTGACCGACAAGGGTGTTCGCTGCTACGACAATAGCGGTAAACAGGTGAATTTTGTTAAATCCGGCTATCAGCATTTTTGAGTTGCCGGAGAGTTGATGTGGTGCGCGATGGCTGACTTGGAAAGCGAAAAGCGGGATTTGCCGAGGCCTGGATCACTGCTTCGTGACCCCTTGATGTTGCTGGCTCTCGGTTTTGGCAGTGGCTTGGTGCCACGGGCGCCCGGCACCGTTGGCAGCGGGGCGGCACTGGTGTTCATGCCCGTGCTCAGCATGATGCCGCTCTGGGGTTACGGTGTATTTTTGCTGGTCGCATTCGCTGCCGGCGTTGGCCTTTGCGAGTATGCCCAGAGGCGGCTCAAAGGGCACGATCATCCGGCGATCGTCTGGGATGAATTCGTCGGTGTGTGGTTGACGCTGAGCTGTGTCCCCCCGAGTTGGGGTTGGTGGCTGGCCGGTTTCGTTGTTTTTCGCGTCTTCGATATATTTAAACCGTGGCCGATAAATGTGATTGACCGCAAAATTGCTGGTGGGCTCGGTGTTATGCTTGACGATCTGCTGGCGGGTGTGGGCGCCTGGGCGGTGATGATGATGGGATTATGGTTGCTATGATACGCATCGGGGATGGCTTGATCGGGATGATGGCGCTCCTGCTGCTGCCACTGGCTGCCCACGCGGCCACGGAGGTGGTTGCCAATGGGCTATTCAAGGACAAGGCCATGTTGACCATCAATGGCGAAACCCGCTTGCTTAAAGCCGGTGAAACCAGTCCCGAAGGCGTCAAGCTCATCAGCAGT